>CP070648.1:3924987-3963839 GCA_020354555.1 Armatimonadota bacterium | reverse complement strand
TCGAGGTTGACCAACTCGACCTTGTCCACGTAGGTCAGCTGAGTGTAGCCGAGCCGCGTCGCGATGCCGGGGCCGACCTGGGCGGTGTCGCCGTCAATCGTCTGCTTGCCGCAGATCACGATGTCCACCGGCGCCTCCTCGTCGAGCTTTCGGATCGCTGCCGCCAAAGCGACACTGGTGGCCCACGTGTCTGATCCCGCCAGCGCGCGGTCGGTGAGCAGGACAGCATCGTCGGCCCCGAACGACAGCGCCTTCTGGAGCGACTCCTTGGCCCACGGCGGACCCATGCAGAGCATGGTTGCGGTACCGCCGTAGGTTTCCTTGAGACGGACCGCCTCCTCGATCGCGTGGATGTCGAAGGGGTTGATGATGGAGGGCACGCCTTCGCGAATCAGCGTGTTCGTCTCCGGGTCCATCCGCACCTGGCTGGTGTCGGGAACCTGCTTGATGCATGCGACGATCCGTAACATCTACCGCCTCGGTGGAGCGACGAGGGCGGGCTTCCCCGCCGGTGTCATCGCCGATGCGCGCGCCGATCAGCAGCGCACGTTTCGAGGTTACACAATCGCACCTTCCCGGTCAAGCCCTTGCGTGCTACACATTGGCGCAGCGGTGGCCGCCGCAGGCGGGTGCGGTCTGTGCGTCTCTGCGATGGGATTCCGCGCGACTAGCTGCCGGTCAGGGCGCGGACCGCGGCCTCCGCGAGAGACAAGACCGGCCGCGGATACGCGAGCAGCAGAATGGCGATAGTGCAGATGAACAGCGCCACCGCCGCCGGACGTGGGATGGGTATCGGCGACGTGTCCGCCGGGTCGAAGATGTAGACCTGCTTGATGACCATGAGGTAATAGTAGAGCGAAACCACGGTCGTCAGCACGCCCAGCATCACCAACCACCACAGCCCCTGCTGGATGCCGGCGGCGAAGACGTAGAGCTTCGCCCAGAAGCCCGCGAGCGGCGGGATGCCGCCGAGGGAGAGGAGCAACAGCAGGAGCGCAAAGCCGAGCGCCGGCGAGCGACGGCTCAGGCCCGAGTACGCGGGGATGTCCTCGCGGCCCGTCGCCTGCGCGACGACGGTGACGACGATGAACGCGCCGATATTGGTGAACGTGTACTGCAAGAGGTAGAACAGCGCGCTCGCGGCGCCGAAGTTGCTCACCGCCGCCAGGCCGACGAGGATGTAACCCGCCTGGGCGATGCCGGAGTAGGCAAGCATGCGCTTGATGTTACTCTGCGGGATGGCGACGACGTTGCCGTAGAACATGCTCGCGAAGGACAGCCCGGCAAGGACGAGCGCCCACTGCGGAGACGCGGCGAGCAGCGGCCCGAGGAACACTCGGCCGACGACCGCGAAGCCCGCGCTCTTCGACGCCACGGACAGGTACGCGGTGATCGGCGTCGGCGCGCCGTGATACACATCCGGCGCCCACATGTGGAACGGCACGGCGACCATCTTGAAGCTGAAGCCCGCGATGATGAACGCGATGCCGAGCGCCAGCGGCGCCTCGGGCAGCAACAGCCCGCGGCCGAGCTGCCAGGACGCGCCGCCAATCCCTTCCCTTAGGCCAGCGAAGGCGGTGGTGCCGATCGCGCCATAGACCAGGCTGATGCCGTACAGCAGCGTCGCCGACGACACCGCGCCGATGATCATGAACTTCAGGCCCGCCTCGCCGCTGCGGGCCTGTCGCTTGAGGTACCCGGCGAGCGGATAGAGGCTGATCGTGCCCAATTCCAGCCCGAGGTAGAGAGTCAGCAGATCCCCCGCGCCTGCCATAATCATGAAGCCGGTCGTTGAGAAGAGCAGCAGGGAGTAGTACTCGCCCGGGCGGCGCACCTCGCGCTCGACGAACTCCGCGGATAGCAGCGCGACGAGAGCCGCCGCGATCAGGAAGACGAAGCGGAAGTACACGGCGTACGTGTCGGCGATGTAGAGCCCGCCGAGGGTCGTGCCGGTGACGTCGCGCCGCACGAGGGTGAGGAGCAGGATGACCGCGGCGCCGACCGCGGTGCCGACACCGAGTCGCCGCCCGCCGAGGCGCGGCCAGATCAGGTCAACGCCGAGGACGGCGAGCGCGAGCCCGCACGCCGCCAACTCCGGCACTATCAATCGCAGGTCTAGTGGCATCACCTATGAAGCTCTATCTGATCCGCGTTCATCCATGTCGATCCGTGGCTAGCCCTTCCTGGGCGTCACGGGATAAAGCCGCCGATGGAGCTGTCAATCAGGCTCACCATCGGTCCGGGCAAGACGCCGAGCAGGATGAGCAGCGCCGCGAGAACGACCAGCGCCACCCATTCCGTCGTGCGCGCGTCGGGAATCCCCTCGTAATGCTTCGCGTCAAACGGGCCCAGGAACACGCGCTGAAGCATCCGTAGAACGTACGTTGCAGTGACCACGATGCCGAACACGGCGAGGATTGCGAGGACGGGATACGCCCGCCACGTCCCAAGGAAGACGAGCAGTTCCGCCATGAACCCGCTCGTGCCCGGCACGCCGAACGAGGTCAACCCGCCGATGGTGAATGCGGCGGCGATGCCGGGCATGCGGGAGGCAAAGCCCCCCATTGACGGCATATCGCGGGTGTGCGCTTTCTCGTATACCAGGCCGACGAGTGCAAAGAACAGACCGGTCATTATGCCGTGCGAGAACATCTGGAACACGGCGCCGTTGAGCCCGACGTAGTTCAGCGTCGCGATGCCGAGCATGACGATGCCCATATGGCTCACGCTGGAGTACGCGATAACGTACTTGAGGTCGGTCTGCCCCATGGCGGCCATGGCGCCGTAGAGGATATTGATGACGGCGATGCCGCCGACGAGCAGGGCCCAGTACTGCGCGCCGACCGGCAGCAGGCCGACGCCGATGCGCAGGACGCCGTAGGCGCCGAGCTTCATGAGCACGCCGGCGTGGAGCATGCTGACGGCGGTGGGTGCCGAGGCGTGGCCGTCTGGCGACCAGGTGTGCAAGGGCCAAATGCCAGCGAGTATGCCAAAGCCAACATAGACCAGCAGGAACAGGATGCGCTGGAGATGCGGCGCGAAGCCGGCGCTCTGCGTCAACTCGATGAGGTCGAACGTGCGCTGCGGCACGTCGGCGAAGAAGTAGATGCCGAGCATGCCGACGAGCATGAACGCGCTGCCGACGAGCAGGTACAGCGTCAGCTTGAGCGCGGCGTATTCCTTCGGCCCGGTGCCCCAGATGCCGATGAGCAGGTACATCGGCAGCACCGCCAGCTCATAGAAGAGGAAGAAGAAGAACATGTCCATCGCCACGAAGACGCCGAACACGCCGGTGACGAGGGCGAACAGCGCGGCGTAGAACTCTTTGGTGCGGTGCTCGATGGTCCACGAGGCGAAGGCGCCGGTGAAGATGATGAAGGCGGTGAGCACGACGAGTGAGATGCCGATGCCGTCCACACCGACGTGGTAGGACAAGCCGAGCTGCGGCACCCACGGCACCTTCTCGATGAACTGGATGTCGCCCGCCGCGCGGTCGTAGGCGACGAAGAGGTATGTCGCGATGATGACTGTCGCCGCGCCGGCAACGGCGGCGGTCATGCGCACCGCGAGCTTCTGCGTGCGCGGCAGCGCCATGATGATGACCGACGCGGCCGCCGGAAATGCCAGCAGCAGCGTCAGCACGTGTCCCTGAAGCCAGTTGACAGCACCCTCCATTGCCCTAAGGAACCACCGCTGCAGTAGGTATGAAACCAACGCCAAGGAACGCCAGAGCGAGGCCGATCAAGGCCGCCGCTGCGAGCAGCACGAGCGCGTAGAACTGGAGCTGCCCAGTTTCCGCGAGCCGCAGGTACCGCCCCGCAGCCCCCATCAGCCACGCCGCGCCGTCAACGAACCCGTTGACGACGTGCCGGTCGAACCACGCGAACACCGCGGACGCGGCGATGACGACCCGCGCCACGATGCCGTGGTAGAAGTCGTCCATGTACCACTTGCGTTCGACGAAGCGATACACCGGGCGGGCAATCCGGCCGGCCAGCGGCTCGGCGCGCTGCTCGCGAGCGCCGTACATCATCCAGCCCGAGGCAATGCCGCACACCGCCAACCCGAGGGATGCCCACACGACCCATCCCGCGTGGCCCTCGTGCGCTTCGCCCGCGCCGAGCAGGGAGTTGAGCGGGGCACCCAGCAACTCGTGATTGAGCAATCCGCCGACGATCGCCAGCAGCGCCAGCACCGCCATCGGCAGAATCATCACCGCGGGCGATTCGTGCGCGTGAGCGTCGCCCTTCCCCCGCGGCTTGCCGGCGAAGGTTGTGGCCCACATGCGCGTCATGTAGAACGCGGTGAGGAAGACGACGGCAAGGCCGAACCCGAGCAGGACCGCCCTGCCGCCGGTGCCGAGAGCCGCCGCCAGGCCCGGCGATGTCGCCACCGCGGCGAGCACCTGGTCCTTGCTGTAGAACCCGCTGAGCGGCCAGATCCCCGCCAGCGCCAGCGCGCCGATAGCGCAGGTGATCGCGGTGGCCCTCATCGGCTTGCCCAGGCCGCCCATCTCCCACATGTCATTGGTGTGCATCGCGTGGATCACGCTGCCCGCGCATAGGAAGAGCAGGGCCTTGAAGAAGGCATGGGTCGTGAGGTGGAACATCCCCGCGGCGACGCTCCCCGCGCCGAGCGCGAGCATCATGTACCCGAGCTGGCTGATCGTCGAGTATGCCAGCACGCGCTTGATATCGGATTGAACCACGGCGATGGTCGCGGCGAGAAACGCGGTGAACGCGCCGATGCACGCCACGACGACCAGCGCCGCGCCTGACGCGTGGAATACGAAGAACGCGCGGGCGACGAGATAGACGCCCGCGGCCACCATCGTCGCCGCGTGGATCAGGGCGCTCACCGGCGTGGGTCCTTCCATCGCATCGGGCAGCCACACGTGGAGTGGGAACTGCGCGCTCTTGCCCACCGCGCCGGAGAAGATGAGCAGCGCGGTCACGGTGACGAACACCGACTGGCCGAAGAAGAACGGGGTGAGCCCGCCGCTCTCGATCAGTTGCTCGAGCCGAAGGAAGTTAAACGTGCCTCCGGCATAGGACAGCGCGATGATGCCGATCAGGAACCCGACGTCGCCGAAGCGGGTGACGATAAACGCCTTCTTCGCGGCGTTCGCCGCAACGACCGTCTGATAGTAGTATCCGATCAGCAGATACGAGCACAGCCCCACGAGCTCCCAGAACACGTAGGTCTGCAGGAAGTTGTTGGACGCGACCAGGCCGAGCATCGAAAAGCTGAACAACGACATGAATGCGAAATACCGTCCGTAGCCCGGATCGCCCCTCATGTAGCCCATGGAATAGATCTGGATAAGCAGGCTCACGAGGCTGACGACGACGAGCATGAGGGCGCTCAAGGGGTCAAGCAGCACGCCGACCTCGAGGGTCAGACTGCCCGCGCTCGGATTGATGGCGAGCCACGTCCCGCGCTCCTCGATCGCCGCGTGCGTCGGGCTCTGCCACAGGCCGATGGCGGCGCTCAACGAGAGCGCCAGCGACGCCGCGAGCGCCGCGACGAGCACGTACGGCGCGAAGCGCGACCGCTGCGGCCGTAGGAACAGCGCAGCGATGATGAGGAAGCTCGCCAGCGGCAGCGCAGGTATGATGAGAATTGACGTCATCGGTTATGCCGGTTGCGTCCCGCTATCCCTTCAAGTCGCTGACGCGATCGACTTCGACCGTACGGAACATGCGATAGATGTTGAGCACCAGCGCCAGGCCCACTGCGGCCTCGGCGGCGGCGACGGTGATGATGATGAGCACGAACACCTGGCCCTCCAGGCGCGATGGATCAATGTAGCGCCAGAAAGCGAGGAAGTTGATGTTCGCGGCGTTGAGCATCAGCTCGACGCCCATGAGCACGGCCACCGCATTGCGCCGCGCCAGGGCACCGAACGCGCCGATCGCGAAGAGCAGTGCGGCGACAATCAGGTAATGCTGCAGCTGTACGTAAGGCATCACGCCACTGGCTCCGAGCGCGCGATGACGATCGCGCCGATGATGGCGGCAAGCAGCAGCACGGAGGCGACCTCGAACGGCAGGAGGTACGTGCGCAGCAGAGCCTCCCCTATCGCTCCCGTGTCAGCCGGCGCCTCCGCCGTGCTCAGCGACCAACTGTAGCGGCTTACGATTCCAATCGTAACCGCCGCCACGAGCCCCGCCGCGATGATCGCCCATCCCGCCTGCCGGTTGTGTGCGGGCGCGTGCCCGTCGCCGATATCACGCGTCAGCATGAGCACGAACAACAGCAGGAGCATAATCGCGCCCGCGTATACCAAGACCTGGATCGCGGCCAGGAAGTACGCGCCGAGCAATAGAAACAGCCCCGCCACCGCGAGGAAACACGGCAGGAGCCAGAATGCCGCGCGCACCAGATTGCGTGACGCGACTACGACTACGGCGGACACAAGCATTGTCGCCCCTGTGACGACGAACAGCACCAACTCGACGGTTGGGGTCAAGCTGTGGTCCTCCTCAGCCGGGCAACCCGCACACAGCGCGGAGCGCCCGGCGACTCGAGGTAGCGGCCCGCCCTCGAATCCCGCACCCGCGTATGATCCCTCCGCTCCCTACCAGGGAGAGGATCAAGCTGAGCGCAAACGGCGCCGCTTTCCACCCTCACCCGGCCCGCGAGCTGCGGGCCGGCCTTTCCCCGAGAGTGAGCGGCGTTGCGCAGGTCGTGCCCGAGGTGATGGCACCCGACTACGCGCCGCGGGTCGCTCGGCTGGGAATGACGGCAATGGGTCACGGTGATTGCTCCGACGCGTCCCCGGGTTTCCCGGCGGCGACGGCTTCATCTTCCATTCCCTGGCGCAACTCCTTGCCGCTCATGCCTTGGGGACGTCCGGCGCTGCCCAACTCCTCGACGTCCTGCTCGAGACCGTCCCGGCTGTACACCGCGTACTCGTGCTCGCCGGTCATCGCCAGCGCCTCGAACGGGCATTCCTCGACGCACATACGACAGAACATGCAGCGGCCGTAGTCCACGCTGTATGCGACCGGCCGACGCTCTTTGCCCTTGCCCTCGCCCTGGATGCCGATCGCGCCGACCGGGCAGGCGCGCTCGCACAGGCCGCAGGCGGTGCAGCGCAAGTCGCCCGTCTCCGGATCGCGCCGCAGCACGAGCAGCCCGCGATAGCGGGGGAAGACCTCGCGCCGCTGCCACGGGTAGCGCACCGTCGTCTTCGGCCGCACCCAGTTGACGAGGGTGACCGACAGGCCCTTGAACAGGCTTGCGACGCCGACTGCCATGTCACGGATCAAGCTCATCGTGCGAACCAGAAGCCGGCCCAGATCAGATTCAGCAGCGCGACCGGCACCAGCACCTTCCACCCGAAGCGCATGATCTGGTCAATGCGCAGCCGCGGATAGGTCCAGCGCACCCACATGATGGCCAGGATCAGCGCGTAGGTCTTGATGAGAAACCACAGCACCGGCGGCAGGAACGGCCCGTGCCAGCCGCCGAGGAACAGCGTCGCCCCGAACGCGGCGACGAAGAACATGTAGCCGTACTCGCCCATGAAGAAAATCGCCCAGCGCATGCCGGAATACTCGACGTGGTAGCCCGCGACGAGCTCCGCCTCGGCCTCTGGCAGGTCGAACGGGACGCGATTGTTCTCGGCGAGCGCGCAGATGAAGTAGATGACGAAAGCGACGAACAGAGGGGGCGACGCGATGTGCCACCAGCCGCTCTGGTGCGCCACGATGGCAACCGTGCTCAGCGATCCCACCGCCATGACCACCGCCAGCAGCGATAGGCCGAGCGGAATCTCGTAGGTCATGAGCTGCGCGACCGCGCGCATGCCCCCGATGACGGCGTATTTGTTGTTCGATCCCCAGCCGGCCATCAGGAACCCCAGCGCGGGCAAGGCCGAGACGGCGACGACATAGAGCACGCCGAGGTCGAGATCCTGCGCGACGAGCCGGTCGCCGAACGGGAGCACGACGTACACCATGAAGCACGGGACGAACACGACGAACGGCGCAACGACGAACAGCGCCTTGTCGGCGCACACCGGAATGATGTCTTCCTTGATCAGCAACTTGAGCGCGTCCGCCGCAGTCTGCAGCAGGCCGAACTTCGTCCCGACCCGCGCCGGCCCGATGCGGCTCTGGATGTCGCCGGAGACCTTGCGCTCGACCCAGACCAGAACGAGCACGGTGAGCAGGACGAAAACCATGATCACCGCCGCCACGATGACCGCCCACAGCGCGAGCCACCACCCCTCCGACAGCGGGGTGCGCTGCCACAGGCCGTGGAGCCACAGGTACAGCTCGCTCGGCGACGCAGGGCGGTTCATCAGCGGTCAATCTCCCCGAGCACGATGTCAAGACTCCCGAGGATGGCGACAATGTCGCCGATCTTATGCCCGCGCGCCATGACCTTCAAGGCCTGAAGGTTCGCGAACGAGGGCGCGCGCACGCGCAGGCGACAGGGATTCGCGGAGCCGTCGGAGACGACGAAGACGCTCAGGTCGCCGCGCGGTGCCTCGGTGCGGCCGTACGCCTCGCCGGCGGGAGGCTTGAAGACGCGCGGCAGCTTCGCGCGCACCGGCCCGGCCGGCATCTGATCCAGACACTGTTCGACAATGCGCAGGCTCTGGCGCATCTCTTCGATGCGCACCAGGTAGCGCGCGAAGCAGTCGCCGTCGGGCAAGCTCGGCACGTCGAACTCCAGGCGGTCGTAGACGCAGTAGGGATCGTCGCGGCGCACGTCCATCGCCACACCCGAGCCGCGCAGCGTCGGCCCACTCACCGCGTAGGCGATGGCATTCTCGCGCGACAGGACACCGACGCCCTGCGTGCGCGACTCGAAGATGCGGTTGCCGGTGAGCAGGCGGTCGTTCTCGTCGAGCCGCGGGCGGATCTGGCCGATCGCCGCCCGCGCGGCATCCTCGAAGCCGTCGGGCAAATCGTAAGGCATCCCGCCGATGCGCATGCCGCTGTAGGTCAACCGCGCGCCGACGGCCATCTCGAACAGGTCGATGATCAGCTCGCGCTCGCGCATGCCGTAGAGGAAAACCGTCGTCGCGCCCAGGTCATTGCCGAACGTGGCAAGGAATATCAGGTGACTGGCGACGCGGTTCAGCTCAGCCAGGATGACGCGGATATACTGCGCCCGCTCCGGCACCTCGATGCCGGCGAGCCGCTCCACTGCTACGCAGTAGGCCAGGTTGCAGTTGAGGCTCGCCAGGTAGTCAATGCGGTCGGTATAGGGCAGGTACTGGGCGTACGTGCGGTTCTCGGCGATCTTCTCCATGCCGCGGTGGAGGTAGCCGATATCGGGATCAACATCGGTGATGACTTCGCCTTCGAGGGTGAGGATGAGGCGCAGGACCCCGTGAGTGCTGGGGTGCTGCGGCCCCATGTTGATGATCATCTCATCGGTCGGCAGGCCGGCTGGGGCGATGGTCGCGGAGTCGTTCAAGACGTCGCCTCCGGCTGCTGTTCGCGGTCGCGCAGCAAGGGGTGCCCCTCCCAGTCGGCGGGCAGCAGGATGCGGCGCAGGTCGGGGTGCCCTTCGAAGCGGATACCGAACAGGTCGTACGCCTCGCGCTCCTGCCAGTTCGCCGCAGGCCAGAGAGGTGTCAGCGAAGGACACACCGGGATGGCCCGATCAAGGGGCACGCTGATGCGGCAGTAATCCTTGCGGATCGTGGAGTACAGGCGAATGACGACGCGCAACTCGGGGCAGTCAGCCCCGCACAGGTCGGCGAGGTAGTCGAACCCGTGCTCGTCGCGCAGAGCCACGCATAAGTCGGGGAGCCCCTCGGGGCGGCAGCGCAGGAGCAGTTCGCGATCCTCTCGGTGTGCCGTTTCCAATGCGGGGCAGCGCGCGGTCAGGCTCTCCGGGGCCGGGGCCACTGACTCGCGCTTGTCGCTCACGCCTTCCGCTCCTGACCCTCGGATTCGTCGAGCAACGAGTGGCCGTGGATTTTCTCTTGCAGCTTGAGGATGCCGTGGATGAGGTTCTCCGGGCGCGGCGGACACCCGGCCACATAGACGTCCACCGGCACAATCTCGTCTACTCCCTGCACCACCGAATACGAATCACGGAACGGGCCGCCCGCCGCCGCGCAGCCGCCCATGGCGATGACGTACCGAGGCTCGGCCATCTGATCGTAGAGCCGCCGCAGTACCGGTGCCATCTTGCGGGTCACAGTGCCCGCCACGATCATGACATCCGACTGCCTGGGCGTGCCGCGCAGGAACACGCCGAAGCGGTCGAGGTCGTAGCGCGACGCGGCGGTGCACATCATCTCGATGGCGCAGCACGCCAGGCCGAACGTCATCGGCCACAGGCTGCTTTCGCGCGCCCAGTTGAAGAGGTGATCGGTGGTGGTGAGGATGAGATTCCCGCCGGGGATCTTGACGACGGCCTCGAGGGCGCGCTTCGCTACTCCCATTCGAGCGCCCCCTTGCGCCAGGCGTAGATCAGACCCACTGCCAGGATGGCGACGAAGACGACCATTTCGATGACGGCGATTAGCCCTAATCCAGGCCGGCGGAATGCGACGGCCCAGGGGTACAGGAACGCCATTTCCACGTCGAAGAGGACGAACAGCAGGGCGAATAGATAGTAGCGGACGTTGAACTGGCGCCATGCCGGCATGAAGGTGCGCGGCCCGCATTCGTAGGTGTCCAGCTTATCGGGGTAAGGATGGCTGGGCCGGAGCAGACGGGCTACCTCCAATGCCAGGATGAGGAAGATGACCCCGACCCCGAGAAAGACGAGTACGTAGCCGTAGCCGAGATGAGACATCACTGATCCAAGATCCCCGTGCCCAGAGGCGACAAAGAGCCAGCACCAAAAGGGCCGGCTCCCTCATAGCGTAACCGCGTCAGCGTCCGCGAAATGCCTAACGCGCCCAGACTCGCGGATGTATTCGGCTCCCCGGGCGAAAGTTCCTTCTTTGCCTGGCGCGGTGCCGCTGGTCGCATCCACACTCCGGTTGCGATCGCGGCGCCGCTATGGCTGCCAGAAGTAGCCGCCATCCTCCGATGGACTTTCGGTCTGCGTTGCAGCGGGCGGCGTCCTCTGGGCCTGTCGCGCCTTCTGACGAGCCCCGCCCAGGATGGATACCAGGACCCACAGGATCGCCATGATGACGATGATTTCGACCAGGGTTGGTTTCCTTCGCTTCTCAGACATCGGCTTGACCTCACACGCGCCCGCTGCCGGACGTTATCCTCGTTCGGCACGTTGCCGGCGCGCAAGCTCGCCCGCGATGCCGTTGCTTTCCACGGCGCGCACCTCCACTCCTGCGACTTGTCCCACGAGAGAGGGTCTGCCGGAAGTCTTTGCGGTCAGATACGTATCCGTCAGGCCGCTGCACACGCCGTTGGCACATTCCTCGAAAAGCACCGGCACGGTTCGGCCCATGAATCGCCGGGCGAACGCGCATGCCGACTCCTGGGCCAGCCGAGACAGCACGTGAGCGCGGGCGGCCTTGATCTCGTCGGGTACCTGGTCGGGCATTGCCGCGGCCGTAGTCCCCGGGCGCCCCGAGTAGCGAAAGACGTGCGCGCGGGCGAACCCGATCTCCTCGACCGCGCTGCACGTGTGGGCGAAAGCGCGCTCGGACTCGCCGGGGAAACCGACCATGATGTCGGTGGTGACGGCGATGTCGGGATTCCGCTGCCGCAGACTGTGCACGAGGGCGCGATAGTCGGCGATGGTGTATGGCCGCCGCATGGCGCGCAGCACCTCGTCGTCGCCGGACTGCAACGGCAGGTGGAGATGCGGACAGAGGAGCGGATGTTCCGCTATTTCCGCGGCGAGTTCATCCCCGACATCCCACGGCTCAATCGAGCTGAGGCGGAGTCTCGCGGCGGGGATGTCGCAGGCGGCATGCAGAAGTCGTGCGAGTCCCCGGCCCTGAGGCTCCTCGCCATACGCGCCCAACCGAATGCCGGAGACGACCACCTCGCGGGCGCCCGCTTCGACCACGCGGCGAATCTCGCTCACCACTTCCGCCACCGATCGCGAACGCATCGGCCCGCGCGCAGCAGGCACAATGCAATACGAGCAGTGGTGATCACACCCGTCTTGCGCCTTCACGAAAGCGCGCACGGACCCTGGGCGCGCGGGGCGCGGCCCGGTCGGCAGGCTCGGTTCGGGCCGCGCGGGCGCCCCCGCTACCTCCTCGATGACGCGCGCGAGGCTATCCCTGGCAGCATTGGGCACCACGCGCGATACGCCGGGGATTGCCGCCAGTTCCTGGGCGGCGCGCTCGGCGTAGCACCCGGTCACCACGATTGCGGCGCGCGGGTTGTCGCGCCCCAGGCGGCGGATCAACTTGCGCGCCTTCGCATCCGCGACATGCGTGACGGTGCAGGTGTTGATGACGCAGACGGCGGCAGGTTCGTCCACCGCAGCGATCGTGTAGCCGCGCCGGATCAGCTCTGCCGCCAAGGCGTCTGAGTCGGCCTGGTTGGCCTTGCATCCCAGGGTGGCGATGCGGACGGCTGAATTCCCGGCCGGCTGCCTGGGATCGCGATCCTGGCGCACCATTGCGCTTTCAGTATATCGCACCGCCCATGGGGACGTAAACGACGCGGATAGCCAAATGGCGAAGGAAGACGACCGCGCCGCGGGGCACAAACGGAGGTGGGCGCGGGGTGCAAAGTGGAAGCGACTGTTTGTGTGCGCCTTCTATGAGGCGCTATCTGCGCGGCGGGCCTCTCATCCACATGTCGGCCCGCTCTTTGGATGGCACTCTCCGCGCCCATGTGAACGGTATTACGGAAGCCCGTATCCTGCAAGACCCCCGATGTGCGGTCGGCGAGACATCGACGGCACTTTTTTCGAGGCGAGCACAGGGCCCCGGTGTCTGGGGCCCTGCCCACCTCGATTAGATGCCCAGCGCCTTGCGCTTTGACAGTATGTGTTGCTCGATGCCGTCCACGGCCTGACCCGGCTCGTCGGCGACTGCCAGCTTCCCCCCCAGGAGCCCCTCGACGTCCTGCGTCAGGAGCTGCACCACGCCCTCGGCGCCGGTGACCGGCGGGATCGGCGAGACATGGGTGTAGAGGCCGAAGGCGATGGCGAACACGGCGTCAATCGTCGCCTTCTGCTCCATGTATTCCGGTGCCGTAACGGCGACCGGAAGCTGAGGCGTGTCCACCCCGAGCGCGTCCGCGATGGCGGTCACGAGCAGGGCGCAGCGGCCGGTGTCGGTGCAGGTGCCGAAGCTCAGCACGGGCGGCACGCCCAGGCTTTCGCACACGGCACGCAGCCCACTGCCCGCCAGCGACTGAGCCTCCAGGCCGGCGAGCCCGCCGACTTGGAGCGCGGCGACGCCGCACCCCATGCCGAGGACGAGGATGTCTCGCGCGATGAGTTGGCGCGCCACTTCCAGAGTCATCGCATCGTGGTCACCGTTCTTCAGCGTCGTGCAACTCACCAGGGCGACGACCCCCTTGATCTTGCCGTCCTTGATGACGTCGAGCAGGGGATCGAGGCTGCCGCCGAGCGCGCCAAGGATTGACTCCGCGGAGAAACCGACCATCGCCTTCCTGCGCTGCGGCGGGACAAAGGCTTCCTGACCCTTGCGACGCTTGAAGTTTTCGACGGCGAGATCTATGAGTTGATCCGCGATGGCGGCCGCCTTGTCCGGGCGGTAATCGAGCGTGTGGTCAATGTCCTCGATACGCACCAGTTCGGAAACGGGCACGACGGTGGCATTGTAGCGTCGCCCGTATGCGCCCAGCGTCGGCACCGTGCAGTTCATGTCGCTCGCGAAGACGTCCACTGCGCCGGTCGCGAGCACCGCCTCTTCCATGATCCAGTTGCCGGTGAAGCCCGCGAACACCTCGTCCTGCGGGAAACGCTGAATCAGCTCCTGTCCGGTCTCGATGGAGCCGATGACGCGCAGGCCCTTGGCTCCCGCGGCGCGGGCCTTCGCCTGCACCTCGGCGCCGTGCGCGGCCTTGATGAGAGCGGCGCCGACGAACGGCTCGTGTCCACTGGGCACAATGTTGACGTACGCGGGGTCGAGGACGCCGAGGTCAACCTCCATGTCGTGCGGTTGGGCGGTGCCGAACAGAGCATCCTGGCCCATTTCGAGCGGGACCTGAGCGCCGTAGATGCAGGCGATTCCGAGGCGCAGCGCCTTGAGCGCGAGGGACTTATAGTCCGCGTCGACGTTGGTCAGGCAGCTCGACGTGCAGCGCATCATCTCGTTGAGCGGGCCGCCGGGGAAGATGCCGAGATCGCGCCAGACCTGCTTGCGTTTTTCGGGGGCGAAGGCCTCCACCATGCGCGAGGGCGTGTGGCGATGGGTGTTGATCTCGTCCGTCATCGCGTCGGCCACGGCGATGGCCAAAGACTTGGCATCGGTCGCCCCGGCCAGGTGCAGCCTGTCGGCCATCATCCGCAGCTTGCTCTCATCGCTGATTGCGAAAGGCGTCTTGCCCTCGGCGGTGGCGCGCAGCGTATCCGCAACCTCCTGCGCGTGATACGTGTAGGTCGAGGTGCCGAGGACGTTGCGCATGAGCATGTCGCGCATGGCCATGGCGTTGCCCTCGATGCCGCACACGCCGCGTTCGGCGCCCTTCTTGATGCGGCACGGGCCGTTCGAGCACAGAGAACAGCGCAGCCCTTGCTCGCAGAAGGTACAGCGCGGCCCCTGTGCGGCGAACCGCTGAAAGACATTGGTCATCCCGTCAGATTCGATCTTCTCCAGCATGGTGCGCACGCTTTCGTGCGCGCTTGACGGCATGTCAGCCATCGGGCACCTCCCGTTTGCCTATGCCGCCCGCTTTGGCGCGGGGCGGTCAACTCATGTGATAACGCGCGGCTATTGGCCGCTTATCTGATCGGCGGCGCCGGCCTCGCGGCGCTGACGCACTAGGCGCTCGTAGCGCTCCGCGCCCAAGCACTCGCGGGCCATCTCGCAGTGATCAATACACCCCTGGATGCGGTCGCGAGTGACGACGCGCGAGCACTCCGGGCACTTCGCCTCCATCTCGTCGGTCCAGATCTCAACCTCCGCGCTGCACCACGGGCACGGGTAGAACTCAGGCGTCGGCTGTGTGAACTGCTTGGCGCCAGGACACTTGTCAAACATCCCATTTGCCTCGTGACGTTCTCGTCGCCCCGGGATACCGGCACGACCGGGGCGGCGGTGATACGTTTGAAATGTGATTCCTATCCGTGCGGGCAGGTAGCGTCCTCGTCAATCGCCGACTTAATCGTGCCGTCGCGCCCGACAATTACGACCTCGACGGGAATATCCTTGCCCGATCTCTCGACAGCTTGCGCGGCGACGCGCTCCAGCCCGAAGCAGCACGGCACCTCCATGTGGGCCACGGTCAGACTGCGAATGTCGTTGCTGCGCAGGATGTTTCCCAGCTTCTCGACGTAGAACAGCGGGTCGTCGAGCTTGGGGCAGCCGACCGCAAGCGTGCGGCCGCTCAGCAACTCCTGGTGGAAGCCGGCATAGGCGAACGGCACGCAGTCGGCGGCGAGCAGGAGATGCGCTCCCCGGTAGAATGGCGCCTCGATCGGCAGCAGATGGATCTGCACCGGCCAGTTGCCGAGCTGCGATGTGGGCGCGGCACAAGCGCCCGGCCGAGCGGACTCGTGCGTTTGAATGGTTTCGGCCATAGACCCCGGGCAGCCGCAGGCGAGCGGCTCCGGTGACGGCGCCGGGTGCTCCGCCTCGGCCTGGCGGATCCGTGCCTGATGGTGCTCCACCGCCGCCGCGTCGAATTCATCGGCCACGCGCATCTCGATGCTCAGCGCGCCCTGCGGGCATTCCCCAATGCACGCGCCGAGGCCGTCGCAGAAACTGTCATTGACCACGCGCGCCTTGCCGTCAACGATGGCCAGCGCGCCCTCCGCGCAGGCCGTGACGCATTGGCCGCAACCGTTGCACTTCTCCTCATCTATACGGATGATCTGTCTCGCGCCTCTGCCAGCCATTTCGTCCCTCCTCCTCGTCTGATGTGTGCGCCGTCATGCGGCCGCGCGGGCCGCAGCGGCGACCCTCTTTCGCCTGCGCGGACGCGCCGTCCGACCCAGAGCCTGCACGAGATCATCCACCGTGATCCCGCTCAGGAAAGAGGCGATGTTGCGCTGCACTTCTTGCCACGCCCGACGCAGCCCGCACGTCCTCTGCCGCGAGCAGGCGTCATCGCCGAGCAAGCAGCGGCTCACCGCAACCGGCCCCTGCATCGCCTCCACCGCCTCCAACATCGTGATCTTGTCCGCGCGCCGCGCCAACGTGTAGCCCCCGGCCGGGCCGCGCTGCCCCTCGACAATGCCTGCGTTCGCGAGGTCCCTCAGCGCCTTGTGCAGGAAGGCGATCGGCACATCCTCGCGTTCTGCCAACTCTTCCGCGCGCATCGGGCCATCGGCCGTCGCCAGGGCCACCAGCGCGCGCAAGCCGTAGTCCGTCTTGCGCCGAATGATATCCATCACAAGTGCTCCTCTGGACTGCTCGGCATTGGCGGAGGGCCGCTGACGCCGCACGCTTGTCCGCACGAGACCCTACACCTTGCCGCCGAAGCCCACGGTTCGCTCCCAGCTTCACAAACCTCGACGTACGTATTATTGACTATTTTAGTCCATTTTAACCGCGTGTCAAGGAGTTTCTGGACAAATTTTGTAGGAAATATCGGCATGCCCGTTGCGCGCGCCGCTTGGCGGGGTAAGGCGTAACGCGACCGTCGGCATGGAGAAGCCCGCCGTGCCGCGCCGCGGCGGGTTTCCTTGACCGGGGGCGTGGGGCGGTGATATACTCTGGGCGCTGGCGCAAATGCCTATTTGCGCCATATACTGCCGCTGTGATCGGCGGAGAGATGCCCGAGTTGGCCGAAGGGGCGCGACTGGAAATCGCGTAGGGGGCCACAAGCTCCCTCGTGGGTTCGAATCCCACTCTCTCCGCCAGTCCGATTCAGTGTTAGCCCATGGCAGTTACGCTCTATGTGCTCAGGTCGCGGCGCAACGGCAAGCGCTACGTCGGCATCACCAACAACCTGGAGCGGCGGCTGCGGGAACACCGCGCTGCGTACTCGAAAGCGGGTCAGCTCCTGCGCGATTGCTGCGTGCTGCACACAGAGCGGTTCAGTGACCACGCGGCCGCGCGGGCGCGCGAGAAGTACTTGAAGAGCGGCGAGGGGCGCGAATGGCTCGACGAGCTGGAAAGGGCCTCGTGGCCCGCCTCCGGCGGGTAAAGCTGCGCCCACTACGTGGGCTTGTGCGCCGGAGGCGCATTCGAATCCCACTCTCTCCGCCAGCGCCGCAAAGCGGCGGAGTGAGGTCACAGGGGAGGGTAAAGAGGCCACTAGCAGCTTCCATGCTTGGGGCCAAGGGAAGCATCCCGGGCGCCGCACAGTCCTCACCTCATCGTCATCTATCAGCTATCTTGTTTCACCAAGCGGCCGTGTTGACGGGCCTCTGACGAGTAGACTGTTTCCGACTGCTTTCCGTGCGACGGAGCTCACTCCGGTGACATCTAAGGACGATCCGTTGTCTGACTTGGAACACCTGATCGCCTTGGCATTCGCGTGTCTACGCAGAGTAGATCATCGTGAGCTGGAATGCCCTCATCGGCAGCAAGTAGTGGCAGCCTTCAAGAGCGCTTGGCTCGTCGCCGAGGCTGTAGTCAGAATCCACCCGAAGAGCTGCCTGTACCCTGAATAGAGCCACCGCGAATGGAATCCCTCCGCAACTGCAGCCCTCACCAGAGTACTGATGGAGGCAGCGGTGAATCTGCATTACTTCGCGGACGACCAGATAGCCGAGGATGAACGGGAGTTCCGAACGCTAATTGCCGTGCTGCACTATCTGCGCGAGCGAGAGGACACGGCAAGATCCTTGGACGCATCAAGATCGCCAAGACCGCCGGTGCCCAATGACTGGTCTGCGATTCCGCGTGAAAAGCACCTCGCGCTGTTCGCTCAGATGAAGAGGGAGCTTATCCCGAAGCAGTTGGTGTACTGCCAGGATGCGTTGAGGCGCAACCGGTATTTCCAAGGCCTATCGAGCAGTAACCAGAAGAAGTGGCTTGAGGGCGAAGGCCTATTCCACAGGAAGACGGGCCGGTACCTTGGCGGCAGTAGCCGCCACGATGCGGGATTCGCTACCACGCTCACGAAGAGAGCCGAGCAGGCGGGAGCATCGGGTCCGAGGTATGATGCGCTTCGCAGGCACTTCTCGAGCTACGTCCACACCGCGCCTCACGTGCTGGACCAAGTGGTGGGGTTCCGGGCCTTTGACTGGATCGCCATTGGCAGCCAGATCGATGCTCCAATATCGGTCTGTGTCGGCTACCTTGCGCTGGCCATCAAATCCTTTCTCAAAGCGTTTCCCGGCTGCGCGAACCTTCTTGACGACCCCAAGCGCGAGCTCCTGAAGCGTGGCTTCGCGTACTTCCGCGTTGTCAACTCCTCGAAAGTGACCGAGGCTTCGTGACACGAGGCGGGCATTCTGGGGCATTGCCGGCCTAACTGGTCCTGCAGGTGTAGGCGCCTTCTGCGCGCAAGGCCCGCTGGGCGGGTTTCGCGCATGCTCGCGGTGGCACATTCCCGGCCTCTTTGTTACGGCGGCGCCCTTTCACGCCCGCTGTGAGCGGCCAGCCGAAGGGCACGGCGTGCCGTGCCCTTCGTTCTGCGCGCATCCGCGCCTGTCCGCGGCTATGCCAGGTGAGTTCGTTCCCGCCTACATCTGATCCCGGAAGCGCTTGACCTCGGCCTCGATGCGGGAGCGGGCGTGGGTGTCGGGCTGGGTCATCGGGCGGGCGGGGTAC
The DNA here is from genome assembly GCA_020354555.1 of Armatimonadota bacterium. NCBI lineage: Bacteria > Bacillati > Armatimonadota > Armatimonadota bacterium. The sequence goes on along the minus strand of CP070648.1, from coordinate 3,945,073 downwards.
GCCTGGCAGATCGCGATCATCTCCAACGCCGCCTTCAGGCCGCCGATCGGCGAGCTGCCCTCGAACCAGTAGATGCGGTTCAAGTCCATGAGCGAGCGGTGGAGTTCGCGCACCTCCTCGACGTTTCCGTCGCGCGCGGCCTCGTACAGCGACACGCACACCTTGGGCGCCAGGTTGGCGATGCCGAGCACGGCGCCGTGCGCGCCCATGAGCAGGCTCGCGGCCGCGTGGTGTTCGCTGCCCTGAAAGACGCGAAACGCCGGGCTCGACAAGCGCAACAGCGCCTGGAAATGGCTGAAGTCCTCCGAGCTGTCCTTGATGCCCACAATCTGGCCGACGTCGCGCAGATCCGACACGGCGTCAACCGCGAGCGCCGCCCCCACCCGCTGTGGAATATTGTAGAGCATCACGGGCACGGACGCGGTCGTCGCGATCGCCTCCAGATGCGCCTTCGCTTCGTCCATGTTGTTGACGCTCTGGTAGTACGGCAGGATCGCCACCAACGCGTCAACGCCGACTTGCTGCGCCTCCTCCACTCGGGCCAGCGCCCGGCGCGTGCTCGAATCGCCGATGCCGGCAAACACCGGCACTTGCCCCTTTACTTCGTCCACGACTATCTCGAGCGCGTGGCGCCGCTCGTGATCGGCCAGAGCCGCGAACTCCCCCGTGGAACCCATCGCGAAGACGCCGTGCACGCCGCCGCGCACCACGTGCTGCACCAGACGGCGCAGACCGGTCTCGTCCACCGATTCGTCGGAGTGGAGTGGAGTCACCAGCGGCGGGACAATCCCGCCCAAATGGGAAACATCAAGCATGGTCACCTCCGAAGCGCTTGTCGCGTGTTGCGCCTCCAGTTTCGCAGGTCAGCCCTGATTCTCCTTCACTGCGTTGGCGAAGGGGCGCTCTGGGGCTGCGGACGGCCAACGAAAGGGAATCCGCGGGGGTGCACACAATAACTGGCCCATGCCCAGTGCTCCCCCGAGTGGCGCGCGCGCCGATTCAGCGCGCGCCTCCGGCCGCGGAATCACGTTCCGCGCAGTCGTCATCGGCCTTCTGCTCGCACCCCTGAACTGCTACTGGGTGCAGCAGATGGAGATCGTCTGGTACGCCGGACATCCCACCAGCATCGCGCTTTATTTCAACGTGGTCTTCACCTTACTTGTCATGCTGGCGGCCAATTGGCTGCTGAGCAAGCTGCGCCCCGCCTGGGCATTGCAGCACAGCGAGTTCCTCGTGGTCTACGTGATCCTCGCCATCGCGTGCTCGCTCGCCGGACACGATCAGCTTCAAATCCTCGTCCCCGCGATGGGCTGGAGCACGTGGTACGCGACACCCGAGAACCGATGGGAGGAGCTGTTCTCCCGCTTCACCCCGAAGTACCTCGTGGTTCAGGATGAAACGGCCCTCCGCGGGTTCTTCGAGGGCAACTCGACGCTCTATACGCGCCCGCACCTGCTTGCATGGGCCGTGCCGGTCGCGGTGTGGAGCGGGTTCATCCTGACCCTGATCCTCGCCATGCTCTGCATCAACGCGATTCTGCGACGGCAGTGGACCGAGCACGAGAAGCTCTCGTATCCGATTGTCCAGATTCCGCTTGACATCACTGATCCGCGCTTCGATCTGTGGCGCAGCAAGCTCTTTTGGGCCGCATTCGCCATGGCCGCCGGCCTCGATACGATAAACGGCCTCGGCTTTCTCTATCCGGCCATTCCGATGTTCGAAGTGCGCGCGCTTAACGTCGGGCGCTTCTTCACGGGATGGCCGTGGTACGCACTGCAGGGCGCCCGCGGAGGGATCTATCCGTTCGCCATCGGGCTCGGCTATCTGCTCCCCCTCGACCTGCTCTTCTCGTGTTGGTTCTTCTACTGGTTCTGGCACGCGCAGAGGGTCGCTACCCTGGCGATGGCGTGGGAGGGTGATCCGCGCTTCCCGTACGTCCCGGAGCAGTCGTTCGGCGGGTATATCGGGCTGATTCTCTTCTCGCTGTGGGTCGCAAGGCGGTACCTCGCGCGGGTATTCCGCTGCGCGTTCATCCGTTCGTCCGACTTGGAGGACGAGCGCGAGCCCATCGGCTATCGCTGGGCGGTGTGGGGCCTCATCCTCGCGCTCGTCGCGATCATCGCTTTCACGCGCTACGCCGGGATGCCGGTGTGGATAGCGTGCGCTTTCTTCGCGATCTACTTCCTGCTGTCTCTGGCGATCACGCGCATGCGCGCCGAACTCGGCCCGCCGGCCCATGACCTGCACGCGGCCGGTCCCGATGTCATCCTCACGAACGTCTTCGGCAGTCAGGCGCTGGGGCCGCGCGCGGTGACGATGTTCTCGCTCTACTACTGGATGAACCGCGCCTACCGCAGCCACCCGATGCCGCACCAACTCGAGGCGTTCAAGATCGCGGAGCAGCGCAACCTGGGCCAGCGGCGCATGTTCGCAGTGCTCGTCGCAGCGGCCGTGGTCGGGATCATTTGCGCCTTCTGGGGCATGATCCATATCGGCTACGCCTACGGCATGGGCACCGCCAACGTCGGGCTTGCCGCGGCGGCGTTTGGGCGGGAGCCGTGGCAGCGGCTGGGCGCCTGGCTGACAGAACCCGTAAAACCGAGTTCCGGCGCCGGAACCGCGACTCTCATCGGGATCGCCTTCTCGATACTCCTCCTCACCGTCCGCATGCGCTGGATCTGGTGGCCGTTCCACCCCGTCGGGTATGCCGTGTCGAGCAGCTGGTCGATGAACCTGCTGTGGATGCCCTTGTTCATCGCGTGGGTGATCAAGCTGTTCCTGCTGCGCTACGGCGGCCTGCGGCTGTACCGCCAGGCACTGCCCTTCTTCCTCGGGCTCATCCTCGGGGAGCATGCGGCGGGAGGCGCATGGAGCCTGATCGGCATTGCGCTGAAGACGAAGACCTACGTGTTCTGGGCGTACTGACCCACCCGGCGGCTGGGCCGAGGCGCGCCGCGGGAGGTGTTCTGCCCGCGCGCGACTAATTACCAGGCTCATGGTTCGCCCCGCCGTGTCCTTTACCGAACGCCCCGGCTCGGCACCCGCGCGTGGTCGCGGCATTACCGCGCGGGCGGTCATCATCGGCCTCCTGCTCGCGCCCTTGAATTGCTACTGGGTGCAGCAGATGGAGATCGTGTGGTATTCCGCCCAGCCCACGACCATCGCGCTGTATTTCAACGTCATCTTCACGCTGCTCGTCATGCTCGTGCTCAACTGGGTGGTGCGCAAGCTGCGGCCGGCGTGGGCGCTGGAGCACAGCGAGTTCCTGGTGGTGTACGTGATCCTCGCCATCGCCAGCTCGCTCGCCGGGCACGACCAGATCGAGATCCTCGTCCCTGCGATGGGCTGGAGCGCGTGGTATGCGACGCCCGAGAACCGATGGGAGGAGCTGTTCTCTCGATTTCTCCCGGACTACCTGGTAGTGAAGGACGAGCGGGTCCTGACCGGGTTCTTCGAGGGCCACTCGAGTCTCTACACGCGGTCGCACCTGCTTGGCTGGGCGGTGCCGTTCGCGGTGTGGAGCGGATTCATCTTGACCCTCGTGTTCGCGATGCTGTGCTTCAACGTGATTCTGCGGCGCCAGTGGACCGAGCATGAGCGGCTGTCCTATCCCATCGTCCAGATCCCCCTCGATATCACCAACCCGCGCTTTCATGTGTGGCGCAGCAAGCTGTTCTGGGCGGGGTTCGCCATCGCGGCTCTGCTCGACACTGTCAACGGCCTGGGCTTCCTGTACCCATCCATCCCGAGCTTCGAAGTGCGGGCGATCAACATCGGTCGGTTCTTCACGGCCTGGCCGTGGACCGTGCTCGGCGGCGTTCGCGGGGGGTACTATCCCTTCGCCGTCGGCCTCGGCTACTTGCTGCCGCTCGACCTGCTGTTCTCGTGCTGGTTCTTCTACTGGTTCTGGCAAGCACAGCTTGTGGGGACCGTCGCCATGGCCTGGGAGGGCGACCCGCGCTTCCCGTACGTGCAGGAGCAGTCATTCGGCGGGTACATTGGGCTGATTCTCTTCTCGCTGTGGGTCGCCCGACGGTACCTCGCTCGGGTGTTCCGCTCCGCGTTCGTGCGCACACCGGGCCTGCAGCAGGAACGCGAACCTATCGGCTACCGATGGGCGGTGTGGGGGGTGATCCTCTCGCTGGGCGCGATCATCGCCTTCACGCGCTACGCCGGGATGCCGGTGTGGATAGCGTGCGCTTTCTTCGCGATCTACTTCCTGCTGTCCCTAGCGATCACGCGCATGCGCGCCGAACTTGGCCCGCCGGCCCATGACTTGCACGCGGCAGGTCCGGATGTCATCCTCACGAATGTCTTCGGCAGTCAGGCGCTGGGGCCGCGAACCGTGAGCATGTTCTCGCTCTACTACTGGATGAACCGCGCCTACCGTAGCCACCCGATGCCGCATCAGTTGGAGGCGTTCAAGATCGCGGAGCAGCGCAACCTTGGCCAGCGGCGCATGTTCTGGGTGCTGCTCGCGGCCGCAGTGGTTGGCATTGTCGCCGCCTTCTGGGGCATGGTCCACATCGGATACACCTACGGGATGGGCACGGCGTATGTCGGGCCGGCGGCGCGCGCCTTCGGCGGCGAGCCGTGGCAGCGGCTGGGGGCCTGGCTCACCGAGCCGGTGAAGCCCAGTTCGGGCGCTGCAACCGCGACTTTGATCGGCATCGGGTTCTCCATGCTCTTGCTCACCGTGCGCATGCGCTGGATCTGGTGGCCGTTTCACCCCGTGGGGTATGCCGTGTCGAGCAGCTGGTCGATGAACCTGCTGTGGATGCCGCTGTTCATCGCGTGGGTGATCAAGCTGTTCCTGCTGCGCTACGGTGGCCTGCGGCTGTACCGCCAGGCGCTGCCGTTCTTCCTCGGCCTGATCCTGGGGGAGCACGCCGCCGGGGGCGTGTGGAGCCTGATCGGCATTGCCCTGAAGACGAAGACCTACGTGTTCTGGCCGTATTGACCGCGGACGAGGTGGAGCGGGGGGAACGCTACAGTACCTCGAGCTTGTCCATCTCGACCTCGATCGCCCCCGCGCGCTGGAGATCCTGGACGGTTACGTCGTCAACCAACACCGCCTGGTTGATGCCGATGGTCCAGATTCTCAGCGCCGGTCGCACACCGGGCGGCAAATCGCCCGTTGGGGCGACGACGGATACGCGGTGCCATTGCCCGTCCGTGGGTACGGCAACTTGCTGCTGGGTGAAGTCGTACGCCAAGCCCGCGAAGAAGTTGGCGTGCAGCGCACCCGCACCATCAAGCACCTTGGCCCAGAAGGTCACCAGATACTCCGAGGCGGACGCGGCAGGGAAGTTCGGCACGCTGACGAGACCGACGCCGGTCGGTTCCTGCGACTCCAAGCGCGCGGCGACGCGCCCGCTGTGGGCATCGCCGCGCTCCCATGCCGCCGTCCCTTCGAGAGCCCAACAGCGCTCTTCTTCTTCCATCGAAGGATCGGCGAGCACGGGCAACAGCGCCGCAGCCCGTCGATGGTGCGGGGCGCGCGGGCCGTTTGCGAGAGTGTCGAAGTAGATGTGGTAGACGCGCTCACCTCGCCATGGGGCCGATGGCAGCACCTGCCACGACACGATGACTTCCTCATCGGCGCGCGAGACGACCGCCGGCAACTCGGCCTCGGCTTGCCCCTCCGCGCCGCGTTCGACTACCCGAACCGAGTTCGTATCGAGTTGACCCGCGATGCCCGAAGTGCGCAGCGCCTCAAACGGGTCGAACCGCACCGCCGCGACCGCCGGCAGGCGAGCGTCGGCCGCGACTTTGACTCGCACGGGCAACCGCACGCGCCAGTGCGGACTCCACCAATCGGCGGGCAGCTTGGGCGCCGGCGATTCCGAGAGCTGCTTCCGCTCGCGCGACACTTCGACTACCACCACCAGCGGCGGGCGCTCCAGGCCGCGGCGGAACGCTTCGGCTATCGCCTGATGTCCGTCGTGCAACAGCACGTAGCCATCAGCCTCCCCTGCCCCACCGGTAGTGGATACGAGTTCGCACCACGCGAACTTGCAAGGCCCGGGCTCCGGGCGGTTTTCGGGCCAGAAGCCCTGTCGCCACCAGTCTGCGCCAGCGGTTTCCGTGAACACGAGCGAGATGCTCTCAGGTGAGTCCGGCAAGTCCATCATCGTCGCCACTTCAGGTACGTGCGGCCCCTCACGCCAGCCGAAGTGGGGATGCTCGCTCTGGAACTCGCCGAGCATGCCGCTGAAACCCGGGTAGATCTTGGTCAGCCCGGCCGCATTGAAGCGCCCGTCGAGCAGCACCAACTCCTGCGCGGCGAAGCTATCCTTGGGCGTCACCTCACTGCGGAAATGCAGGTAGGGCTGAAAAGCGCGGAGTTCGTAGGTCTGCCGACAGCGGACGTGCTCGTCCTCCCACGCCACGCGCACAACGGCGCGCACGGGGCCGGAGCTGAGCAGGCTCACTTCGGCCGGTCGGTCCGCCTGGCGGACGCGCTCCTCCGCGATCAGGCCCTGCGGCTGTCGCGCAGGCGATGTCAGGTCCACTGGCGCGGACCACTTCCCGTACGCCGCGCCGAGGGATTCCGCCGCATACTCGCGGCCGGTCGCCTGCGATCGAAGACTGACGAGGGTGCCTCCGTGCGGGGCCGAGATCACGGCGGACAGGCGCGAGTTCGCGAGGCGCACCGTTCCGGTCAAGCGCGACAGTGGCTCGACCATCAGCGCGGCGCTGCCGCCGGCGCCGGGGCGTTCCGCCTCGTTCGACGCCAACGACAAATAGAACGTCGCGCCCGACCTCGCCGGGATGCGGCCGATAAACGCAAGCTCCGCGCCGGAATCAACCTGCGAAGGCAGCGACCGTCCCGCGTCATCCATGACGTAGAGCCGATCCGCCAGCGCGCTGAGGGATACGGGGAGCTGCACCACCACCGGATGATTCTCCAGCGGCTGCTCGGCCGCGTTGAAAACGTGGACGGCCGCCAAGGCCTGACTCGGGCCTGAGGACTCGGCCGGGACAACACCCAAGTCGAGTTCGTGTTCCTGGCTAACCTGCTTGCCCCACAAGGCGTAGCGGACAGTCGCGCGGATCTTCGCGAGCCGTGGGCGACCGGCGAACGGCTGCGTAATCGGCAGGGCGCGCGTGACCTGGGCGCCTGCCGCGACGGCGCCGAAGCTCACTTGCTGACCCTCGACCTCAACCGTGACACCGGTCGCGGTCGCGCACCGTTCGGCGCCGGGCGGCGGAGTGTTCACCAGTGTCAGCCGCGGCCGCCGACCATCGAGCACGGCCGGTGATGGCTCGATGTTGGGATTGGGCTCGATGTGGAGCGGCCTGAAGATGAGCGCCGCCCCGTGCGCGGTCTCGACGCGAACCGCGACCGTCTTCTGGCCCCAGTCCGCGTCGTCACGTACGACGACCGGCAGGCGAACTCGGGCCGTCTCGCCGGGGCGGACCTGGAACGGCACCGGGGCGCCTTGCATCGCGATGCTCGGCACGGGCGAGACGAGCGCCAAGGTCCCGGTTTGCGCATCGGAGGCGGCCGTGATGAGCACCGGCAGCCGGCCCTCTTCGCCCGGGTGCAGTGTGACGCGCTCGACTTCGACCTTCGCCGGCGCGAAAACCACCTCGTACACGCCGCAGTAGCGCAGCCTGTCGCTGAACAACACGCGGTCGCCCTGGCGAGACCACGAGATCGGCGCGTATTCCTCGCCGTCCCGTCTCAATGCGGTTACCCGCGACACGGGGCGGCCGAGAGATTCCACGGCGAACTCGACGAGTCGGTTCCGCGCTGGGTCGTAGTTGTAAGCGAGCAGTATCACCGTGTTCTCGGCGCGCAGCGCGGCGCCGATGACGGAATCGCCGCTCACCCGCGTGGCTGCCCGCGCACCGGCCCAGCGCTCAAGCACCGCCGCCATCCATTCCTCGGGGGCTGCGTCATCCATCTGACCGTTGACGTAGAAGACTCTTCTGTCGCGCAGCAGGAGGTCGCGCGCCACGCCCCCGGCGCGATAGCGGGCGGTGACTTCGGCTCCCGGCGCGGTGAGGGAATCGCGCCGCGCGACGAACGCGTCGCGCGACTGCCCCGCAAGCGGGCCGTAGAGTGGGCTGTTGAAGTCTATCAGCGGGGACGGCGGCTCGTAGAACTGCTCGCGAGAGAACTCCAGGTTGGCGGTCGAGATCTGGATCCAGTCGAGCGCGAGGTTGCAGGCGCGGCCCTCGTCCGGGAAGCGCTCTGGATCCACCTCGCGCGGAATCAGCGGTGCCGCGAAGAACAGCTCGACAGCGATGAAGTCATGCGGGCCGATAACTGCTCGTGGCACGTGCGCGCGATAGTCGTGCGTTCCCTCCTGGAGTTGCACGCGGTCGACCTCCTCGCCGTCCACGCGCACTACGACCTCGCTGGGCCACATCGCGTTCCCGGAGAACCGCATGATGTGGTTGCGGTTCGGCGACACGGGGAGGACGAAGCGCAGGCTTCGCGCGTCCGCCGGCGTCCACCGCACCGTGTAGGTCTCCTCGGTCTTCCCGTAGGCGCCCTCGGGGAGTTCCGACCAATCCTCGCGACCACCGAAGCCGGACGACAGGTAGCGCTCGTCACCCGGTTCGCCGACCTCCACAAACACGGAGAGGTCCGCCCCGGGGCGCTCGCTGTCCGCGGACGGCTGAACCGCCAGGCCCAGCAACTCCCGCAGTTCCCGGCAGTCCGATGCGACGAGGCGATGGCGCGCGTCGCTGTTGAGCCACTGCACCAGGATGGGGGCGATCGCATCGCCGTGCGCGTTTCTGCCGAAGCCGACGCGCGCCGCGGGAGCGAAGATCAAGTCGAACCGCCGCAGCGCCGACGGCGCGATGAGATCGTCCACCAGCAGGTCGAACGGCACCATCGAGCGCCGCAGTTCCTGAATCACCGTGTAGATCTCGCTGACGTGGGGGCTGCCGCATTTGAACGCCCAGTCGTTGAGCAGAACCGCCACTGAGGCGCCCTTGCCGAAATCGCGCAGGCTTGGGAAGCACGCCTGCATTAGCGTCGAGTAGAACAGGTTCTGCTCGCAGTACTGCTTGCCCAGCTCCAGCGACGGCTCGAGGTTCGAACCCTCCCACCACTCGTTCCACGACAGATGCAGCACCGCTTCGTTGTACCGCATCAGGTCGCCTACCCAGAAGCGGTCGTAGGTGAAAGGCTCGGCGGGGTACTGCATGCCGGGGATGCGGCCCAGGGTGTTCCAGTCGCAATAGTAACCCTTGAGGTGATCGAAGAAGACCGTGTCGTAGCGCTTGGCGACGATGGACTGGATGAAGCGCTCGACGTCCTGGCCGTGGGGCGGGCCGAAGATGCCGGCGTAGGAGTGAGGGCCGCCAAACACGCGAGCGAAATCGCAGAACCCGAACCCGCGGAAGGGCGCATAGCCGACATCGAAGGACGCCTTGATTCCAGGGTAGCCGAATTCCTCGCGCACGAGATTGTTGAGCTTGGCCCATTCCCGCTCCCACAGCAGGTACTGGTAGCCCACTGAGTCGGCGCGCTGCGGGCCGCGGACATCAAACGCCATCTCGATGTCATCGAACGACTCGTACTGCGTGCCCCAGGCGGCGTTTAGCGCATCGAGGCCTGCATAGCGGCGGGCGAGGAAGTCGCGGAAGCCCTCGTGGTCAATGGTGGTTTCCGGCGCGCCGTTGCGCCCGTATACGAGCTGAAACGGATAGCCGTTGAGCCGCGGCCATGCCTCGAACGGAGCGTAGTTCTCGAGCCAGTGATGGACGTCGCGCTGCTCTGAGACATTGAGCGCGAAGTCGCGCATTTCGAAGTTGGTGCCGTCCTGGTAGTAGCCCATGGAGGCCTGGTACCCGGCACCCCGTACCTGCTCCGCCGCCTGCATCAGGATCCGGTCGCGCGGGACGCCGCCCTCGCCTTGCCAGCTCGGATCCCAGTAGTCCATGAAGTGATGGGTCATGCCCCATTCGGCGGCGGTCTGGATCTGGCTGCGGTTGGTCTCGAGTTTCCCCGAGTCGTAGTAGCCGGCGAGCGGCGTGTAGTAAACGCCTCCGGTGCCCCAGTCGCCCCACTGCTGCTCGTCGTCCCAGTCGTACCAGTAGAAGAAGACGTCGCTGACCCATGGCCGGTCGAGGGCGCAGGCCGGGCCGGCCGCCATGGCGACACCCAGCACTGCCAGGACGATCGCGGCACCCGCTCGCCTCGCCTTACTCATGGCCACCTCCGGTGAATGACGCGGGAAACCAGCGGCAGACGGCACGGACGTTGACTGCCGCCCCAACCCCAACGAATGCCCACAGCGTTGGCGCACTTGCCCGGCCGAGGTGCTGCACCGCGCTCACACTGCCACTGGCCATCGCGCCGTCCGCTCCCTGATCCGATTTCCCGCTTGCCGCTGCCCGACGCTACAGCCGCGCGATGATCGCGTCCGTCATTTCCTTTGTCCCGACGGCCGTCGGATCGTCGCGATCCGGCTTCATGTCGTAGGTGACGTCCGTGCCCTCGGCGATAACGGCGGCGGTTGCGGCCTCGAGCCGCTCCGCAGCACCCATCTCGCCGAGGTGCCGCAGCAGCATCGCACCGCACAGTATCAGCGCGGTCGGGTTGACCTTGTTCATCCCCTTGTACTTGGGCGCCGAGCCGTGAATTGCCTCGAACACCACCGCTCGGTCGCCGATATTCGCGCCGGGGGCAACCCCCAGGCCGCCCACTAGCCCCGCCGCGAGGTCGGACACGATGTCGCCGTATAGATTCGGCAGCACAAGCACGTCGTACAGCTCCGGCTTCTGCACCAACTGCATGCACATGTTATCGATCAACCGCTCTTCGTACTCGACCTTGCCCTCGTATTCTGCCGCGACCTCGCGCGCGACGCGGAAGAACAGCCCGTCGCTGAACTTCATGATGTTAGCCTTGGTCACGGCCGTGACCTTGCGCCGATGATTGACAACCGCGTAGTCGAAAGCAAACCTAACGATGCGCCTGCTGCCAGTTTCCGAGATCGGCTTGATCGAGATCGCCGAGTCCGGCGCGATCTTCCCGCCCGACATCTCGATGATCTGCTTCGCCGCGTCCGAGCCGAGGTCGAACTCCACTCCGGCGTAGAGGTCTTCGGTGTTCTCGCGCACGACGACGAGATCCACGTCGCGATAATGCGAGCGGATGCCGGGGTAATACTTGCACGGCCGCACGCAAGCGTAGAGATTCAGCCGCTGGCGCAGCGCGACGTTGACGGAGCGGAAGCCGGTGCCGATCGGAGTCGTCACCGGGCCCTTGAGGGCGACGCCGGTGCGTCCGATGGATTCGAGGACCTGGTCCGGCAGCGGAGTGCCGTATTTGTCCATGACGTCGGCGCCGGCCTCGACGACCTCCCATTCCATCTGCGCGCCGGTCGCTTCGATGGCGCGGCGGGCCTGCTCGATCAGCTCGGGGCCGGTGCCGTCGCCGGGGATGAGGGTGACACGATACGGCAAGGGTGACCTCCATCGGTTGGTTTGGCGCATTATAGCAGAAGCGCGGCGAAGCCGTAAGGTTGTGGATCGGCGGGCGCGGGCACGCTCGCACCACACGGTTCACGTTTTCCGCGCTAATCCGCGGCGCGCTGCGCCGCCGGCTTGCGGAAGATGAGGACGAACTCGTGCACCTTGTTGACGCGGAACACCGAGGGATAACCGAGGGGGCGGAGGTTGTTGTATTCCTGACGCCGGTCCCAGATGATCATGTCGTCGTAGATGAAACCGATGGACTCGAGGCGCTCGGAGAGGTCGGCGTGGAAGGGATAGAACCGGCCGTGCTTGCGGAGATCCATCACGATCGGCACGCAGTACTTGCCGGGCCGCAGCGCGGCAAAGACCTGCGCGAAGACCTCCTGCAACGCGTCGAGGAAATCCTCATAGGCGGTGATGCGGCCGATGTCGGCCGCCGCCTTGCCGTAGTTGCGAATGGCCTTGCGGTCCGCGCTGCGCCGGCGCGTCAGGATATCCCAGTACGGAGGCGAGGTGATAACGAGATCAACCGACTCCGGCTCCACGTACTGCGGCAACTTGCGCGCATCGGCGACGTGAAGCAACGGGGCCGGGCCATCCTCCCCGACGACCGCGGCCAGCCGTTGCAGAGCGACATCTGCGAAGTCGCGGTTCAACTCAACGCCGACCCCCTCCAACCCCGCCTGCGCGGCGGCGATGATGGTCGAGCCGAGGCCGGCGAAGGGGTCGAGCACGACCTTGTCACCGGGCGCAGCGAAGCACTCGATAATCCGGCTCGCCAGCGCGGCGGGAAACAGTGCGGGGTGCTTGAGTCGTAGTTCCTCCGGCGTCTTGCGGAGGTCGCTCCACACGCTGATCGAGTTGCGCGTCCAGGTCTTGCCGTCAAGACGATTGGCGCGAGGCCTGGCCGTTGTTGATCGGCGTTTGCGTTCAGTCATTCTCGATCCGTCGAGTCACGTCAGCATCCAGCGCCGCTTGGTAGAGCGTGCGCCGCGACTGACCCGTTGATTCCGCCACAATCCGCGTGGCGTCGCGCAGCGACGTCCCCTCCCGCACCAACTGACGCACCGCCGTCACCGCGTCTTCGACGGGCGGCGCGCTCTCGGAGCCGCCTTGTGCGGCACCTTCGATGATCAACGTGATCTCGCCGCGCGGCCGGTGCGTGGCGAAACGTTCGGAGAGATCCGACAGCCGCCCACGAACCACCTCCTCGTAGACCTTGGTCAGTTCACGCGCGGCGGCCGCCCGCCGGTCGCCGAGGATCTCGTGCATGTCCTCAAGGCATGCCTTGATCCGGTGCGGCGCCTCGTAGAAGACCATCGTTTCCGTGCGTTCGCGCAGTTCCTCCAGCGCCTTGCGCCGCGCCTGTCGCCGGTTGGGGAGAAACCCGTGGTAGACGACCCGATCAGTCGGAAGCCCCGACAGGACGAGCGCCGTCATCAGCGCCGTCGGGCCGGGGATGGCAACCACCGGTATCTCGGCTGCGACACATGCCGCGATGAGGTCTGCCCCGGGATCGCTGATACCCGGCATGCCGGCGTCGGACACGACCGCGATGCTCGCGCCTTCTCCAAGCCGCTTCACGAGCGACCGCAACTTCGATGGGGGGCTATTCTCGTGGTAACTGGTGACGGGGGTGTGAATATCGTGGCGGGCGAGCAGCTTCCGCGTGACCCTGGTGTCCTCGGCGGCGATGAGGTCAACCTCGCGCAGGACGCGCAGAGCCCGCAGCGTGACGTCCTCGAGGTTGCCGATGGGCGTGCCGACGACATAGAGCGCGCCGGCAGTTTGGGCGCGGTTCACCGTGCTGAGCCTCCAGTTGAGCGCACGTTCGACGGGAACGCTTCCGCCACCTCCATTCAGAACGGCTGTACGCACAGAGCCCGGCGAGCGGGTTGGCACGACGCTCTTGACGCCGGGCGAAACATTTGTTCTAATACTCCTGGCGTTCGGCAGGTCATGATGCTGGCGCGCCGAATTCGAATGGCAAACCAATCGCCGGAGAGCGAGAGATGACACCTACTGCGAAGAGTCGGCGCAAGCGACAGACGACGAAGGAAGCCAAACTCGAGCGGCTCCGCCGCCTGGCCAAGCGCTGGGGCGCGGCGGACGTCAAAGTGATCGGGCCGGATACGGTATTCACCGGCACGTGGGTGCGGCTGAAGTGCCAGTACGGCTGCGGCGGGTGGGGCGGCTGCCTGACTTGTCCGCCGCATTCGCCGACACCGGAGACGACGCGGAAGCTGCTCGACGAGTACTCGACGATCCTGCTCGTCCACCTGGGGCAGTGGGGCTCGGTGCGCGAGATCATACCAAAGCTGGAGCGCGCAGCGTTTCTCGACGGATTCTACAAGGCCTTCGGCATCGCCGCCGGGCCGTGCCGCTTATGCGATGACTGCGACCTCGAATCCTGCGTGCACCCGCGCGAGGCCCGGCCTTCGATGGAGGCATCCGGGATAGACGTGTACAAGACGGCCCGCACCAACAGTTTCCCCATCGAGGTGTGTCGCACGCGCGAGTGCGAGCAGAACTACTATGGGCTCGTGCTGGTCGAGTGAGCGTATCGCGTCATGCTCGCGGCTCGAGCGCACGATGGGAAATGACCAGTACTGTCACGGATTTCGGTGAGTACCTCCGCTCGCTGACCGACGACGCGGCGCGCATCGCCCACGTCGAGCGGTTGCCCGCGCGAGAGGCGCAGTTCGCGGAGCTAAGCCCTCCCCTGCCCCCCGAAGTGCGGCAGGCGCTCGCCGACCAGGGCATTGACCGCCTGTACATTCACCAGGTTGCGGCCATCGAACGCCTGCGCGCCGGTGACAACATCGTCGTCGTCACCTCGACCGCGAGCGGCAAGACGCTGTGCTACAATCTGCCCGTGCTCGAGCGCCTGCTCGACGACCCCGAGGCGAAGGCGTTCTATCTGTTCCCCACAAAGGCGTTGGCTCAGGACCAGCTTCGCGGCTTGCGGCGCTTCGGCGAGAGCGCGCCGCGCATCAAGGACGTCCTGGCGTGCGGGACGTATGACGGCGATACGCCCGCCACGACACGCCGCCGCCTGCGCAACGACGCGAATATCATCCTCACCAACCCGGACATGCTGCACCAAGGCGTCCTCCCGTACCACAGCCGCTGGGCGCGATTCTTCTCCGACCTGCGCTACGTCGTGGTGGACGAGATTCACTCCTACCGGGGCATCTTCGGCTCCCACGTCGCCAACGTGCTGCGGCGGCTGCGGCGCATCTGCGATCACTACGGCGCACGCCCGCAGTTCATCTGCTGCTCGGCGACCATCGCCAACCCCGTCGAGCTTGCGGAGCGCTTGATCGGCCTGCCCGTCGTCGCCGTGGACCGGGACGGTTCACCGCGCGGGCCGAAGACGTTCCTGCTGTGGAACCCGCCGCACATTGACCTCGCGCGCATGGAGCGGCGATCGAGCCATGAGGAGGCGAAGGAACTTCTGGTCGCGCTCATGCGCAAGCACGTGCAGACCATTGCCTTCACCAAGACGCGTGTGGCGGCGGAGCTGCTGTTCCGCTACACGCAGGAATCGCTCGAGCGCCGCTCACCGAAGCTCGCGCACGCGCTGCGCCCGTATCGCGCGGGGTATCTCCCCGAGGAACGCCGCGAGATCGAGCGTCAGCTCTTCTCCGGTGAGTTGATGGGGGTGACGAGCACCAATGCGCTGGAGCTGGGGATTGACGTCGGCTCGCTCGATGCGAGCATCATCGTCGGCTACCCCGGCACCATCGCCAGCACCTGGCAGCAGGCGGGCAGAGCCGGGCGAGGAGCGGAGGAGGCCCTGGCGGTCCTGGTGGCCTACAACGATCCGATTGACCAGTATCTGATGCGCCACCCCCAGTACTTCTTCGGCCGCTCGCCGGAGAACGCGGTGGTTGATCCGGAGAACGCATACGTGCTTGCCAGCCACCTCCGGTGCGCCGCCTTCGAACTGCCGTTGAAAGTTGACGACGAGCGCTACTTCGGCGAGCTGACCTCCTCGATCGCCCATATTCTGCAGGATGTCGGCCACGTGCAGCGCATTGACGGCGACTGGTACTGGGCGAGCACAGACTACCCCGCGGCGCAGGTCAACCTGCGCACGTCCTCCGACGATACCTTCACGATCATGGACGCGTCCGACAAGAACCGCGTCATCGGCGTGGTGGATGCCATCAGCGCGCCGGAGTTGGTCTATCCCGGCGGCATTTACCTGCATCAGGGCGACACGTATTTCGTGCGCGACCTCGATCTCGAGGCGCGCGCGGCGTACGTCGAGCCGCAGGTTGTGGACTACTACACGCAGGCGATCCTCGACGCCCACATTCGCGCGGGGGAAGCGGAGCAGCAGCGCGACTGGCGCGGCTGGCGGATATGCCACGGCCCGGCGACGGTCACCTGGGCGACGACGGCGTTCAAGAAGATCAAGTTCTACTCCCTTGACTCCATCGGCTACGGCAAGCTGGATCTGCCCCCACAGCACCTCGACACGGTGTCCACCTGGCTCATCCCCGACGCGGCGACGATCGCGGAGGTGCGCGGGCATGGGCGGAAGTTCGTCGAGGGACTCGTTGGCATCCGCAATGTCCTGGTTCACGTCTTGCCGTTGTTCGCGATGTGCGACCGCACCGATCTCGGCGGCCTGGTGGACAGCAGCAACACGGGGACGCCGACGATATTCCTCTACGATCGTTACCCGGGCGGCCTCGGGTTTGCCGAGAAGGGCTTCGCGATGGTCGAGGAGATGATGCGGGCGTGCCTGGCGCTGATACGCGAATGCGAGTGCGAGCAGGGATGCCCGTCGTGCGTCGGGCTGCCCGTGACTCAGCCGCCGCAGCATTGGGATCCCGACACAAGCGGAGGCTACCCAATGCCCGACAAGGAGGCCGCGCTGGTGATCCTGCATCGGCTCCTGGGCGAGGAACCTTATGTGCCGCAGCGTCCGCAGTCATCCGCCGGGCCGTCTCGCGCCTCCGATGATGTGCCGGATGAGGCCGTGACGCGCAAGATCGCCGAGCGCGCGCGCAAGGCCGGCAAGCGGCGGCGCATCGGTATCCCGCCGCCGGGCGAGAAGGCTTCCTCCGGGGAGTGACGAATATTCTGGTGACGGTTATGACCACGGCACTCCGTCAGCAGATATCGCATCTCCAGCGCAACCGCGCCCCTGCGGCGGGTGGGCGAGCGCCTGCCCGGCAGGCGAAGTCCAGGCACGTCGTCTCGGCCCTGGACGCGCAGGTCGCGGCGACCGGCCACGGGCAATTGCTGGTCTGGGAGAAGCCGCTGTCCGAGGTGTGGTCGTACGGCGAGGTCGTGGCGCGGAACCTGTGGCAGGCATTGGACGGCGCGTGGTCGCTGCCGCAGGCGCCCGCCGGGCTGGAACCGCTGGTCGAGGCGGACCTCGAAGGCATCGGATGGCTGGACATCGAGAGCGCCGGCTTCATGGGGCGTCCGATCTTCCTGATCGGAGTGATGCGGCCGCGCGGAGACGATCTGGTCATCACGCAGTTCCTGGCGGCGGACTATTCGCAGGAACGGGCGCTGCTGGCGCACTGCGCTGAAGCGACGGAGGACCTGCAGGTACTCGTCACCTTCAACGGGAAGTGTTTTGACCTGCCTTTCCTGCGCGACCGGATGACATATCACCGGGTGTCGCGACGGCTCGAAGTGGAGTTGGTGGATCTGCTGTGGCCGGCGCGCAGGAGGTGGCGCGGCGTCCTGCCGGATTGCCGCCTGCAAACGCTGGAGCGGCACCTGTGCCGCAGGGCTCGCCCGGGGGACATCCCGAGCGCGCTGATACCGGAACGCTATCATGAGTTCGTGCGCACGCAGGATGCGAGCCTGATTGCGCCGATCATGAGGCACAATCGGCTCGACCTGCTGACGATGGCCGAGTTGGCAGCGCTGTTGCTGGCGGGCGAAGCCGCGCCCGCCCCGGAAAATCAGCGCGGCGGATCGCATGCGGTGAAAGCGGGATGAAGAAGGATCAGCCGGACTATTACACGGTGCTCGGCGTCCAGCGGGATGCGTCACTGAAGGCGATCAAGCAGGCATACCGCGATCTGGTGCGGCGCCATCACCCCGACGCGGCCGGCGACAGCGCCGAGGCGCGGCAGCAGTTCGACCGCCTTCAGGAGGCCTATGAGGTCCTGTCCGATCCCACCAAGCGCTCCAGTTACGACGCGACGCTGCCGCCGCGCAAGTATCCCATGGCCGAACTCGATGCGCAAGGCCTGTGGCGCGAGGCCGCCGACCTCATCTTCGAGCGCTCGGACAGCTTCACCAGCCTGCTTCAGACGATGCGCGTGGCGGTGCCGATAGCCCTGGAAGGGAACCTGCTAGTCGTCGGCGTGGCGGGCAAGGACCAGTACCTCTCCGGCCACCTCGAGATCCCGGCGAACCGGTATCGCATCGTCGAGGCAATGCGCGAGGTGTCGGGGCAAGAGATAGAGTACCGGCTCATCGAGGGCACGACGGAGGAGGACTGGGCATGGGTCAAGCGGGGCGAAGGGCGCCGCGCCGGATCTGAGCCACCGTCCACAGCCGCGACGGGCGAAGCCGCACCCGCTCCCGAGAAGGCCGAGGGGGAAGAGCGAGTGCGCGTCGCCGAGGCTCCGCGAGTGACCGCGTGGGACCTCCTGGGGCGCAAGATCCACAATACGTGGGGCGGCACGCCGAACCGCCAGCATCCGCTCACGCGCGCTGAGTTCCTACTTACTGCCCTGGACTGGATCCTCGAGACCTCTAAGGAAGCGACCGAGGACGGCATGCAGCCCGACACCATTCGCCGCGAGGTCGGGCGCGCAGTCGAGCGGGTTGCGCAACTGCTGGACGTTCCGCCGACGACGGTGGCCATGGAACTCGTCCGCGGCCAGCGCCGGCGCAGGTCGCGCTGAGCCCCTGACCGAGGACGCGACACGTCCGGCGAGCTTGCGGCGCAGCTGCGCAGGACAACCAACGCGACTCGACCCGGCGCCGGGTCGCTGTCTCATGAAACGAACTCTCCAACTCTTGCTCGACGGGCCGACACTGATCGTGAGCTTGCCCGACAACTCGGCGGACCTCGCCCGGGCCGCGGAGGCGGGGGGTGCTCACGCCCTGAAAACCCACATCAACGTCCACCACGACGCCAGCGGCACGCATTTCGGCACCCTCGAGGAAGAGCGACCTCGGCTGGAAGCCGTCCGCGACGCGGTGAACCTGCCCCTGGGCATCGTGCCCGGGGTCGCCGATCCCCTGCGCGGCGACGAGATCGCAGCCCTCGCCGACATGGGCTTCGATTTCGTTGACACGTTCGCCCACAACTTCCCCTCGTGGCTGCTCGACATGGAGCGTATGACGCGTGTCATGGCCATAGATGCGAGCTATGGCGTGGAGGCCGCGGCCGGCCTGGCGGGGATCGGCATGGAGGTGCTCGAAGCCGCAGTGATACCGCACGCCGAATACGGTCGCCCGCTAACCGCGGCTGATCTCGCGCTCTACCGGCGCTTGGCCCAGGCCGTCCCGACGCCCATTATCCTCCCGAGTCAGCGTCGCCTGGAACCGCACGACGTCGGCCGGATCGTCGGCGTCGGCATCAACGGGATTATGATCGGCGCGATCGTTACCGGCACCGAGCCTGCCCCGCTCGAAGCTGCCACGCGCGGGTTTAGAACGGCCATTGACGAGCTGGCTCCGTGATCAAGCGCCCGCTGTTTGCCCTGCTGCCGCTGGATGATCGGCCACCCAACCTTCAGTTTCCCCGCCGTCTCGCCGCGGTGGGAGGTCTTCGCTTGCTGCTACCCCCGAGGCGGCTGCTCGGGCGCTTTCTGCGACCGGGCGACGCGGAGGCGTTGTGGCGCTGGTTGGCAGAAGCCGCAGGCGATGCCGATGCCGTCATCGTTTCGTGCGACATGCTGGCCTATGGCGGGCTCATTGCGGCCAGGACGACCGACGTGTCCGAAGACACGACGGTCGCGCGAGGCCAACGGCTGCGCCAACTCAAGGACCGATTCCGTGCGCTGCGCATCTACGCGTTCGCGGTCATCCCGCGGCTGGGGCTAACGGTATCATCGCCCAAGCTGTTGGAACTCGGCCCGGCGCTGGCCCGCTGCAACGAGTTGACCCATCGCCGCGAGACGCTCGACGAGCAGGAGCGCGCTGAGCTGTCGCGAGTCAGCGCGATGCTGCCGCTCGAACTGGTGGCGGGACACGCTGCCATGCGCAGACGCAACCTTGCAGTGAACAAGGGGCTCGTGTCACTGGTTGAGGCGGGGGTTGTGGATTCCCTGGTTCTCGCCCAGGAGGATGCCGCCACGACCGGGCCACACATCGCCGAGCAGGCAGAGCTGGGCGAGGAAGCGCGGCGGCTGAGCGTCGCGGATGCGGTGCACATCTACCCGGGCGCGGATGAGGTCGGGATGACTTTGCTGGCCCGCGCCGCCGCCGAGAAGCTCGGGCTGGCGGGCCGGATTCAATTTCAATTGATGGATGTCTACGAGCTGACGTCTCTGAAGCAGATGTTCGATCTGGTCCTGTTCCTCGGAGTTTTCTATCACCTGCGCTACCCTCTGCTGGGGTTGGATATCGTGACCTCGGTGACGCGGACGACCCTGTTCGTTCAAACCTTGACCATGCCGCAGCACGGGCGGATCGAGTGCCCGGA
>CP070648.1:3921997-3924887 GCA_020354555.1 Armatimonadota bacterium | reverse complement strand
CGAGCGCAGCGAGCCGACCGAAACATTGCCCGACGTCGGGCAAATCGTCGACCCGGAATTCCAGCTTAACGCCGATCAGAATCGGGCGATCGAGCGGGCCCGCGCGGTCATCGCGTCGGGTGCGTTTCGCGCCCTGCTGCTGTTCGGTGTGACCGGCAGCGGCAAGACCGAGGTGTACGTCCACGCCATTCGCGCCGCGCTGGCGGCTGGCAAACAGGCTGTATTGCTCGTACCCGAGATCGCCCTGACCACGCAGACCGTCTACCGACTCGCCAAACGGTTCGAGCGCGTGTGCCTGCTGCACAGCGGGCTGACCGCCACGCAGCGGGCCGCCAGTTGGCGACAGATCGCCGCCGGGCAGATCGGCCTGGTGATCGGCACGCGAAGCGCCGTCTTCGCCCCGTGCAAAGACCTGGGCCTGATCGTCGTCGACGAGGAGCAGGAGCCCAGCTACAAGAACATACAGGTGCCGCGCTATCACACGCGCGACGTGGCCCTGAAGCGCGGCCAGCTCGAGTCGGTGCCGGTGATCGTCGGATCGGCCACGCCCAGCCTGGAGACGTGGCTCAACGCCGAACGGGCCGGTCACTACGAGCGCATCGCCCTGCCGCAGCGGGTCCGCGACCTGCCGCTGCCGCACGTTACGCTGGTCGACATGCGGGCCGAGTCGGCCGCACGCAAGGGCATCCACTTACTGTCGCGCCAGCTTGAAGCGCAGATCGGCCAGGCGCTCGACGCCAGCCAACAGGTGATTCTGCTGTTAAACCGGCGCGGTTACGCCAACTACCTGTTCTGCCCGAGTTGCCAGGCCGTGATCAGCTGCCCGCAGTGCAAGGTGAACATGACGTTTCACAAGACGACCGGCCAGGCGCAGTGTCATCATTGCTCGGCCCGTTTCCCCGTGCCCGCGCATTGCCCGCACTGCAGCGGCCGGCACAGGCTTGTACGCTTCGGCATGGGTACTCAGCGCGTCGAGGAGGAGCTGGCGAGCAAGTTCCCGCAGGCCCGCGTCGCTCGCGTCGACAGCGACACCATGCAGCGATTCACGCAGTATCAACAGATCATCGGCGACTTCGAGGCCAATCGCATCCACATCATCGTCGGCACGCAGATGATCGCCAAAGGGCTCGACTTTCCGTTCGTGTCGTTGGTGGGAGTGGTCAATGCCGACACGGCGCTGGCGATTCCCGACTTTCGTGCAGCCGAGCGAACGTTCCAACTCATCACGCAGGTGGCCGGCCGCGCCGGGCGGGGCGACGTGCCGGGTGAGGTGATCGTGCAAAGCCTCAACTGCGATCAGCCGTCGGTGCAGGCCGCCATGCGGCAGGACTATCCGCGATTTGCCCGCGAGGAGCTGCTGCTGCGTCGCAAGGTCATGCTGCCGCCGTGGGGACGGCTGACGCGCATCACGCTGTCCGACGCGCGGCAGTCTCGCTGCCGCGAACAGGCCGGACTGCTCGCGCAGAACGTTCGCAGGCTCATCGAGCGCACCGGCTCGAAGGTTCAATGCATCGGCCCGCAGACCAGCCCGATCGAACGCCTGCGAAACCAGTATCGCTTCGACGTGCTGCTTCTGGCCCCGTCGGCGCCGGCGATGCAGACGTTGCTGGCCGCCCTTCGCGACGACAACCTGCTCCGGCCCCGCGTCCGCGGCATCGCTATCGACGTCGACCCCGTGGTGCTGCTATAGGCTGATGCGTGGTTCGACGTCGGGGTCGGTCCAGGCTTTGCAGCCCTCTCCATTCTGTCTGCTTGGCATCCGTTCCACAAGCTGTACAATAGATCGTCACCGTTGTGGCAAGCAAGACACGTCGCTGGCAAGGAGGTGCGTACACCTCGAACGCGGACGTGTCCGGTCCATCAGTGCTGCGCACAGGGTGTGCAGACTCAAAGGAGGTGCACTGGTGAGCGAGGTGGCCGAGCACAAGCGTCGACGTATACGTTTCGCTGTTGTGCTGCCCTGGGCCCTCTTTCTGATTGCGCTTGCGCTGCTGTGGATGAGCACTGGTCGACGAGCGGTTCAGGCCGAAAGGCTGCGCTCTCAGATAAACGACTGGCTGAAGAAGGATTTCGACGATATCCAAGTCACCCGGCTGCATTACCTGGGCACCCATGGTCCATTCACGGCTGCTGAGTTTGGAGGCGACGATTTCGACGAGATCTCGGGCGAGAAAGAAGACATGTGCGCCCTCTGGATTGCCGGAGGGTTTACGGTATTGGTGACATACCACGATGGCGTAGGATTGGATTCTATATCCCTGCACACTAATGGCGAATGCTTCATGGCAGCGGATCGGTACAAGGACCAGGCTTTTCCATCCCTTTTCTCGGTGGTGCCCCGGTCCGGACCGGACAAGGGCCGGTGGCTGTGTGACTACGATCTGGATGGCGTATTCGAGAAGAAACTCGATCATCGTCTCCCCGCTGCATGGCAGAGGCCGGATCAGTTTGACCCGAACAATGTGCCCGAGACACCGGCGCCCGGTTAATCAGAGGCAGTAGTGGACGTGGCAGAAACACCTCCGGTCCGCGCACGGACGCAAGGGCGGGGGCTACGACCATGCAAGTTACGCGACGGGATTTCTGCAGACTTCTTGCCGCCGGCACGGGCGGCGGCTTGTGCGGCTGTTCGGTGGGATCCAGCGAACGTGTTGCAGATCGAGCGGCGACTGGAAGGAGGCGGCGTATGAGATCCATCGACCAACCTGCCCCCTGCGGCATCGTGTGCAAGACCTGTGTTCATCTGGCCACGGGGTGTGCGGGGTGCTTCGCTGGCGGCGGCGATGAGAAGTGCACCATTCGCAGGTGTGCGGCCGCAAAGGCGATCGCCGGGTGCTGGCAGTGCGATGAGTTTCCATGCGAGCACTTCGAAAAGCTAAATCCTGCATGG
>CP070648.1:3914616-3921897 GCA_020354555.1 Armatimonadota bacterium | reverse complement strand
CGACCCGCGATTTCAACTTCGTTCGCGATACCGTGCGCGGTTTCGTCGCGATCGCCGAGTGCGACGCCGCTACGGCCGACAAGCTCGCCGAGTTGCGGCGTGTAGCAGCGGTACGTCACCGGCGGTGAGCGCCTGCAGCTCCACCCGGCGCGCCACTGCTGCTTGGGCTCAAGCCATCGTCTTCATTCATCCTTCAGGAGGCAAGCGGTGAATTCATTCACGATCGGGGGCCGTAGCATCGGACCGGAGCACCCGCCACTCGTCATCGCCGAAGTCGGCATCAATCACGAGGGCAGCCTCGAAAAGGCGCTGCAGCTGGTGGACGCGGCGGCGGCGGCCGGTGCAGAGGTCGTCAAGTTCCAGTGCCATATCACCGAGAAGGAGATGGTGCCCACGGACATGACTCCCGGCGAAATCTCCAGAGAGAAGCTGTGGGACATCATCAAGCGCTGCGAGCTAGATGAATCAGAAGAGCGTGAGGTGCAGCGATACTGCAAGAACAAGGGCGTCATCTACCTTTCGACCCCGTTCTCGCGTGAAGCTGCGGACCGCCTGTTTTCGATGGACGTGCCCGCGTTCAAGATCGGATCCGGCGAATGCAACAACCTGCCTCTGTTGGAGCACATCGCGCGCATGGGCCGGCCGATGATTCTCTCCACTGGCATGAACGGCATCGAGTCCATAAAGCGCTCCGCAGCGATGATCCGCAGGCAAGGCGCGCCCTTGGCGCTGATGCACTGCACCAGCATGTATCCGACGCCCTACGAAAAGGTTCGGCTCGGTGCCATCGGGGACCTACAGCATCATTTTCCCGGTGTTCCGGTGGGGCTGTCAGATCATTCGATGAACATCTGGACTTGTTTGGGCGCTGTAGCCGTTGGCGCGTGCCTGCTGGAGAAACACTTCACGATTTCACGCGGCTGGCCCGGCCCCGATACGGGTATCTCCATCGAGCCGGGAGAACTGCACGACCTGATTGTCGGCTCCCGGGCGATCTGGCAGGCGCGGGGTGGCGCGAAGACCGTGCTGCCCGAAGAACAGCCGGTCATCGACTTCGCCTATGCCACCGTGGTGACAATTGCACCCATAAAGGCCGGCGAGCACTTCAGTCGCGACAACGTCTGGGTCAAGCGACCGGGCACGGGCAAGATCCTCGCCGATCGGCTCGACGAAGTGGTCGGGCGGGTCGCGGCCCGTGACCTTCCCGCCGAAGTGCACGTCGAGCCGTCGGACATCGTCGGCGAGTGGCGGTGAGCGCGTCGGCGCCGATGCCCCCGTTCTTGCGCTCCAAGCCCGAGGCCGCGGTCCGAAAGGCCCGACGCGCTCGGGGAAAGGCCGTGTTGCACAGGCATGCGAGCTTGTGGCCGCTGCTCAACGAGTACCGGCGGCAAACGCGGTCGACCGGCTGCGGCTGGCATGACTACGCTACGTTAAATGGCTTGCTTCGCCACTGCCGCCCCTCCGAAGTCCTAGAGTGCCGCACGGGTGTCTTAACGCTGGTCATCGGTCAGTCCCTGCTCGACAACGATGCCGAAACTGGCATGCGAGAACCCGTTACCTCGACGGAGGAGTTCGAGGAGTGGTTCGATCTGGCGACACGCCTTTTGCCTGCCACCTATCGCGCCGTCGTCGACTTCCAGCTCAGTGACACCGTGGAGGACTCGTACTCGATGTTCCGCGGCGTGCGCTACCGATCGGTACCCGACCGACCCTACGGGTTCGTCTTCGTGGATGGTCCGAAGTACCGCTCCCCGGTTGACGGCACGCCGACCTTCGACTTCGACTATCAGCACGTGCTTCGCTCGAGCGAGGCGCCGGTGGCTGCGCTGATGGACAAGCGGGTCAACACCTGTTTCGCCCTGCAGCAGCTACTAGGGACCCGAAAGGTCCGCCGCCGTCCAATCAAGGGGCTCGGTGTTGTCACACCCTGCGCCCGCCGAGATCGCGGAGTTCTGGCGAGCGATCGCTCGTCGACCAACTTCGCGGCGACCTTCCGTCTGCTCGGCCTCACTCACTTGCGCATGGAGCCGATCGCAAAGTGAACGGGCCGCTTCTTTGCGTTATCGGCGCCCGCGGTGGCAGCGTCGGGGTGCCCGGCAAGAACATCCGGCCCCTGCTTGGCACGCCCGTCATCGCACGGGCCGTGCGAACCTTGCTGGCTGCGCCCGAGATCGACCGTGTCGTCGTCAGCACCGACTCAGCGACGATCGCCGAAGTGGCCCGTGCCGCCGGTGCCGAGGTTCCCTTCATGCGGCCTGCCGAACTCGCACAGTCTGGGACGGGCAAGTTCCAGGTCTGGCAACACGCGCTTGCAGCCTGTGAAGCCATGCATGGCTGCCGCTACGAGCTCTTTGTCGACCTCGATTGCACCAACCCTCTGATCGAGACGTCGGACGTCAGCGCAGCCATCACCCGTTTCCGCGATTTGCGCGCGCGGGGAGTGCCGGTCGACGCGGTGTTCACCGTGGCATCCGCGCGGCGCAACCCGTACTTCAACCTCGTCGAACCCGATGAGCATGGCGCACTCAGGATGAGTAAGACCCAGGGCGGCACGGTCCTGGCCCGGCAGTCGGCGCCGAAGGTCTACGAGCACGTTGCCGGCGTCTACGTGCTCGACACAGATTACTTGCGGCGGGCCTCGCACCTGCTGGACGGGCACGCCGAGGGCTACGAAGTTCCGGACCACAAGGCCTTCGACATCGACACTGAGCTCGACTTCGCGCTGATCGAGTTTCTGCTGCAAAGACGTGCCGCGCTCGCAGCCGCGGCATCGCAGGGGTCCTGATGGAAGTGGTGGTCACCGGGGCAACCGGGTTCGTCGGCCGGGCTGTCGTCCGGCATCTGCGCGCAGCCGGCCATCGGCCGCTGGCGCTGGCCCGACGCCAGACACCCGATGCGACATGGGTTAGCAGTTACGCAGAAGCGCCAGCGGCTGATGCTCTTGTTCATCTGGCGGAGATTGCCCATCGCGGCGCAGCGGAGGCCGCTGGATCGGCGTACGAGGAAGAGACTTCCTCAACACTTAAGGTGCTACTGGCCCGCGGCTACCGACGCGTCGTGTACGCCTCCTCGGGTGTTCTCTATGGCGATCGGCACGCCATGCCTTGTCGCGTCGGCATGCCTGTCGAAGCCAGGGACCGCTACACCCGAATCAAGTTGCGTTCCGAGGCGTCGGTGCTCGCGGCACGGGGCGCTGTCCTGCGCCTGGCGAACCTCTACGGTCACAGCGTGACGCGGGGCACGGTGCTGGGCACAATCCTCTCCCAGATTCCGGGGACCGGTCCGCTGTGGGTGCAGGACGACACGCCGGTGCGCGACTTTCTCTGGATCGACGACGCCGCCGAGGCCTTTGTCGCACTCGTCGAGAGCGACGTTTCCGGCATCTTTAATGTCGGCACGGGCGTCGGCACCTCGGTGCGCGAACTCGCCCGCGCTGCGCTCGCCTGCGCTGGCGAGTCACATCGGCCAATCGTCACGTCTGCTAAACCCAGCGCGGCCTCGTCGCTCGTGCTCGACATCGGCCACACCTGCGCGTCGCTGCCTTGGCGACCGCGCACAGCACTGGCCGAAGGCCTCGGGCGGCTGCTGAAACCCCAGGCAATGAGCATCGAATGAGTCAGCGAGTCATCGCCGTCTTCACCGGCAACCGCGCCGAGTACGGCCTGCAGTTCCCCATCCTTCGCGCCGTCCACCGGCATCCCGCGCTGGACTATCGGCTGCTGGTCTCGGGAGCGCATCTGGACCCGAACTTCGGCCGCACGCTCGACGAGATCCGCAGCGACGGCTTTCGCATCGATGCCGAAGTGAAGATCGAGATGGATGCGACGTCACTGTTTGCCACGGCACAGGCGATCGGCTCGGGGGTATTGGCCATCAGCGAGGCCCTGGCGCGCATCCGGCCCGACATGATGGTCGTCTACGCAGACCGCTTCGAGGGCTTGGCAGCGGTGATTGCCTCCAGTCAGATGAACATCCCAACCGCGCACGTCGAGGGCGGTGATCTGACGGAAGGCGGCGCGCTGGACGACTCGGTCCGCCACGCAATGACCAAGCTCTCGCACCTCCACTTCACGACCAACGCGCAGGCCACCAACCGCATCCTGGCGATGGGCGAGGAGCCTTGGCGCGTTCACACCGTGGGCTTTCCGGCCATCGACCTCATCTCTGAGGGACGGTTTGCGCAACGCGACGAGGTCGCGGCACGCCTCGATCTGGATCTCGGGCGCCCGGTCGTGCTGTTCACGCAGCACTCGGTGACCACAGAGTTCGATCGGTCCGAGTCGCAGCTGGCCCCATCGCTGGACGCGATCCGGAAGCTGTCCGCCGAGGGCGTCCAGGTCGTCATCACGTATCCGAACAACGATGCCGGCGGGCAAGCCATCATCCGCCGACTGGAGGCCTTCCGGGCTGAGGATCTGGCCGGTGTCCAGGTGCATCGTTCATTGGGACGCCACCTCTACCATGGTGTCCTCGGCTTGGCACGCGACCCGTCGCTGCGCGTGGCCTGTGCCGGCAACTCGTCGTCGGGCCTCAAAGAAACGCCGGCTTTCGCCTGCCCGACCGTGAACGTCGGCTCGCGCCAGGATGGCCGCCTGCGCGGCGACAATGTGCTCGATGCCGGGTACGACGCGGCCGCGATCGTCGCCGCCGTGCGCCGCTGCCTTTTCGACGAGACGTTCCGGGCGCTCTGCCGCAGTGCCGAGAACCCGTACTGGTTGGGTGACGCCGGCCCCAAGATCGCCGACGTCCTGGCAACGACACCGCTCGACCAGGCGCTCATCCGCAAGCGCATGACGCTGCGCGGCGAAACGCGTGACGGATGGTACCGATGAGTGGTCGCGTGCTGGATCCTGCGGCACCGCTGGTAGAGGCCATTCGAGCCATCGAAGCGAGCCGGCGACGTATAGCAGTGGTCCTTGAAAGAGATGGCCGACTGGTCGGCACGCTGACGGACGGCGATGTGCGACGCTGCCTGCTCGCCGGAGGTAGTCTTGAGACGCCGGTCAAGCAGGCGATGAACACGCGGCCGCTGAGCGCCCCGGTCGGCAGCCCGGACGGCTACCTGCTCGACCTCATGCGACGGCGCAATGTCCTCGCTGTGCCGCTTGTGGACGAGGCAGGGCGCTTCGCTCGCATCGTGCACCTTACGGACCTGGCGCCAACCAACGACGCCGGCGACGCACGTGGCTTCGCTTTCGCCGTCATCATGGCCGGCGGTGAAGGCATGCGTCTGCGCCCCCTCACCGAGCGAATTCCCAAGCCGATGGTCGACATCGGCGGCGTGCCACTGCTGGAGCGCCAGATCCAGCGCCTGGCCAAGGCCGGGTTGAGGCGCGTGTACCTTTCGGTGAACTATCTCGGGCATGTCATCGAGCAGCACTTCGGCGACGGCCGGGACTTCGGCCTCGATATCCGCTACTTGCGCGAAGACCGGAAGCTCGGGACCGCCGGTGCCCTGACGCTGCTTCCGGAACGACCGACCGCACCGATCCTCGTGATAAACGGCGATATCGTCACCGACTCGGACTTCGGCAGCCTGCTCGCCTTCCACCTGCAACACGAGGCCGAGGTCACCGTGGCCGCGGTCGACTATCGCATCGAGATCCCGTACGGGGTGATCCGCAGCGAGGGCCCGCGCGTCACCAGCTTGCACGAAAAGCCCTCGCAGCGCTTTCTGTGCAACGCCGGCATCTACGCGATCGCGCCGGCAGTGCTGGAACTGCTGCGACCACGGGCAGTGATAAACATGACCGATCTCATCGAGGTTGCGCTTGCCAGCGGTCGACCGGTGTCGGTATTCCCGGTGCACGAGTACTGGACTGACATTGGCACCCCTGCAGAACTCGAGCAGGCACGCCGCCTCTTCGCCACAGGACGCAATCCCTCATGAGCGAGACCATCGCCAGCAAGCGCGTGTTCGTCACCGGCGCCGACGGATTCATCGGCAGCCACCTCGTCGAACGCTTGGTTGCGGCCGGTGCCCGCGTGCGGGCGCTGGTTTACTACAACTCCTGGAACGAACTGGGCTGGCTGCGCGACCTGCCAGCCGCCACACTCGCTGAGGTCGAGATACTCAACGGCGACATCCGCGACGTTGAACGCGTTCGCCACGGAGTACGCGGCTGCGATTACGTCTTCCACCTCGCCAGCCTGATCGCCATTCCCTACAGCTACGAAGCCGCGCGGTCATACGTAGACACCAACATCACGGGCACGCTGAACGTGCTCACGGCCTGCCGCGACGGCGACGCGCTGACGCGGCTGCTGCATGTCTCCACCTCGGAGGTGTATGGCACGGCGCAGCAGGTCCCGATTCCCGAGAGCCACCCGCTTGTCGGACAGTCACCGTACTCGGCGAGCAAGATCGCAGCCGACAAGATGGCGGAGAGTTTCCACCTTTCGTTTGGGATGCCAGTGGTTACGGCGCGGCCCTTCAACACCTATGGGCCGCGGCAGACCGCGCGCGCCGTGATTCCGACAATCGCCAGCCAGCTCCTCGCGGAGGCCGCACAGCTCAAGCTCGGCGCACTTGAGCCGACACGCGACTTCAACTTCGCCACCGACACGGCCGAGGGCATGCTCGCGCTGGCGCTGTGCCCCGCGGCGCAGGGGCGGGTTGTCAACATAGGTTCTGGCGAAGAGTGGTCGATCGGCCAGACGGCTAGGCTACTGTGCGAAATCGTCGGCCGCTCACCCGAGATCGTCACCGAGGCAGCACGCATCCGGCCCGAGAAGAGTGAAGTGAGTCGCCTGCTGGCCGACAACCGCCTGATCCGAGAGCTCACCGGCTGGCACAGTCAGGTAGCCTTTCGTGACGGCCTGGCGCGCACCGTCGATTGGATGCGCCGCAACCTGCACCACTTCAACCCCGGACAGTACGCGCGGTGAACGTTCTCTACTCCACGCAGAGCGAGAGTCTGCCGCTCTTCTCTGCCCTGCACGCGGCCCTAACCGCGGACGGCGTGGGCGAGCGAGCCGGCTTCGTCGTCGCCGAC
This sequence comes from Armatimonadota bacterium, assembly GCA_020354555.1. Taxonomy (NCBI): domain Bacteria; kingdom Bacillati; phylum Armatimonadota; species Armatimonadota bacterium. Next base: position 3,914,902 of record CP070648.1, on the reverse strand, counting down.
AGCCAGGCATACGGTCGCTGGCTCGCGCAGCGACCGGGCTTCGAATCGGAGGGCCACCAACTGCTCAAGGAGTGGGAGGTGACTGCCGTGCGTAGCGGCCGGCCCGTCCTCGCGAAGCTGGCGGCCTACGAACGAACTCTTGGAGGACAGGCCGGTCTCTTCGGCGCCATCGTCGCAGACCGTCGCCTCTTCATGGGCCCGGATTGCACCTACAGCCAGGACTATAGACGCCGTTTCTCCGACGACGAACTGCTGTGCATTCTGCAGCGTGGCCTAGAGCAGATGG
>CP070648.1:3893241-3914516 GCA_020354555.1 Armatimonadota bacterium | reverse complement strand
GTCCGGCTTGATGATCGTCACCACCTGGCCCTTGCGAAACTCAACCTTCGTCGCCGCGCCGTGGTCCGACTCGAAGTGAGTCACGACCCGCACCGGTTCGAGCTTATTCCCGTCCATCCGCCGGGGCGCGGCGCAGTGCGCGAACAGCATCCGCCCCTCGTGCGGGTACGTCGGGTTGCACAGATACGCCGGCCTGCCGGAGATGTAGTGCATCAGGATGCCCGACGGGATGACGACGAAGTCGGACTCGCAGTACGCCATGTTGCCGGCGTCGTTGACGAGGCTCAACGTGAGGCACGGCATGATGCCGGCGTAGCTGCCCATGCAGCCGTTGGTTCTGATCGCGTACGCCTTGGACTCCCGCATCAGGTCGCGGAACAACTCCGCGAGGAGAAACGCTTCAGTCACCGCCTCGCGCGTCGTTTCCAGGGTGACGTTGTGCGGGCTGAGGTAAGCCTGAGCGTCGCGCCGGCAGCGCTCCATCAGGCGCGCGTCCTCGCGCCCGGCCTCGATCATGGCGTTCAGTTCGGGGATGGGGACGGTCACCATGTCGAGATCGAAGCGCTCGCGCGCCAAGTCCGGCGCCTGCGGGCACGCCCACCCGCCCGGCCCGCCGACGCACACGATGCGCCGCCCCAGCGTATTCTTCAGCCCAAACAGCGCCCGCAGCCGCCAGAGGATCTCCGCGTTGTCGTCCACCACGACGTCCTCGAAATCCACGTTGGTCTGGGCGAGACGATCCGTATGGCTGCGCAGGAACCGCGCGTGGACGATCTCGTGCCAGAGGTAATATGGCCCCGAGTCCTGACGCACGAAGACGATCATCGGCTTGCCGAGCCCGGCGAGCGCGTCGAGGGTGTCCGTGCCCCCGCCCGCCGCGTACACCAACAGCACGTCGGCGGGCGTCTCTCTAAGGTTCGGCACCTCGTGCGTGCCGGCGAGGCTGGTCACCGGCAGTGTGCGCACCGCGAAGTCTGCCGAAGCGCAGAGATCGCGAAGCTCGCGGCCGATGCGCCGCGCCTCCTGGTTTACCGCCTGCTCGGTCTGCACTCCGCCCCACGGCCGCCATGTGGTGGCTTCCCGGCGATGGGCGAGGTTGTACATCAAGAGCGGCTGCGCGACGAGTTCGCTCGCGCCGCGGCGCATGTCGAGGGCGGCAGCCGTTGCGGCTCGGTCGAGGGCGAAGGCGGGGCCGGCACGCCATCCCTCAAGCGTCGCCGCGACCAGGGCGGCGCCGGTGAGACCGAGGAACTGCCTGCGGTTGAGAACGCGATCGCTGGACATGACGGCTCCCTTCTCGGCCGTGCGTGATCCCTTGGCATTCGGTGGGACTCCGGCCGCAGGTTTCCCTCTTGGCCGGCCGAGGCCACACACCCTTTCGCCCGCGGGAACCGGAGCAGCGGGTGACCGCCGCGAGGGGCGCAGCCGCACCTATGTCGGCTCGGCTGAGCAGGGATGAGAGCGCCGCCGGGCAAGACACGTACGGGGGCTGTTGCTGTGAGTCGTTGGAGCCCGGCGACGCACCCGGGGCGGCGTGGCCAAGCGCGCCGTTCTGCGGCGACGAGGCCAGCCTGCATTATTCATACCTGTCGCAGGCCGGCGGTATCGTCCTTGCGTGAGCCGCAGGCGCTGCTCGCGGGTAATCATCGAGTCTCGGGTATTACCGGAGCGCCGGTGATGTCCGCAGACTCTTCCGGACGAGGTTCGTTCGGGAAGAGCACTGCCATCCGTTGCGTTCTCCCCTAGTGTACGAACCTCGGTAATGACTCTTGTGCGCCCGCCGGAGGCGGGTGGACCTCAGGCGTAGCCGCGGCGGGCAATCTGCCCCAAGCTTGCGCTCGTCACAAATAGTCCGGGCCGCGCGGCAAGGAGGCGACACAGCCGTGACTGGTTTGCTCATCGAACGCTACATGACGTTCCTCACGGCGATCATCTACTGGCTGCTGGTGCTGTTCTGGCTTGCCATCGTCATCTTCTACGCCAGGCAGTACGGGCGCTTCAAGCGCATCTACCCGCTGCTCACCGTCCTCTTGATCGTGCTCCTCATAGACGGCGCGCGCACCTTGATCGAGAGCGTCTATTTCGGCGTGTGGTACACCGCGCGCACGGGGCTCATCGCCCCGCGTCTTCATGCACTCCTCGCCGAGCCGTACTATGTGGCGATTCCGAAGACGATTAACCTCTTCGCTGCGCTGATCATCATCCTCGTCATCGTGCGCCGCTGGTTCGACAGCCTCGAGCGCGAAGAGCACCAGCGCCAAGCGACGGCGAAGTTCCGCGAGGAGCTGATCTCACTTGCGTCGCACGAGCTGCGGGCTCCGCTGACATCAATCCGCGGCTACGCGCAGACGCTGGCGCGCGAGTTCGATCATCTCGGGCCGGACACGCGCAAGGAGTTCCTGGACGTCATCGCCGTCGAGTCCGAGCGCTTGACCCACCTGATCTCGGATCTCCTGGACATGAGCCAGATCGAGGAGGGGCGACTGCGCATCGAGCGGCGCGCGATGCGGCCCGATGACCTCTGCCGCGAGGCGGTCACGCGAGCGACGTATCCGGGCCTCAAGCGGGAGTTTCGCACGGAAGTCGCGCCGGAGCTGCCGGACGTGCTCGCGGACTCCGAGCGCATCCAGCAGGCGCTGGCGAATCTGCTCAGTAACGCCGTGAAGTTCTCCCCCGAGGACAGCGAGATCGTCGTCGGCGCCCGCGCCGCCGACGGCGCGGTGCAGTTCTACGTCACCGACCACGGGGTCGGCATCCCGCGTGAAGACCAGGGGCGGCTCTTCACGCGCTTCCACCGGGGCTCCGAGCCTCCGGCGCCGGAGACGCCGGGCGCAGGGCTGGGGCTGTATATCACCAGGGCCGTCGTCGAGGCCCACGAGGGCACCGTCGGCTTCGAGAGCGAGCTGGGCAAAGGCAGCACTTTCTACTTCACGCTTCCGACGGTGGAAAGCAAGGTGGAGGCAGAGGCGCGAGGCGGCGAGTAGCCGAGGAGGGGAACGGCGGCGCCAGTTGTGCAACGGACGTGATGGCTCCCGAGTTCAGTGCGTCGCGCGGTTCCGTCCCGCGCGATCTCGGGACCGCGCGTCTACTCCGTCCCCACCCACGCGCGTTCGAGAATGCCCAGGGCGTCGGCCTCGGTGACGGCGCGCGGGTTGCTCTTGAGCGCGCCGGAGAGCATCGTCCCGGGCACCAGCGCGGCAAGCTCCTCGCGTTTGACGCCCACTTCGGCTAAGGTCTGCGGCATATCGAGTTTGCGGAACAGGTCGCGCACGGCGCGAATGCCTTCGCGAGGATCCAACTCATCCGTCGTGCGGTCGAGGGCGCGGGCGACATCGGCGAACTTGCGACCGGTCGTGTCGAGGTTGTACTCCATGACGTAGGGCAGAAACACGGCGCACGCGGTGCCGTGGGGCACGTCGTGGAGCGCGCCCAGCGGATGGCCCAGTGAATGCGCCGCGCCCACGCCGGTATTGGCGAAGGCCATGCCCGCGGTCATGCTCGCCAGCGCCATGCCGTCGCGCGCCTCGGTGTCGGCGCCGTCGCGCACCGCGCGCCGCAGGTACTGCCCCACCAGTTGCATCGCCTTCAGCGCGAGGGCGTCAGTTACCGGCGTCGCCCGCCGCGACACGTAGCCCTCGAGCGCGTGGGTCAGCGCGTCGGCCCCGGTGCGGGCGGTGAGGTCGGGCGGCATGGAATCGGTGAGCGCGGGGTCAACAATGGCGACCTGCGGCACCCAGTACGGGCTGCGCATGCCGATCTTGACCTTGAGCGACGGGCTGCGGATGACCGCGTTCTGGGTGATTTCGGCAGCGGTGCCTGATGTCGTCGGGATACCGATGAAAGGAAGCGACGGGCGATCAATCGGCTTGCTCTCGGGCGGCTGGTATTGCTCCGTTTTTCCGCCGAGGGTGAAGATGCCGGCGGCGGCCTTGGCGACGTCGAGCGGGCTGCCGCCGCCGATGCCGACGATGATTTGAGCGACCGCCTCGCGCGCGGCCTGGACGCAGGCGTCAACCGTTTCGGCGGACGGCTCCGGCTCGACCTGGTCGAACAGGGCGGCCTCGGCGTCGGATGCGGTCAGGATGTCAACCAGGCGTTGGGCGACACCGGCGCCTCTCGTCGCGGTGCGCCCGGAGACGACGAGCGCGCGCCGACCGAATCGGCGCGCCTGCTCACCGGCTCTGTGCAGGGTTCCGCGGCCATAGATGATGACTGGTGGAATACGGAATTCATTGCTCTGCTCAGACAAACTGACGCTCCCTTTCTCCGAGCACCGCCGAAACGCGGCGTTGTCACGGTTCGGATTGCGCCCGAACACGGCGCGTTTGCTCTACCAGCCCCATTTGAATACCGCGCGGTCGATGCCGTGCAGGACATACGTGACGAGCAACAGGCCGAGGCACCCGATGAACACCCACTCCACGTTTGAGGCGAGCACGATGGACTGCACGCCGTCGGTCGGCGCGGACGAGGCGCGGCTCGGTGTGAACGCGAGCACCGCCATCATGCGTTCCAGGAACTTGAGCGAGCCGTCGTAGCCCACGTGCAGCAGGGGCAGGGTGACCCAGATCGCGAGCGCTGTCACAGGATACGCGGACCACTGGAACAGGCGGTACTTGTACTCCTGGTGCTCCTCGTAGATCGGGCACGTGCGGCACGGGCGTCGGCCCGTGGCGGCGCGATATCGTACTGCGCTCACCTCCTCGTGCGTCCAGGCCTCCGCGCCCTGGGAGAGTTTCTCCGCAAGCCTCAGGTCGCACAGACATCCCGAGCCGATCTTCCAGCACGAGCGGCGCCGCCGCAGGGCGGGACAGGCGCTGCCGCTCGCCTGGCACCGCGCGAGTTCCCAGCACTGGCGCAACAGCGACTGCGGTCGCGGCGCTCGCGCGCCGGCGGGGCTCGCCCCACGGCGGACCGGCGCGCGCCTGGGCCGCCGCACGGCGACGACGAGAAAGTGAATCGCTCCGCGCACCGCCGCCAGAATCAGGATGAGCTTTCCCGCCGCCTGCGTCCCGATGATGATCGCGTCGGTGAGTTCGTTCGCCGGGCGGTACTGATGGCCGAGCACCCCAGTGACAAGCACCGGCAGGCCGACGTAGAACACGCCGCCGACGGCCGCGGAGAGCGCGATCGTCGACGAAGAATCATAGTAACGCAGCAAGGCGAGGACGAGCGCAAGGACGGTGCCCCAGGCGAGGATTCTCGTGGCGGTCTGCACCCACCGCGTTAAGACTGCCTGCGCCGGCTCCGACAGCAGCGACCGCTGGCTGCCCGGGGGATGAGGGAACGAAGTGATGTGGCCACTTACCAGGCCGTAGACGAGGTAGATCAACGCACCGCCGGCCGCGACCGCCGCGAGAATGATGAGCTTATCCGCGATGATCGAGAACGGACCAATCACGCGCGGCTTCGCCGCATCGGCCTTTGCCGCGCGGGTCGGCCGCGCGTCTCGCAGGCGTTGGGCCATAGAAGCCTTCCCCCAATTCGCTAGTCTAGCACAAAAGAGATGCGAGAACAAGCGGCGCGACACGCGCGCTATGCGTCGCTCGGCGCGGCGTTGACCAAGGGCTTCGACGCGGCGCGCATTGACACTCCGGGGAGCCGGTGATATATTCATGTGAGCCGGGCGCGGGCTTCGCGGCCCGGGCGAACAGGGGAAGAGACGGTGCCAATCTACGAGTTCAGATGCGCCAAATGCGGGCACGAATTCGAGGCTTTGTGCCGCATCGGCAGCAACGGGCGCGGAGTCGCGTGCCCGCAATGCTCCGGAAAGCGCCTGAAGCGGCTGATGTCCGCGTTCGCCGCCCGTTCCGGCGGACGCACCGCGGGCGCCGCGACGGCGTCGTCGAGCAGCTGCGCGGGCTGCTCCGGCCGCAGTTGCAGCACCTGCCGCTGAGCCTCACATCCCGTCCGGGGGTATCAATGATCACGATCCAAGACTTCAAGAAGGTACAGATGCGCGTCGGCGAGATCATCGCCGCGACCAAGGTGGCGGGCGCCGACAAGCTGCTCCAGCTCACCCTCGACTTCGGGGATGAAGCCCGCACCGCCATCGCCGGGATCGCCCTGTGCTACGACCCCAATGACCTCGTCGGCAGACGGGTCATCGCCGTTACCAACCTCGAGCCCGCCGTTATCCGCGGCGTCCGCTCGGACGCCATGATCCTCGCGTCGGGCGACGAGCAGGATCTGTCGCTGGTCGTCTCCGACCCCGGTCGCCCCGGGCCCAAGGGCGCGGCAGTCCTCTAGTCCGCAGCAACTCTCGCTCCAACGCGTGCCCACACGCGCCGAATCCGCCCGCGTGCACGCTCAAGCCGCAGCAGGTGCTCGACGCGGCTGCGACCAGGTCTCGCGTCTGATGCGCGAGACGCGCATGTGTTGCGATCGTCGCCCTTTCGACTCTCTCTCGCCCCACCCCTAGGCACGGAAGCGGCCGTATTGTGGAATAAGTAGTCCGGGCTGTTCGTGCGCGCGGTGGTTGGCGCTGGCGCCGGCCGTTTGTGATCCGCGGGGTGACGCCACGGAATGTGGTTGCCGCGCGGATCGGGTGCATTATGTCGCCGGCGAGCAAAGCGTGTGCAGGCGGGCCTTGCGGCACGCCCTGACGGCTCCGAGTTGATGCCGCGGACAGCGCCAGGCAGCACGGGCGCGGGTGTCGTCGCGCCTGGGCTGGGGTGGAGCAATGGCCGGACAAGCGACCAGTCAAGGAGTAGCCGAGCGCGCGGCGCGGCTGCGGGCGGAACGCCATGCGGAACACCGGGCGCCCGAGTCGCTTGCGCTCGTCACCTTCCGTCTCGGGAACGAATCCTACGCCGTACCCGCCGATCACGCGCGCGGCATCATCGCGCGGCAAGCGATCGTTCCGATCCCCTCGACCCCGCCGCACGTGCTGGGCGTCACTAGCTTTCGCGGAGAAATCCTGCCGGTGTTCGACCTCAAGGTTATGCTCGGGCTGAGCCAGCAGCCCGCGACGCCGGAGTACTTTGTCATTGCCCGGCCCGGCGCCGATTCGGCGGCTCTCGGCTGCGACTCGTGCCCGGACATCGTGCAAGTGCTCGCCGACGACATCAAGCCTCCGCGCTCGACCATGGCGTCGCCGACGGCACACTACCTCCAAGGGCACGTGGTGGTGCGCGGCGGCCTGATCGGCGTGCTTGACGTGAATAAGGTTCTGCAATGCTAGACCGAGCGGCCGGGGGATCCTTGGACCTGGCGCGCCCGCCTTCGCGGGCGCACGGAACAGGCGATGTTCGCCGACCGCTCGCCGCGAGCGTCGGAGAAGCCGAAGAGGAAGCGGTTGCCGATCGGCTGCGGGCGCCGATAGACGTCGTCTTCTTCCGCGCCGGACAGGTCCTGTTTGCGGTGCTCGCCGAGAATGTGGAGCAAGTGCAGCGCTCGCGAGGCGGACACCTGCCCGTGGTGGACTTGGCGGCGGAGATAGGGCGCGAGGCGCAGCGGGACGTCGTGCTCGTGCTGCGGGTCGGGGCCGCGCGTGTACGGGTGCGCATTGACGAGGCCCTGGACGTCGTTGCGGCGCCGTTGGAGAATTTCCATCCGCTGCCGCGTCTCGCGGCTGCGGCGCAGCGCGGGGGATATGTTGAGGGGATCGTCGTTCGGGAGGACGAGTTGGCGATTCTGCTGGATGCGCGCGCGCTCGCCCGGACGGAGCAGGAAGCGCGCGCGGGCGCCGGGGCCAGCGACGCGGCGCGCTAGGCCGCGCCCGACCCGAGAGCGCCGAACGTGAGTTCAAGGTATGCCCGAGCCTTTTGAGCTATCGCGGTTCTTGCAGACGTTCGTGACCGAGGCCAGGGAACGACTTGCCCGGGTCGAGCAGGGCTTAATGCGCCTCGAACGCGAGCCGGAGAACCAGGAGCTGTTCAACGAGTTACTGCGCGAGGCGCACACCCTCAAGGGGTCGGCGCGGATGATCGGGCTGATGAAAGTGGACGCCCTTGCGCACCGCCTCGAGGAGGTCGTCAGCGCCCTGCGCGACGCGGCCGAGCCGCCCTCCCGCCAGGCCATCGACACCATGCTCGAAGCCACGGACGCCTTGAAGGCGCTGGTGGAGGAGGCGGCAAACGGCCCTGAGGCGCCGGACACCGAGGACCTCGTGAAGCGCATGGCGCGGTGGGGAGGATCGCCGTCCGCGCCCGCGCCGCGAGCCCCTGCAGCGCCCGAGGCAGAGTCGCCGCCGGACGCCCGCGCGAGATCGCGCGCGCAGCGCAGCGCCGGTCCCGAGCACACCGTGCGCGTCGAGGTCGCCAAGCTCGAGAAGCTGTCCAACCTCAGCCTCGACCTCGTTTCGTCGGTCGAGCAGGCCAAGCGTACCGACCAACAGCTCGCGCGAGCCGTGCAGGAGATGCAGCGCCTCCAGCGAGCGCTTGCCGAGTTGGCAGTGCGCATGGAGAGCGCGGAGCGGACGCCGCTGTCCGCAGCGGCCGCCGCGCGCGACCTTGCCGCCGCGGTCGCCCAACAGCGGGGCGTGACAGCCGGACTGGCCGACCTCCGTCAGGCGTTCCAGGCCGAGGCGCATCGGGCCTCGCTCGTCATAGACGAGCTGCGCGAGCTCGCTATAGACCTGCACATGCTGCCCATATCAACGGTGTTCGATGCGTTCCCGCGGGCCGCGCGCGACCTCGCGACTGAATACGACAAGGAGATCCAGTTCATCGTCGAGGGCGGCGAGGCCCATCTCGACAAGAAGATCATCGAGGAGATCGGCGAGCCCTTGCTCCACCTGCTGCGCAACGCCGTGGCGCACGGTATCGAGGAGCCCGAGCGGCGCGAGCGCGCGGGCAAGCCGCGGGCGGGCGTTATCCAAATGACCGCCACCACGCGCGCCAATCATATTGTCATCACGGTGCGCGACGACGGCGCGGGCGTTGATGTCGAGGCGCTCAAAGCGAACGCGGTCGAGCGCGGGCTGGTGGATGCCGCCGCCGCCGAGCATCTCACGCGTCAGCAGGCGCTGGAGCTCGCGTTCCTGCCCGGCGTGACGACGACGCGGATGATAACCGATGTCTCCGGCCGCGGCATGGGCATGGACGTCGTGCGCGCGGTCGCGCGTCGCCTCAACGGCACCGTGACCATAGTCTCCCACGAGGACGCTGGCTGCACGGTGACCCTGGAGCTTCCGCTCACGTTGGCTATCATGCACGTGATCCTGGTGCGCGCCGGCGGACTCGACATGGCCATGCCCAGCTCGTTCGTGCGCTCAATCGTTACCGCGCCGGGTAACGGAGACCTGCCGCAGGCCGTCACCGTCGAGGACGAGACGCTGCCGGTGGTGAGCCTGGCCGGCATCATGGAGCTGGCGCCGACCAACGGCGGCAACGGCCACCGCCGCCAGATCGTGTCGGTGCAGGCGGCGGGTGAGGGCCTCGGCTTGGCAGCCGACGAGGTGCTTGACGAGCGCGAGGTCATCTTGCGGCCCCTCGGGCCGCACTTCTCCAATCAGCGCAAGGTCATGGCGGCCACCATGCTCGGCGACGGCGAGGTGGTGCCGATCCTCGACATCCCGGGGCTGGTCGAGGTGGCCCAGAGCTATCAACCCGAACGCGCCGTGCCGCCGGTGCAGCCCAGGCCGCGCCAGGCGGTCCTGCTCGTCGAGGACTCCGTCATCACCGCCGATCTCGAGCGCGCCATCCTCGAGCAGGCGGGCTACGAAGTCGTGGTCGCAGGCGACGGCCTGGAGGCGCTGGCGCGGCTCTCCGAGCGGGCGTTCAACCTGATCGTGGCGGATCTCGAGATGCCGCACATGGACGGCTTCGCGCTCTTGGAGCGCGTGCGTGACAGCGATAAGTACGGCAGGCTGCCGGTCGTCGTCGTGACCTCGCGCCAGAGTCTCGAGGACAAGCGCCGCGGGCTCGAGCTGGGGGCGAATGCGTACATCACCAAGGGCACGTTCGACCAGAACGTACTGCTCGAAACCATCGAGCGTCTCATTGGATAGCACGCCTTGCCCGCGGAGCCGCGGGCAGTGTCATGAGAGGAACGTAAGAGTCACCGATGGCTGATGAGTTGATACTGGTCGCCGACGACAGCGCGACCGTCGTGGAAATGCTGAAGGCGCTGCTGGAGGGCGCAGGGTTTCGGGTGACGGCGGCAGCGGATGGTATTGGGGCGGCGGAAAAGGCCTTCAGCGAACGCCCCGACCTGGTGCTGCTCGACGTCGCGATGCCGCACATGAACGGGTACCAGGTCTGTCGCCTGCTTAAGAGCGATGCCAACCTGCGCGACACGCCGGTGCTGCTGTTGACGTCGAAGGATCAGGTGAGCGACAAGTTCTGGGGCGTGCAGAGCGGGGCCGACCGCTATCTGACCAAGGAGTGCAGCCCCGACGAACTGCTCGCGGTGGTGCGCGAGACACTCGCCAAGCGCCCGATCGCGAAGCCGGGCGCGCGTCGCCCGGTGGGCACCCAGACGGCGCCGCTCGACCTGTTGAGCCGCCTCAACGACCTGCTCGACCGGCGCCTGTTCCAGACGACGATCCTCAACGAAATCGCGCGCCTCGCGCGCTCGCTCCAGGATCTCGAGCAGTGCGCCAACGCGGTGATGAAGATCCTGAGCCAGCTCGTTGACTACCATCTGGCCGGCGTCGCGCTGTCCGAGGAAGAGCACGGAGAACTCTATGTCCGTCAGGCGCGGGCGGTGACCCGCTCGTGCCTCGATCGCTTCGAGAAAGACTGCTTCAACGCCGTCGCGGCGCAGATAGACCGGGTGCCGCCGCGCGAGCAGTGGCGCGTCAGCGTGTTCGACGAATCGCAGGCCGGCGAACCCGCGGACGACCTCGAGCAGTTCATCGCCCTGCCGCTGGAGGCCGAAGACCGCCCGGTCGGCTTGCTCGCCTTCGCCGGTCGCACTCAGGCTGCGGTGGCGCAAGACGACCAGGCCCTGCTGTCATCCGTCGCGGACCAGGTCTACATCGTGCTCGACAATGCCCGCCTCTATCGCACTGTGCAGGTCATGGCGGTGAGCGATGAGCTGACCGGGCTCTACAACTTCCGCCACCTGCGCGAGCGCCTAGCGGAGGAGTTTGCCCGCGCGCGGCGCTCCGGCTCGGAGATGGCGCTCATCCTGCTCGACATAGACCATTTCAAGGCGGTGAACGACCGCTGCGGTCATCAGACCGGCAACCTGGTGCTGACGCAAGTCGTCTCCGCGATCCGCGGCCAGATCAGAGAGTACGATGTGGCTGCGCGCTACGGCGGCGAAGAGTTCGCCATCATCCTGCCGATGACCGGCCTCGAGGGCGCGGTGGAAGTCGCGGAACGCCTGCGGCTCGCGGTTGCCGAGAAGCGGTTCGGCGAGGAATCCGACCCCTTGCGGCTGACCATCAGCCTGGGCGTGGCGGCGTATCCCGCGGTGCCGGTCGCCGCCCCGGACGATCTCATCACCGAGTCCGATAACGCCCTCTACGCTGCGAAGGAGGACGGCCGCAACTGTGTGCGCTACGTTGGCGGGTTGGGGCGCGAGCGAGGCCCGGCCCGAACTGATTCCACAGCAGCTTGAGCGGTTTCGCCAGCTGATCGAGGATCGCACCGGCATCTACTACCCGGATTACCGGCGCGACGCCTTGCAGCGCGCGCTTGCCGCTCGCCTCATTCGCTCCGGCGCAGCCGACTGGGGGGACTACTACCGTCGGCTGGTTGCCTGCGCCGGCGGCGGCGACGAGTTCCGTCAGCTCCTGCGCCACATCACGATCAGCGAGACCGCGTTCTTTCGCGTCCCGTCCCAGTTCGAGGCCCTGCGCAGCGTTGTGGTGCCGGCGATCATCGCACAGCGCGGCACCGGCACCCTCAGCATCTGGAGCGCCGGCTGTTCCACCGGCGAGGAGCCGTACAGCATCGCGATTACCCTCGCCGAGATGGGCACCGCCCTGCGCGGTTGGCAGGTGCGCATTCTGGCCACCGATGTCAGCGCCGAGGCCGTCGAGCGCGCGCGCCGGGGATGCTACCAGGAGCGCGCTCTTCGCGGCGTGCCGGCGGGGCGGCTCGGCCGCTACTTCTGTCGCCGGCCGGACGGATACGAACTGCGCCCGGACGTCCGCGAGCGCGTGGCCTTTGAGGAATTCAACCTCGCGTACCCACGCTACCCGCGCCCGGCGGGCGACGGCTGGGACATCATCTTCTGCCGCAATGTGACGATGTATTTCCGCCCGGAGACGGCGCGGCAGGTCGTCGCGAGATTCCGCGATGTGCTGCGCCCCGGCGGGTTCCTAGTGCTCAGCCCGACGGAGAGCCTGTGCTCGATCTGCGATGATTTCGAGACCATCGAAGCGGCGGGAGCGTTCATCCACGTCAAGCCGCCGCTGTTGCCCGCGTTGGCTGAGCAGCGTCGAACGGGATCGCCCGCGCGCCCCGCAGCACCCGCGCCCGCATCGAGGGGCCTCAACCATCGCGCTGCCCTGACCCTTTCGCCCACGGCACGAGCCGTGGGCCCGAATGAGGATGAGGCGTGCTCTCGGGCCATTGCCGCCGTCGCCGCCGACGACTGGGAACAAGCCGAGCAAGCGCTCGGGCCTTTCGCAGGAGAGGCGCGCTCCGTGCGCCCGCGGCTGCTGCTGGCGTGGCTCAGCGCGATGCGCGGCGAAGCTGAGCTGGCGACCGAATTGTGCCAGGAACTTCTCGCCCGCGACCCGCTGCTCGGGCCGGCGCATTATGCGCTCGGGTTGGTCGCCAGCCGCGCGGGGGACCTCGACGAAAGCGCAGAGCACTTCGGCAAGGCAGTGTACAGTGACGACGGGCTGGTCCCCGCGTACTACCACCTCGGAGTGACGCAGTGCTCGCGGCGCGACCTCGCGGCGGCTCGCGGGGCGTTCCGTGGCGCTCTGCGCGCGTTGGATCGGGGCGCTGCCGGGTGGCTCGATTACGCTGAGGGCCTCAGCGCCGACCACTGGCGCCGCGCGTGCGCGCAGCGCCTGGCGGGGCTGGCCGGCAGCGAGTGACACTTAGGCATCGCGGCCGCGGACGTGCCGCCGCGCCGTTGCGTGCCGCATTTCCCACGAGCGAACGACGGAATGGCCCACCAGTCCCTGCGCCGGCCACATGTGGTCACGACATAGCCCCCTGCCCTCGATGGTCGCGCCTGGCGCCGCAGACCCGCGGTAGGGCAGACGCGCCGGCGACGCGAATCATGTCCCCGTCTGACCCCGCGTGAGGAGCATGAGACATGAGGCACGTTCTCGCGGTGGCTTGCGTCACGGTATTCCTCGGTGCTTGCGCCTTCGCCGCCGACCCCCAGAGCGCGACGGCGGAGGAGAACGCGTACGTCTTCGACGGCATCACGCTCGATTCGCTCGACCAGTGGGAGCCCATCGGCCGCACGACCGTCGGCCTGAGCCCGTGGCCGAAAGAAGATCCGTATTTCAGCCTGGAGGTCGAGGTTGTCATCAGCAAGGCCGGGCAGATGGTACACGGGATCCAGCGCCGAGGTCTGGGTCTGCCGCTGCCGACCGCGGTGCGCTTCTGGGTCTTCGGCGAGCACCCGTACCTCTGGGTCGTGCTCGGCGACACCGCTGGCCGCCAGGTCAGCAGCCGCGTGCCGCTGGCGGGACTGGAGGGCGGTCAGTGGTCCCAGGCCGCCGTCCCGCTCGACGACACGTTTCCCATGGGCGTGGGCGCCGAGCCGATACGGGATCTCGATTCCATCGCGATCCTGACCCAGGAATCAGCGGGTGAGAACTACCAGCCCGGCCCGCTCCACTACCACTTCGGGCACTTCGAGGCGGTGTATCCCGCGGGCGTCGGCCCGGTCAATCCGACGTTCGACCGCTCCGACCTCGAGGCGATGCTGCAGCCGCTCGACGCGAGCATTGGGCGCATCGAGCGGCTCCTCGGCGACGCCCGGGCGGCGGGGGCCGAGACGCGGTACGCGACCGTTTCGCTGACCGTGTTGCAGCGCTATCGCAGCGAGGTCTTCTCGATGCTCGCCGAGACGAGCGACCCCTTCGTGGCCAAACGCGCTGCGGAGTTCCTGCTGGAATGCGCGGCGCGCACCGAGCGCGAGCTGTCCGAGGCGATTGGCGATCCCGGGCGGACGCCGCGCGTGCCCGACGTCAGCCTACGCGGCTTGCGCGCCCGCGAAGGCAGCTACTTCAGCGGCGAACGTGCGGTGATGCTCGCCGGGGTATGTGGCTGGTTCTCGCCGGGATACTTCGAGCAGCTCTCGGCGATGGCGTACACGAGCCTCAGCATCGAGGTCGGCCCGAGGTCGACGCTGCCCGCGGAGAACGAGCGCCGGCCCGCGGGGATGGACGGCATCAAGCAGGTCCTGGACGCGGCGGCGGAGCACGGCATGGTGTGCGACCTGCTGCTGTCGCCGCACTACTTCCCGGGCTGGGCGCGGGAAAAGTGGCCGTCCACCGACCCCACCGGCTGGCGGCAGGAGACCAACGGCTTCATGCCGTGGGCGATCACCGACCCCCACTTCCGCGACTTCGTCCAGCGGCATCTGGCGGTGGCGATTCCTGAGGTGCGCGATCATCCGGCGTTGCTCAGCTACGACCTCATCAACGAGGCATGGTACCGGCTCATTCCGGACTTCCCCGCGGACGGCTGGCGGGCGTTCCGCCGCGCGCACCCCGGGATGGATGAGTGGCAAGCGCTCAGCGCATTCGGGACGCAGAACGTCACCGACTTCATCACGTGGTACGTTGGCGAAGTGCACAAGCACGACACGTCTCACCCCATTCACATGAAGACGATCAGCACCGAGGATGTGATGTCGGTGGACCGTGAAGCGGTGGGCGATGTGCTGACCGCGAACGGGATGGACGCGATGCCGTCATGGCCGGACTGGAGCGGGCGGCTGGCGGCGGATTTCGCATGGCCCCTGCTGCGGCACGATTTCCATCGCTCCCTGAATCCCGACAAGCCGATCATGGACGGCGAGTATCACATCAGCGGCGGCACGTACCCGATGCCCGGGGACTACGCGCGCGCGGCGCTGTGGGCGCTGGCGTTGCACGGCAGGGATATGAGTTCCTGCTGGGTGTACGACCGCGTGGACGCCGTCAGCATCTACTGGCACCCGGCGGCGGTGGAGGCCCTGGGCCACACGGCGCTGGACTTCCTGCGCCTGGGTCCGGAGATCCACGCGTTTCAGCGTCAACGCGGGCCGCTCGCGATTCACTACGGCGGCACCGGGCTCGCGGAGGCGTACCTCGCGTGCCTGTTCCAGGACGTGGATGTCGGCGTCGTGACCGACCGGCGCATTCGAGACGGTCGGCTCAGCGACTGCAAAGTGCTCGTCCTGCCCGCCGGGTGCGAGCCGCCGGAGGAAACACGGCGCAGGATTCGCGCGTTCGAGCAGTCCGGCGGCGTGGTGATCGAATGTCCGCCGTCGGTTGACGCGGAGAAGCTGTGGTCTCTCGTCCGCGGCGCCGCGCGGGAGGCAGGGCTGCGCAGGCTGGTGTCGGCCGATGAATGGGCAGTTGAGTGCCGCAGCCTGGTGCTCGGTCAGCGACGGCTGTTGTATCTCATCAACCATCGGCGCGAGCCGGTGGCGGTGCGACTCAGGTCCGACTGGCCGCTTGCGACGGCGGTGGAGTTGCGCACGCAAAGAGTCGTGAATGCCGAACGCCTGCGCCTGGCGCCGTTGGAGGTCACGCTGCTCGAGGTGGCGCCGTACCCGACGTAGGCCGACGACGAAGGGCGTATTCTATCATCGGCGCGGCTGCCCGCTTGTATTGATCGTTCGGCTGGATCAAGCGCGCCCGCGGCCTGTACGCTTAAGCCAGGCGACGAGGACTCGGCAGCGCTGACCTGCGTCGCGGTCAATCTGACGCCAGCTAGCGCACTGCAATGATGCCCCCCGGCACGAGCGGCGTCTGCGCGGCGCCGTCACGAACCTGCACCGACACCTGCCAGGGTCCCGCCGGAGCGTTGCGAGAGAGGATGGCGTACACCGTCTGCTCGTAGTGATAGCCAGCACGGCTCGCTGGCAGCGCCGCGCCAAACAGGACCGGAGTCACGCGTTCTGCGTAGTGGCCGCCCGCGGGTGCTTGATCAGCGACCGCGTCGCCCGGCGCAAACACCAAACGCAAGTCGCCCGCGGGCACCGCGCGCCCGGTCCAGCGGATCGCGGCGGTAACGGCGAAGGGCTCCCCCCTCCTCCCTTCGGGCGGCACATCGAGGCCCAGAATGCTTCCCGCTCCGCCGGGAAGCTGAAGCACTGGACCCGCCCCGGCAGCGTCCGGAGCTTGAGGCAGGCCGGGCGGCGGGACGAGGCGGCTCAGGAACGGATCTCTCAACAGCACATAGCCCGCGGGCGCGTCATCGAGTTTGACATTCGTGTAGAACGGACGATCGGGGTCGAGTCGTTCGCGTATGGCGTACGCGAACGCAGCGGGCCGGGAATCGGCAGCGGCGGTCAGCGCCGACGCGACCGCGGCGCGGATCTCAGGGTCGAGCAGCGGCACACACCATGGGGTGAACGCCAGGCGTGCGGGAACTAACGTCGGCGCGGACTGAGGATGAAGGACGTGCCAGTAGTAGAGTGAAGAGGACTGAAGCTCTCCGCTGAGCAGGACGACGGCATCGGGTTCGACGCCCGCCATGGAGAGCGCGGTGGCTTCCAGCACATCGTACTGGTGGCTGCGGTCGGCCAGCGCCCAGTTCTTGACGAGCAGGCTGAGCGGGAGAGCGAGCGCGACTGCTGCCGCCGCGGCGCCAACCAGGCGGGCCGGAGCGGGGCCGAGCTTCAGGCGCCGCGCGCCGTTGACGGCCATGCCCAGCCCGGCGCCGCACCACAACGCTACGACGAGCATGCCCGCGGTATAGAAGGCGGCGGTGTCCGGCACTCTGTAAAAGGCCGACCACGCGGCGACGAGCACGAAGCCGATGGCGAGCGAGACGCCGAGCGGGCGCATCCGGGGCGCGCCGATCAGGCCGACCATGCCGGTTAGGATCAGCGCCGTGCCCGCGGCTCCGAATTGCTTCCACAGCCGCAGCACCAGGAGTTGGGTCTCTGCCAGGGCAGCGGTCGGGGCGGCGCCGAACGCGAGCGGCAGATAAGCGCGGCCGCTGACATGCTGGATGAAGAACGCGAGGCTGGCGCTCGTGTTGCCCCAGTTCAAGGGCGGGTCGTGGGCGGCGCGCAAGGGCAGCCAGAGGTACAGCAGCAGCGGGAGCAAGGCGCAGGCCGCGGCGCGGAGCACTGACCGGGCGGACAAAGGCCGCGTCGCAGCCATCGCCCACAGCAGCAGCGGCGCCGAGAAGAACAGCGCCGTGCGATGATGCGTCAACCCCACCCCGCAGAAGAACGCCACGCAGCAGAGCCGCGCGGGCGTGCGTTGGCTCAGCCAGCGCACGAATGCCGCCAGTATGAGGCAGACCAGAAAGGCGTGGAACGCATAGACCTCCGCCTGGTCGGCTTCGCGCCACACCCACCAGTTGAGCCCGGCCGCCAGCCCGCCGAGAACTCCCGCCGCGGCGCTGCCGGTAAGCAAGATCAGCATCCAGCAGATCACGCCGCCTGCGGCGGCAGCGGATACCGCGCTGAGCAGAGCGATGCTGCGCGCCGGCTCGCCCAGCGGCAGCAAGTCGAACAGCTTGCCGACGATGAGATACAGCGGGTAGCCGGTGGGGTGAGCCACCCCCATCGTGTGTACGGCCATGCACAACTCGCCGGAGTCGCCTTCGGTGATGGTGGGGGCCAGGGTGAACCAGTAGCACGCGAGCAGCGCCAGGGCGACGGCGATGGGGAGGCAAGCGGCTGGGGCGAACCGGCGCACGCGGGCGGACGCACCGGTGCTGGCGGAGGACACGAGCAGTCACCTCGGGTCGGCAGGGATAGCGCCGCGGCGTACCACCGCCGCTATTTCCCGACGAAGCGCGCCATGCGGTCGAGGGCTTCCTCGAGCAGCGCCATGCTGGTGGCGTAGCAGATTCGGATGTGGCCGGCGCCGCATTCGCCGAAGGCATCCCCCGGCACCACCGCCACTTTCTCCTCGAGCAGCAACCGCTCGGCGAATTCCTGCGCGGTCATGCCCGTGCTCGCGACGGAAGGGAACGCGTAGAACGCGCCCTGCGGCTCGAAGCAGTCGAGGCCAATCTTCTTCAACCGCGCGAGCACGACGCGGCGTCGCCGGTTGTATTCCTCGCGCATTTCCGTGACCTCGCGCTCCGCCCGGCGCATCGCCTCCGTCGCCGCCCGCTGCGCCATGACCGACGCGCACAGCGCGGTGTAGGCATGAATTCGCGTCATCCCATCAATCATCTCTGCCGGGCCGCACGCGTATCCCAACCGCCACCCCGTCATCGCCAGAGCCTTCGAGAAGCCGCTGAGCAGCAGCGTCCGCTCTCGCATCCCGGGGACCGCGGCGAAGCTGATCGGCGCGCCGTCGTAGCGCAGCTCCGCGTAGAGTTCGTCGGCGATGACGGTCAGTCCGAGGTCCGCGACCGCCTTGGCGAGCGCCGCCATCTCCTTCCCGTCGAGCGCCACCCCGGTGGGGTTGCTCGGATAGCCGAGCAACAGGACGGTCGCCCCGGTAGCCGCCCCGCGCAGTTGCTCGGGCGTGAGCTTGAAGCCCTGCTCGATGGTCGTCGGAATGCCAACCGGCACGCCGTCGGCGAGCGCCGCGCACGGCCGATAGGCGACGTAGCACGGCTCGGCAAAGACCATCACGTCGCCGGGGTCGAGGAGCGTGCGACACGCCAGGTCGAGCCCCTCGCTCACGCCGGTGGTGACGAGAATCTCGGTGTCGGGATCGTACTCCAGGCCGAAGCGGCGGGAGAGGTAGCGTGAGATCTCGACGCGCAGCTCGCGCGTGCCGCGGTTGGGCGTGTAATGGGTGTGGCCGCGCTCCAGGCTGTAGATGGCCGCCTCGCGGATGTGCCAGGGGGTGACGAAGTCCGGCTCGCCGATGCTGAGGGAGATCGCGTCGGGCATGGATTCGACGAGATCGAAGAAGCGCCGGATGGGCGAGGGCTGCAGGGCGCGGACGCGCTGCGAGATGATGTCCTTTGCGTCGGTCAAGCGAGAGCTCCGTTCACATGCTGATCGGCAACCGCTCGGCCTGCTCGGGCTGCTCGAGGATGTCGCCGTCCACTTTGTAGCGGCGCAGGACGAAGTGCGTCGCGGTGCTCTGCACGCCCTCGATCGTCGCCAGCTTCTCGGCGACGAACAGCGCGACGTCGCGCATGTTCCCGCCCTCGACCACGACGTGAAGATCATACGCGCCCGACATCAGGTACAGCGAGTGCACCTCCGGGAAGCGCAGGATGCGCTCCGCGACCGCGTCGAACCCGCGCCCGCGCTCCGGCGTCACGCGCACCTCGATAAAGGCATAGACGCGCTCCGCCCCGGTGCGCTCCCAGTTGACCACCGCCTTGTACTTGCGGATGATGCCCGCGGACTCGAGTTCCCGGATGACGCGGGTCACGCGGCGCTTGGACAGCCCGGTGCGTTCCGCGATCTGGTCAGGGGTCGTATGAGCATCCTGCTCCAGGATGCGTAGCACGTCCTTTACGCCGGCCTGCTTCATGACGCGAGAGATCTCTTCCATTTTCACCCTCCTGGCACCGCTGCGATGCCTGCAACCGCGGCGAGGACACACGGCCGCCCGCTCAGCCCTTCGGTTTGTGCAGGGGATACCCCAGCGCGTCGTCGAGCGCCTCCGCGGTTCCTTCGGCCAGCGTGGGATGCGCGCGAATGCCCTCCGCGAAATGCTCCGCCGGCGCGTTCGCCCAGATCCCCGCCGCGGCCTCCGCGATCAGGTCGGTCGCCGCCGGCCCGATGATCTGCGCGCCGACCAGACGGTCGCCGCTGACGAGCACCTTGACGAAGCCGTCGCGCTCGCCAATGGCGATCGCCTTGCCCAATGCGCGGAACGGAAAGGTCCCGACGCGGACTTCCAGCCCTTGCTGCCGCGCCTGCGTCTCGGTCAGCCCGACCGACGCCACCTCGGGCGAGGTGTAGATGCAGAACGGCATCGCGCGGTAGTCCATCGTCGCCTCACCGCCGAGTGCATTGATTACGGCCACCCGCGCCTCGGCGCTCGCGGCGTGCGCGAGCAGCGGCTCGCCGATGACGTCGCCGGCAGCGTAGACCCCGCTCACCCCCGTCTCCATCCGCTGGTTGACGACGATCCGGCCGCGATCCACTTCGATCCCGATCTCCCGTGCGCCGGTGTCCTCGACGACCGGGCGCCGCCCCACCGCCATCAGCACCAGGTCGGCCTCGATCTCCTCATCCCCGGCGCCCTGCGAAAACTTGACGACCTTGCCGCCGTTGCGCGGTTCGACCGCGATGACGCGCGCCGGCGCCTTGATCTCGACGCCCAGGCGCTTGAGCGCCCGCGCCAGCTCCGCCGCGAGGTCCGCCTCAACCGTGGGGAGGATGCGATCGGTCATCTCCAGGATTGTCACCGCGGCGCCCAACTCGGCGAGCGCGTAGCCGGTTTCGCAGCCGATGTAGCCACCGCCGATGACCGCGAGCCGCTGCGGCAGCGCCTCGATGTTGAAGATGTCGTCGGTGGTTACGGTATGCTCGTCGGCGCCGGGGATGGGAATCGAGGCGGGCGCGGAACCGGTGGCGATGATGATCTTGTCGGCGCGCACGACGCCGCGGCCGTCGTCGCCCGCGACCTCGATGGTGCGCGCGTCGGCGAGGCGCCCGCGGCCGCGCGCCACCTGCACGCCGTTCTTATCCATCAGGAACTCGACGCCTTTGCGCAGGCGCGTTACCGTTGACTGCACGTGGCGAGCCACGCCCGACCAGTCAACCTCCGGCGGCGCCGTCCTGATGCCGAAATCCTTCGCCCGCCGCACGCGGCGCGCGACTTCGGCGCAGTGGATGAGCGCCTTCGCCGGGATGCACCCGCGGTTGAGGCAGGTGCCGCCGAGGTCGCCGTATTCCACCAGCGCGACCGACGCCCCGCGCTGGCGGGCGCGAATCGCTCCGGTGTATGCGGCCACTCCTCCCCCGGGGAACGCGAGGTCAACTCCTAGATCGTTCGACATGCAGCTATCGTTCCTCCCCGACCTTCCCCTCCGCGCGGAGCTTCTTCAACTCCTTGATCGCAATCGGGTCGTTGGGGTGCTCTTTGAGGATGCGCATCCACTGGGCGGCGGCTTCCTTCGGCTTGCCTGCGCGGTTGAGGGCGTGGGCATAGGTGCGCTTCATCGGAACCGGTGCTGGCAGTTCCGCCACTCGCTTGAGGTAAGGCAGCGCCCCTTGCGGGTCGCGCATGTGCAGCATGTAGTATTGCATCCCTAACTCGTGCAGCAGCTCGTAGCTGTCCGGGTTGCGCTCGATGCCCTGCTTGTAGAACT
>CP070648.1:3870565-3893141 GCA_020354555.1 Armatimonadota bacterium | reverse complement strand
GGTGTTGGAGTAGGTGGAGTTGCCATAGGCGTTATATGCCCGGACCCGATAGTAATAGGTCGTGCTCGGGCTCAGCCCAGTGTCCTGATAGACACTCACGTTCGCTGCCACCGTCGCCACCTGCACAAACCCGCTGCTCGCTGAAGGGCTCCGCTCAACCTTGAAGCCTATCTCGTAATTCGAGTTGTCCGTCCACGTGAGGTCAATGCGGTTGGTCGATGCGGCCGTCGCCCTGAGATTGCTCGGCGCCGCAGGGGGCACGATCAGCGTGGTCGCCCATGCCGTATTGGAGTACGCGGAGTTACCATACGCGTTGTAGGCGCGCACGCGGTAATAGTAGGTCGTGTTGCCAGCGAGGCCGAAGTTCTGGTAGGCGGTCACGTTGGCTGGCACGGTGGCGATCTGCACGAATCCGCTGGTCGGGTAGAAGCTCCGCTCAATCCTGAAGCCCGCCTCATTGGCGGAGTTGTCGGACCACCAGAGAGTGATCTCGCTCGAAGACACGGCCGTCGCGCTCAGGCCGTAGGGAGCTGCCGGCGGCTGCGGCTGGGTCGCGGTGGCGGTTGCGCTCGCCACATTGGACCATCCTGAAACACCGGCGCCGTTCTCAGCCCGCACGACATACCAATACGTCAGTCCCGGCTCAACGTCGAAATCGCTGTATGACCTGACATTCGCGCCGGGATGCTCGATGTTGACCCACGCCCCGGCGCTGGGCAGGCGCCAGAGGTCGAAGTTCGTTTCGTTATCCGAGTTGTCCACCCATGTCAGGTCAATCCGACCCGCACCGCCTACGGCGCTCAGGCCGCTTGGCGCGTCGGGCGGGGTGAGCATCACGACGCTGGTGGTCGCGCTCGCCGTATTTGAGTACGCGGAGTTCCCGTACGCGTTGTATGCCCGCACGCGATAGTAATATGTGGTGCTCGAGGCGAGGCCGGTATTGGCGTAAGACGTGACGTTCGCGCCGACGACGGCGATCTGCGTGAAGCCGCTCGTGGCGTAGTGGCTGCGCTCAATTCTGAAGCCGCTCTCGTTGGTAGAGTTGTCCTGCCACGTGAGGTTGATCTGCGTGGACGAAACCGCCGTGGCCCTCAGATCGCTGGGCGCGGCGGGCAAGGATAACGTCGACTGTGTCGTCGCGCCTGCGGTGTTGGAGTAGGCAGAAGCGCCGTACGAGTTGTACGCGCGTACGCGGTAATAGTACGTCGTACTGGAGGGGAGTCCGGTGTTGGAGTAGCTCTTTACGTTGGCACCCACCACGGCGATCTGCGTGAAGCCGCTCGTGGCGTAGAAGCTCCGCTCAATCCTGAAGCCGCTCTCGTTAGAGGAGTTGTCGCGCCAGGTCAGCTCTATCTGGCCTGACGAGACTGCGGTCGCGTTCAGGCTGCTCGGGGCCGACGGGGGCGTACCGGGCGTGGTCGCGCTGGCGATGTTGGAGTAGGCGGTATCGCCCTTCTTCGTACGGGCGTAGACGCGGTAATAGTAGGTCGTGCCGGAGGCGAGGCCTGTGTCCTGGTAGGAGGTCGTCGTCGCGGGGATTTCGGCCACGGCCGTGAATGCCGTGGTCGCGTACCGGCTGCGCTCAACAACGTACGAGTCCTCGAGGCCCGATGGGTTGCTCGAAGTCCAGGTGAGCTGAACCGCGGTTTGAGACATCACCGCGGCCTGGAGATTCTGCGGGGCGTCCAGCGCGGCGCCGGCCGGCCCGGCTGCGGCCGCCATGACTAGGGCGGCGACGGCTGCGGCTGTCAGCACACACGCGCGAATCGGGGCCGTTCCGGTGCCTGCGCGATCCCGGACGATCTGCATCTACTGGTACCTCCGCTACATGCTGGGGATGCTGCTCGGATTCGGCCGGTCCACAAATCTAGCATGATATGACATAACAGCGGCACTTGGGGGGTACTGTGCGCAGGCATTGTCAAAGCGAGATAGAACACCAGTTTGCTATCGGATAGGGCTGACGCGAAGTCCTTAACAATGCGGGAAGTATACTATATTTCGCTTACCCGTGCAAGCAAGCGAAGCAAACTTCTTCGGTCGCTGCCGGTTCGCGCTCGGCAGGGCCAGGCCCCGGCGCCGCGACGACGCGGATCAGCGTGGAATGGCACGGACATTGCGGCCTGTTGGGCACGTAGCAGACGGCTCCGTCGAGCTGGGCGCGAGCCGCCCTCGACGCCGCCCGCAGCGCACGTGACAGGAGACGCCGCCGCTGAGAGCGAAGCCCATATGTGAAAGTAGGGGCTTGGGGCGCTCGGTGGGATTGGTGCTCGCACCGTGGCGCGGCGGCGTTGTGATGCGCAGGCAGCGGTTAGAGGCGCGCGCAGCGGAATCTCGGTTCGCGGTTCCGCAGCGTCACCAGCTCCCAGCGACTCAGCCCGGGCCCTGAGGAGAGAGGTTATGCGAAGTCCCGTCATTTACGCCGTCGGTTGCCTCATCGCAGGCGCGCTGATGACCGCGATCGGGTCGTCGGTACAGGCAGGATCGGAGCGGGGGATCTGCGTCAACGGCAGCGGGCAGCAATCGCCTGCTGTCCATGGCGACCGGATCGTGTGGGCGGATACGCGCAGCGGGAACGCCGACATCTACATGAAGGACCTCTCCACTGGTTTGGAGGTTGCGATCTGCACGGCGTCGGGAGAGCAGACCGGTCCGGCGATCTGGGGCGATCGCATCGTGTGGCAGGACACGCGCAACGGCAACGCGGACATCTACATCTACGACCTCGCGACAGCCACCGAAACGCCGATCTGCACCGACTCGGCGCACCAATACAATCCCGATATCTTCGGCGACCGCATCGTGTGGGGCGACATGCGCAACGGCAATCGGGACATCTACATGTATGATCTCGGGACGGCCACCGAAACCCCGATCTGCACCGACGCGGCAACGCAGATCTTCCCCGATATCTGGGCCGATCGCATTGTATGGGCGGACGACCGTAACGGCAACCGCGACATCTATATGTATGACCTGACGACCAGCAGCGAAGCGGCGGTGTGCGTTGATTCGGCTGAACAGGACGCCCCTGCCATCTGGGGCGACCGCATCGTGTGGCAGGACAGGCGGAATTGGTCCACGAGTCTCTACGATATCTACATGATCGACATTACCATCGCGAGCCCGGATGGGCCGATCTGCGACGACGCCGCCAGCCAGACTGCGCCTGCCATCTGGGGCAACCGGATCGTGTGGCGCGACCAGCGCAATGGCGACTTGGGCGATGTGTACATGTACGACGTGACCTCCGACACGGAGAGCGCTGTCTGTATCGCTGCTGAATGGCAGAGCTCGGTCGCGATCTGGGGCGACCGCGTCCTGTGGCAGGATCAGCGCAGAGGCAACTGGGACATCTTCATGTACGATCTCGACCCGTCTTGGGGAGAGACGCCGATTAGCACTCTTGCCACTGACGACCTCGCCCCGGACGTGTGGGGCCATCGGGTGGTGTGGGAGGACTACCGCGGCTTGAGCGCGGACATCTACATGTACGATACGGCAGCGGGCGTCGAGACGCCGGTATGCACGGATGCCGCGGATCAGTGGTTTCCCGTGATCTGGGGCGACTGCATCGTATGGGAGGACTACCGCAACGGGATATTCAACGGCGACATCTACATGTACGACCTCTCGGTTGACCAGGAGATTTCGATCTGCACGGATACCGATGACCAGTGGAGCCCGGCCATCTGGGGACACCGCATTGTGTGGGAGGACTACCGGAACGGCAATGCGGACATCTACATGTATGACCTGGTGACCGGTGAGACTCCGATCTGCACCGACTCGGCGGATCAAGTGTACCCCGCCATTTGGGGCGACCGGATAGTGTGGGAGGACTACCGCAACGGGAACCCCGACATCTACATGTACGACATCTCCACGGCGACGGAGAGCGCGGTCTGCACCGATGGCGCGGCTCAGTATGACCCCGCCATCTCCGGGCAACGCATCGTGTGGCAGGACTGGCGCAACGGCAATGGGGATATCTACATGTGCGATCTCGCGACGGCATCCGAGAGCCCGGTGTGTACGGACGACGCACACCAGTGGCGTCCCGACATCTGGGACAGCCGCGTGGTGTGGGAGGACAATCGCAACGGCGGAGCAGACATCTACATGTACCACGTGCACACCGGCCTTGAGAGCCCGGTGTGCACGGATTCGGCAGATCAGGGATATCCCGCCGTCTCAGGCGACCGCGTGGTGTGGGAGGACTACCGCAACTTCGACGCCGACGCCTATCAGCACAAGCTTGCCGCGTGTTCCTTCGATGACGTGCCGCGCGATCATCTGATGTGGCCGGGCATTGAGGCGATATATGCCGCGGGCGTGACCAATGGCACTTCGATCGTACCGCCGATATACTCGCCGGCCGACACGACCACGCGTGGGCAGATGGCCAAGTTCCTGTGCATCGCCTTCGGCAAGACATGGTATGATCCGGGCACGGCGAGCTTCGGCGACGTGCCGCGGGGCGCAAACGGCCAATGGGACGGCGGAGGCGGCGGAGGCCTGGATGTTGACGGCACGCACATCTTCTACGGCTATGTCGAACGCCTCGCGGACCCGGGCTCCTGGGGCGGCACGGCGCCGACGACGGGGATCGGCGGCGGGATGTACGGGCCGACGCTCAACGTGACCCGCGGCCAGATGGCGAAGTTCGTGTCGGTGGCGGCGGGCAAGGCATGGTACGATCCGGGAACGGCGACCTTCGGCGACGTGCCGCGCGGCTCCAATGGCCAGGACGACGGTCCGCCGTACGTCAGCGGCCTGGATCCCGACGGGACGCACATCTTCTACGGCTGGATCGAGCGGCTGGCGGACCCGGGGGCGTGGGGAGAGTACGGCGCTCCCACCACGGGGATTGGCGGCGGGATGTATGGGCCGGCGCTGAATGTGACGCGCGGGCAGATGGCGACGTTCATGCAGCGCGCGTGCGAGTTCGAGCCGCCTGTTCGCTGAGGCAAGCCGGGCCTTGTCCAGGACTCGTGATGGGGACCGCTCGTCGCGGTTGGCGCGCTGTGGTTTCGTTTTCGCGCCAAGGTGCCCCTGACACCGGCGAGGGATGCCCCAGCGCGGACCACGCGCAGGTCCGGCGGTGACGACTACTTCCCCGGGGGTGGCATCCTGCCCTAGGGGGCAGACGGCGTCTGCAGAGCCCTATGCAGACAAGCCAGCCGAACACGGCGGAACGCACCGCGTCCTCGGTCTTCCTCTATCCTGGCAGGCACAAACTTCTTCCGCGTCCCGCCACCCGCCGGGGGCCATGCACAGCGAGCCGGCGCGACATCAAGGGCGAACCCTCCCTTAGGCTCCGTGGAGACTCCTGCCGCGCCGGCACATGAGCGATTCGCCACGGCGCGTGTGTATACGTGTACCGCCAGATCGCCAATTGCAGTAGAGGCTGGCGCGGTGAGCGCGGTGCGACGGTCCACTGCAAGCGAACGCCACGGCCACGACTGCGGCTGCAGCGGCGCTTCGCCTCTCAGCAGCCATCAGGTACCGCGCCGCCATTATCACCGCAGGAACAGTAAAGGGGGCGGCCCTCGCGACCGAGAAGAAGCGGCGACCGTCGCAGCTGACGGTCGCCGCACTCGACGGGTCAATCCGCGCTGCCCTTCCCGGGCCTCGCCCTGCGCGAGAGGAAGGGAGCAGGACGGTGTGGTCTGTAGTCTGGACAACACTCCCCGCCACATCTATCCTAGATCGGATGAAGGGAGCCTGTCAAGTACTATTGGCGTACACGCCAGACAATCTGGCCTGTGTTGGCGCAGCGCGAGCGATAAGCATCACCCGGCCTGACTAAGCTTCTGTTCCAGCTTCTCCACCCGGTCTATGAGCGTGAAGGTACCGCGCTTCGCCATGTCAGAGCAGATCTCCATGTCGCGGGCGACTTTGCGCTGCAAGTCTTTGAATTCTCGCTGCAAATCCGCCATTGCACTTCGCAGACCCTCGAACTCATCCGCCAACTGGCCTACCCGTCGTTCTAGATCTCGCATCGGACGCTCCCTCTCTTTATCACCTGCTTTCGACAGACAGCCCAAGAAACCGTGCGGTCACTTACCTGACCAGCAACCTGCGCCCATCGCCCCCCGTTTGCTCGGGTCATCATTCGGCATCTAGATTCTGGCGGCGTGCGGCGCCGCAGAGAACCCGGTAGCTGCCGGTATGGCGCTCGAATTCGCAGCCGATCCTGGCGAATGCCCGCACGACATGTCGCGCGGGCAGCGCCTCGCCTTTGTCGCGCAGCGCGGCCAGGCGGCCGGCGATAGCATCCCGGATGTTTGCCATCGCCTCCTCGACGGTGTCACCCTCGCTGACGCAGCCTGGGATGGCGGGACACTCGACGATGAATCCGCCGTCTTCCGCGTCCGGTTTCAACACTACTGGGTACTTTATGGCGTCCGTCGCCCTGCAACGCTCGATGTCGCCGTACGTCGGAGACGACCCGGCCCCATGCCCTCAAGCAACGCGCAGGGCCCTCCAGCCACGCCGTCTGCCTGACACGCCAGGTTATCAACCTGATCATATCACTCGCTGCACAGTAGCGTAAGGTTAGCCGAGGGCTGGCAAGCGTTGGTAGTCCTCACAGCCCGCGCGGGCAAAAAGGGATGAAGCGCTGCCAGGCCCGCAAGCTCAACTCTCCCAGTGACGTTGAGAGCGTCTGTCGCCCGCCTAGGCTCGTCAGCAGGTTGTTGGCGCGTCCTCGGCGGGCGGGATCGGCTGCTCTCGTGGACGTTCACGCTGAGTCAGAGCGTCCAAAATCACCCGCAGTTTGCTCTCCTCTAGACACGCTTGCGTATCCGACCTTTGAATGACTCCACGAAGCTCTCTCGTCGACACCGCCGGCGTCGCGGTGTCGACCTCCAACTGGGCGCCCGTGAAGACGACTGCAGATCGTACCGGCAGCGTGACCCCGAGGTGCTGTTTGAGGTATTCACCGAGCCGCCGGCAGTGCGTGGCATTCTGCGCCACCGGGTTGTAGAACTTCTCCCGACGCGTCCTACCGCTGTCCGGTCTCTTGATCTGTGTCCAGTGGCGCTCGTTCTCCTTGCCTCGAATGGTGCCGCGCAGTGACTTGGTCTCGATGCACCACAGCCCGTACGGTGACACCAGAATGTGGTCGATCTGAGCCGAGTCCTCCCCTACTCTTATGGTAACGTCGTTGAAGATCCAGTAGTCGTCCGGAAGCTTGCGCAGCTCGGCGAAGACGCGTCGCTCTCCGAGGTAGCCGCGGATGTATATGAGGGTGAAGTCAGTGACCTTCTTGGCAATGCCGAACAGGCCCACGGGGATGAAGAAGAGCAGCAGGCCATTGAGGTCATGCGGCCGTGATCGCGCGACCAACCAGATGGACCCAGCAGCGACGAGCCAGGTGCTCGCTCCAGCGAGAAATGCGATCAGAGCCTGACGCTGGAGCGTCGTTGCTTCCTTCACGACTCGCGCCATGTATCCCTCGCCGACCGCCGTAGCCGGCACCGGGCCGATCGCGCCTTGCGCCGACGCACAATTATCACACGACCGCCATCCGGCGTCAATTGGCACTGCCTTGATGCACCAGGCTCGCCGAGCTTAGGGCTTCGTCCGCTGCCCGAGGAAGGAAGGCAGAGACAGACGGGCAGCGAGAGGTCGATAGCCAGCAGCCTCAACGTGGCGACCAGGGTCTCCGCTGCACGTGGCCGCATCGAACTGCCCGCGCGACCCTCAAGGCACGAAGAGGCTGGCGCAGGTGCTACCGAAGCGCTACCGGACCGCTACCGAAGCGCCACCAAACCGCCACCCCTGGTCCTCGGGCGCATCAGCCCTTGGAACCGCGATTTCACACTCAACACGCGGATGATTTCCCGTCGCGGAGGCCTAAGGCGCACGCCAAGAAACCAGAACAGGCCGAAAAAGCGCTACCCAAGCGCCACCATGCTACCACCGCGATGCGGACTCCGGCTTACAGGCCCGCTCCTCACTGTCCTCTCCGCCGCACAGCCGCCTGGGCTGTGAGCCTTTGCGCGACCTTATGTATATAGCGACCACCCCCTGCCTCCGCCCGAATTCGCCGCTTCGCTTGTCGCGATTCCAGACAATGCCCGACAGTTGGGATATTACAGGCCCGCTTTTCGGCCACTCTTGTGGTTGAAGATGCCTTCCTCAATTGGTCGACTTTGCGCTCGCCTTGGCGCACAACACGCTGCCAGCAGCACCCGATAATGCTGGCCGCGGTAGTCTGTCCACGCCAACAGTGCGGTTTCGTCCCCAGCACATGCCCTTCCGGTCGCTCAACCCTTGCAGACAAGACGTCGCAGTGTGAGATAATGCATCTCGGGATGTGACATTTCCCGGTTGGAGCCCGACTATAGGACAGAGGATTGACCTTGGCGGAGCGGCGGAGTGACAGCGAGTTGGTTGCGAGGACGCTGGCGGGCGACCAGCGGGCCTTCGGCGAGCTGGTGGCCCGCTACCGACATGCTGTCCTCGGCGTTGCCTTCCATCGCGTGGGCGACTTCGAGAACGCCCGGGATGTCGCCCAGGAGGCGTTTCTGAAGGCGTACACCGGCCTGCCCAAGCTGCGCAAGCCGGAATCGTTTGCGAGTTGGCTTTACCATATCGCGGATCTGACCGCCCTCGAGGTCGCACGCCGACCCCGTCGTGAGGTGCTCTTGCCCCCTGACGAGATGCTCACTGCAGCCCCGCACGCGTCAGATGCCGCGACGTCGGATCTCGCGCAGCAAGTGCGCGAGGCCCTCGCCGCTCTTGATGAGCCGACCCGCCTGGCCGTCATCCTCCACTACATCGATGGCTATTCGCATGCCGAGGTTGCCAGCTTCCTCGGCACCACTGCGGGCGCGGTCCGCACCCGCGTCAGCCGGGCGAAGAGCCGCATCCAGGAGGAAATCATGAGCGAGGCGGAGCAGGCGCTGAAGGAAGCTGTGGAGCGGGTCCTGGCTGCCGTATCTGCGCAGAACTGGCAGGCCGCTCTGGATGAGGTAAAGCGGTCGGGCCTGCCGCCGGAGCAGTATCCCGATCTCGCTTATGGTGCTGGGCTGGCCCAGACCGTGCTAGGGTGGGAGCCGTTCAACCCACGGGCCCTCTCGGACGGCGCGAACTTACTGCTTCGGGCCTTGGAGAGTGGCCGCGGCGATCCGACGACGGTGTGGCGAGCGGTCAGCGCGCTCAAAGCTCTCGGCGAGTACTCGCGGATTCCCCCGGCCCTGGCGCGATACATGGAGCAGACACCGGACCCGAACGAGCGCGTACACGCGGGAGTAGTCTTGGCGAGCACCTGGGAGATACTGGAGGATCACGCGGCCGCCGTGAATGCGCACCGCGCCGCGCTGAGCGGCCTGGGCGAACGGGCCGATCTCGCGGCGAAGCTGGACTCTTACCTGATCGCCCACGTGGCACTGGCCTACGCACACACTGGCGCAGGACAGCAGTGGCTGGAGTCCGCGCTCCGGCTGTGGGAGGCGGCGCCGGAGAGCGCACGGACGCTGGCGAGGACGGGAAGCCTGATGTCGTCCGCGGTCAGCGTCTACCGCGCGAGCGAAGGACAGACGGCGCGGGCGCGCGAGCTGGCGCTGCGGCTGGCTGACGGCCTGCTGCGCGATCCGCGTCTCGGGGAAGGCGAGGACAGGGTTGTCGCGCTGAGGGCGAAGGGAGACATGTACCTGAAGCTGTACCGCTCCTACTCGGTCCTGGGGTTCCCGGAGAAGGCGCAAGTCGCGTTCGACATGGCGAAAGAGTCGGCCGAGGAGCTGGCGCGCAAGGCCGAGGCGCCGGGGCCGGAGCAGGCGGCGTGGCGGGAGGCGGCCTTCATCACGACGGCCAACGCGGGGGTGCTCTCTCGGTTCTGGGGCCGCACGCACGAGGCGCTGGCGCTGCTGAGGAAGGCGGAGCAGCTTGCCGCGCCGACCTCAACGACCGGCCCGGTGCTGCTCCACCTGGCGGCCGCAATCCTGCAGATCGGCGGGGATAGGCAGGAGGCGCTGCGCTACCTCCGGCGCATGGCTGAGGACAGGCCCTGGGTCAACAGCGGTGGGCCTCGGCAGGAGTTCGGCCGGGACCCCGCTTTCGAGTCGGTGCGTGACGCCCCCGAGTTCCTCGCCGTCATTAACGGGCTACGTGAGGCAGCATCGCAGGAGCAGAACTGAACGTACAACGTCGTAAGCAGCCCCAGACCAGGGCTACTCATTGAGGCGCCGACACAGCGACTCAGCCGCAGGTCTTGGATATGGCCGCGCGCTAGTGTTCACCGGCCAATTAGCCGGCCTCCTTCTCGTCAGTCCCCGACACGCAACAATTGCGAGATTACGGGCCCCTTTTCGTCCACTTCTTGGCCTCGAGATTCCACCCAGATTCCGCCCGAATTGGCTTGACTTCCGGCGCTGCCTGAGTGACGTATGTGTGCGACAGAACGTCGGGTTACAGGAGGTCACCCAGGTGGTCGAAGAACGCCCGGGCCACGGCGAAGACGACTGGGGGTCCGTATAGCGCTTCCGCTTCATGCTCTGAGCTTCCTGAGATAGGTTCAGTTTCCTCGTTTCGTCTCATCTCAAATGGATCAGATTGCGAGGCCCAACCCACCTCGACGAGCATCACTTCGGCCGCGTCGAGGTCTCGACAGCCACACGCGTGGTCGACCCAAGAGGAGCGCGCCGACGCCCCGATCCGGGTTTTGGTCTTGACAAACGGACGTTTTCGCCATACCATGATGCACACAGATTTTTGCATAGCAGGGCGCCGGGCATGAACAGTCCTGACGGAGCGTGAGGGTGCAGATGCGATGCGTGCTCGGGAGGGCGAGGGCGGGAATCCGTGACAAGGGGACAGGGGTGCTAGAGATTCGAGAGATGGAGTTGTCCAAGCTGAGGCACTGGGAAGACAACCCGAGGCTGAATGACCAAGCGGTCGGCGCGGTTGCCCGCAGTATTCGCACCTTCGGGTCTAATGTGCCGATCCTCTGCGACCAGAATCTGACGATCATCGCCGGCCACACCCGGTGGAAGGCGGCAAAGGAGCTGGGCCTCAAAGCGGTGCCGGTGATCGTCCTCGAAATGACGGACGCGCAGCGACGCGCGTTTTCGCTCGCAGACAACAAGACGGCCGAGATCGCGGAGTGGGATTCGCCGAAGCTAAGAGATCTGCTTGAGGAGTTGGGCGCTAAAGATATCAACCTTCCGGATCTTGGCTTCTCCGATGGGGAACTCGCAGCGCTTCTTGCCGCCCAGGGGGAGCCGGATTGGAGTGAATTTGACCAGCGTGTGCCTGCACCGGAGAATGATGCATACGCACTTGTACCGGTAAAGGTCCGGCGACAAGCGAAGGAGCCAATCCAAACGGCAATAAGGACATATGCGGCGGAGATCGGTGTCCATGAGAAGGATACGGCGGTATTGGCCGGCGAGGTAGTGCAGAAACTCTTGAAAGTCGAGGCGTGAACAGGGCGCTTGACAGCAAGGTGAAGTCGACCGTAGCCCAGCTGCGCAAGACTTGGGCTAAGCTCGAAGCCAGGCATCGTTTCGTTGCTTTTTCAACGGGTAAGGATAGTCTTGCGGTAGCCGCGATGCTTTACGAGGCGGTCGGTGCCGAGCGGCCGCCCTGCCTGTATGCGCATCACGATCTTGAGTTCCCGGAGTACGAGGAATACGCTGAACGGCTGAAGGCATTTGGCTTTGCCATTGAGACAGTGAGGCCCTTTCTTGAGTATTTCGAGCTCATCGATCGTGGAATCGGCTTCTTGACACTCAAGGATGCGTGGTGCCGTCCGCTGCTCATTGGAACCGGCCTCTTCGAGTGGCTTCAGAAGCGCGGTGCGCGCAATCCACGGGCAGCAGTTATGTTTCGTGGAATGTCCGGCAGCGAGTATAGCCGCGGACTCCATGCGCCATTTGAGATCTACCAGCGGCTGAATATGCCCTGTTTCAACCCGCTCTTGAATTTCTCCAGGAATGAGATCATAGAGATTGTCACAAGACGCTACGGTCTCCCCCTTAACCCGATCTACGAACACATGGACCGAACCTACTGCATATGCTGCTACACACCGGAGGCGAAGAGCCAGGCTTATAGCCGTCAACGTTTTCCAGACGTTCACTTACGCTACTATGGCTCGATAGAGCAAATGCTCTTCGACAGCGGCCTCGTGGAAAGGTGTCATGACGCGGCCTGTCACAGGACGAAGGAAGAAAAGATCTCCCGGCACGGCTTCGTTCACTGGAAGCGGTTGGGGGCGCAGGATGCTGTCGGTGCGGTCAGGTGTCGGCTGCGAAGTGGCGCGCTTTCGTACTACGTACGCGACAAGGCGTGGATCGCGACGAAACACCTCGACCCCGTCAACGGACGATGGGTTCGACAAGGCAACGAGATCCGGTTCTGGGATGTTGCCGAAAGTGTTGCCGATGGCTTAATCAAGCGGATGATCAACTGCCTCGACTGCGGATTCTGCGTCGTCCAGTGCTTCTCGTGTCGGCGATTCGATCGGGAGACAAAGACATTGTCAATCGAAGGATGCATTCAGTGCGGCAGGTGCCTTCCCCTCAAGTTCTGCACGGGATGGCGACATCGATTCTGGCGTCGTGTAGGCGTGGACGGGACATAGACATATGACTCGCAACACGTTCGAGAAGCAAGCGTTTCTTTTGCCGCCCGGGGAGTGCCCTCCGCTTCTGGCCCCGGTCCTCATCAGTGCCTGTCTCCTGGGCATTCCCTGTCGTTGGCATGGTCGGCGTGCGAAGCGTCGCGACGCCCTGTTGGCGCGGCTTAAGCAGCGCTATGTCCTGATCCCTATCTGCCCCGAGCAGCTGGGTGGAATGCCGACGCCCCGCACGAGCGAGGGATTAGCCGGTGCCATCGGCGCAGATGCCCTTGACGGCAGGGCACGCCTGATCGCTCCTGAAACCGGCGAGGACGTGACGCGCTTTCACATCGCTGGCGCGCGCTTCGCGCTGGAGATCGCGGAAATCGTCGGCGCGCGGCGGGCATACTTGAAGTCCGGCAGCCCCTCCTGTGACCGCGAGGGCGTAACCGGCGAACTGCTCCGCCGCGCCGGGATCGAAGTCGTTCGGGTCGCATAGCAGGTTAAGGACGATGCCAAGAAAGGTGCAAACCTCTTTCCTTCAATCGGAGGCGTCGAGGCCGTCGTTGCCGGCCGATTACGCGCCCGTTCGCCCGGCGGGTTTCAGCGTCGAGCGGATGGTACTGACCAAGGGCAGCCAGAGTACGCCCGAACGCCGCCGCTTTGTGGAGCGCATTTGCGGGCTATATCCAGCGGCTTCCTTGATCGAATGCCTGGAGGTTCCTCACAACCGGGTTCACCTCGGAGAGAGTGACCCCGTCGCGCTCCATCGCGAGGGAGTCCGCACGCTCGTCTTCGGCGAGCTCGGGAGCGCAGTTCGTCGCAGTGAAGAGACCGGGAACACCTGTCCCAACTACTGGCACTTCTCGGTCTATGGCTACTGCTTCTATGGTTGCGCGTATTGCTACCTCGCCGGCACGCGCGGGGCTTACATCGGTATCTTGGGCGGGCGAGGGAACGGCGGGTCCGCGTGCCTGCAAGTATCCAGCCGGTGATGGAGAAATCCTATAGGCGATCCCGCTTGGTGCGTAGCGCAGGATCGGGCCGACGACAGACGAGCGATGCGCGTGGAGGTCCGCCGTCACCAGCGACTCTACGCCGCTGCACCTGTGCCTGCTGCCGCGACGCATCCCAGCGTTATCCTTGCCCTGCGTGCCGGTTCCTGTCGAAGTCGGAGCTCCGCGGTCTCTCTTGACCATTCATGCAGTCATGCCCGCACGAGCTGGCACACCCGGCCACGCGACCCACCGCCTCCGACGAGACCCGAGCTTTGCGGACGGCCCGCTTGCTCAGTACCACCCTAGGGCTCGTACTTGAGGATGAAGCCGATGAGGTGGGTGGGGCTGATAATCAGATCAAAAGGCCCCGGACCGCCTGGCGCGCCAGCCCTGCCGCCCTGGCCTGCCATCCACCCGTGTCGCTCATCAACGAAAACTACCTCTGTCAGCCATACGCTCTCAATGCCCTCGGCGCCGGTCTCCACGCGCTGCCACGTCTTGCCTCCGTCACGGGTGTGCAGTGCCACACCTCCCTGGCCCACGACCCAGCCCTCGAGGCGCGTTGGGAACGACAGATCCATAAGATAGGCCTCGTTCTCGACCCCGCCTACATTGGGGGTCACCAGTTCCCACGCCTTGCCGCCATCTACGGTATGCAGGAGCGAGACACCATCGACTATAGCCCACCCTTCGTTTTGGGTCGGGAATTCCAGCCGGCACGTGCCACCTCCGCCGGAGACGGCCTCGGTGCGTACCATCTCGAACGTCATCCCACCGTCCTCGGTCTTGAGTACAGCTGCGTTGGCCGTTCGTCCCCACGTTGTGACCATAACCCAGCCGTGGAACTCATCGGCGAAGTGTATGCCGCACAGTTCAACGTCGGGCCACTGACTCAAGGGATGGGACACCTTCCTCCATGTGATTCCGCCGTCTACGGTATGGAGTAGAGCATTTGGTTGTGGCGTACGCCTGTACTGGGCGATGGCCCACGCTTCACGCTCGGAGATGACGGATAGGTCCCGCAACTCGCGTCCTTCGCCGATCTCCCGCTCCCACGTGTCACCTGCGTCGGTGGTTCTCCAGATCACATTGAGCGTGTCACCGGCAGTGCCGTTGGCTTCGTCCCGTGCCTGCGCCAGACCTATGATCCAGCCAGTCCTGCTGTCGGCAAAATCGATGACGGCTAGCCACGTGATTTCCCTCAACGGCGGCACCTCGCCCTCGCCCTTCTCGGGAGCCCAAGTTACGCCACCGTCATCCGTACGCTGCACACGGTCATCATCCTCGGAGCCGATGGCAATAGGCACTACCCAGCCGCGGGTCGGGCTCACGAACGTGAGCTCGATGTAGGAGCTCGCCGCCTCTCCGCGTCCGGGGTCAGATACAAGGACGGGAACCCAATGTTGCGACCTGTGTAATGAGCCTATCCCGCCGCAGCCGCCACATGCAAACAGGCAAGACAACAAGCAACCGACGAGGATAGGGGTACAGATCGCAAATCGTTCGCTTTCCATATCAACCGTCTGGGCAGGGTGCCATGACACTGCGAAGCCGTCGCATAGCCCATGGGGTGAAACTTCGTGCCATGTGGTTCTGGTCAAGGACGCGTCTGGAACTCACTGGGAGGGCCACGTGGGGGTGAAGTACTTCATATCGAGGGATGACGTCACTTTCCCTTGCGTGGAAGTGCACGAGGGCAGTCACGTACTAGATATAGAGGCATGCTGCGCGGAGCTCGGCAAAGCCTACGTGCCAGGAGGGGGGGTGGCCACTCTGCGGCTAGCATGGCATGCCTGGATTGCTGAGAACCTTCGCTACGTAGAGTGCCGTGCCTACCAGTTACAGAATCACTGCCTATACAGGCTGAAGCGCGAGCACGACTGCATTCTTCACTATAAGACGCCTAAGTGCAAGGCGATAAACAAGATGATCTGCGAGGTCGAAGACTGGCTAAAGCATTTCAATTGCAGTAAACCATTGCCCAAGAGCTTAACGCCCTGCCCCTTCGAGGAAGGCGCCATATCTTTCTGAGGCCACCAGAATGCTGCAGCAAGCGACGGCATCGGGCTATCGCTGCCGTACCTCGAGGCATCCGGCAGAACCCCAGCAGAAAGGTTGAATGCCGGGGACAGCGACTGCATAAAGCACATACGTGCACCAGCCGCGAGCGGCATCGTAGCTAATATGGGGTGAGCAGTGACCGCAGCAACCCGGGCTGCGCGTGTGGGCCAGTCATCGCCAGCGAGTTGCGCCCCAAGGATGTTATCGCGCCCAACCAATTGTGTGCAAGGTACAGAGTCACGGGCACTGGCGGTTTGGGGGTGGTCGTGTGAGGAGCACATTCGATCCGGACGGCGTATCGATCGAGCATATCCTGGTAGGCGTCGACTTCATGCGCCCAGGCAAGCAGCTCGGGCTTGGGCTGAGCGTCATCCGTGTCCTGATCCCGGGCAAGATCCACGTTTTCATGGGATATCCCCGCAGCGCATTTGAGCACGTGTACGTGCTGGAGGGGGGAAAGGCCGTCAAGGAGATCACGGACCTGCGGGCTCTTGTCGGCGATGTCGAGATAAGGTCGCCGGAGATGGCGCTCCGGTATGTCAGACTGCAGACCTCACCCGCCACCGGCTACACCTTTGCGCGCCCACTACTTGAGGTGGCGCCGCTAAGCGCTGTGGATGACGCATTCGTGTTCGGGCGACAGGAGGTAGCGGAACGCATCAGACTCGTAGACGCAAACGATCGGCATCGTTCGCATGGGGTCTTGCTCGACGAGGAATGGCATGACAACGCGCTTCGCGGGCCTGAGCTTGAGAGAACTAGTCAAGGGTTCACTGTCAGGCGGATTCTTTACGGATTCGAGGGTGGCCTCCCATATGAATATACCGCTTGGCGGACTGTAGAAAGCGTCTCGACCGATGGCCGTGTGAGGAGGAAACGCCTGCAGCAGTTGCCGATAAAGGGGGTCGCGCTTGCCATGCATCATGAGGCATAGCCGCGGAGTTCGAGAAGGTCGCAGGCAGCGGCAGAAGACGGGCCGCCGGACGGCATCAGTGCTGTCGAAGCGGGTGCGCAGGCTCCGGTCACAGGAGCCATGTTGGCGCCCGGATCGCCGTCGCCGAGCTTCGACGATGCGGCCAAGATGTTCGTGGACTATCCGACCCGGTACCGCAGCTACTCGCCGGCGACGGTACAGGCCTAGGGCAGGGACTTGCAGGTGTTCCGGGAGTTCGTGGTGGCGCGATTCGGCTCAGTTCGGCGGCGCGGATGGCTTGCTCGAGAGCGAGCCGCCTCTGCCGCCCGGGCCAGCGGGCGCTGACTACGAGCGCTCGGACGATGAGGGAAACAGCCGCAGGGAAGACCTCCACTTCGGTTCCGCTTTTCAAGCGGAAGCGGCGCCCGGAGGCGCCGCCCGTTGGCTTCAGATGATAGGAGGAACTGGCCTCCAAGGCAAGCGCAGGGCCTAATCAGAGTGGTTTCACGGGCCCTTGACAACGACACCTGATCTCACAACGGCTTAAGTTAGGCTAGGCGGCCCACCGAACCGTCCAGTTCGGCGCGGATCAGATGAATGACCTTGGGAACAGCCGCTTCGACCTCCGGAGAACACGGGCCGCCGAACACGCTGAACTCGTTCGTCTCGATTCCGAACACGCGCACGCGCGTAGGCATGTTGACTCCGAGAGCTTTTCCCGCGGCGAGGACTGTGGCCAAGCCCACGTGGTGCAACGATGTCGGAGTCCTGCCGCTCTCCATGTCCTTCGGGTCGAGAACACGCACATCGCCGACCTTTCCGGTTCCCGTCTTGATGGCGTCCACGATGATGACCCGATCGAAGCCGACAAGGAAGTCAACGAGTTCAAGGCTGGCGGCGCAAGTTTCCCTTATCTCGATCTCCGGGGTCTTGGCCTCCCGATTCAATCTCCGGACGACCTCGAGGCCTACGGCGTCGTCTGACAGGAGATCGTTGCCAAGCCCCAAGATGAGCGTCTTCACCTGACAATCTCCTGCAAAGGCGCGCCGTCGCTGTCGCGAATCCGAACCACGAGCGGCATCTCCCCAGGGAGCGCATGGGTCGCGCACCCGAAGCAGGGGTCATAGGCTCGGAACGCCATCTCCACCATGTTGAGCAGTCCCTCGGTAGCGTGTCCTTTCTTGATCAGCCCCTGAGCCGCCTTCTTAATGGACATGCAGATCGCCGCGTGATTGTTGCCGGTTGCCACGATTAGGTTCACGTCGGTGACCATGCCGCGCGGATCGGTCTTGTAGTGGTGGAAGAGAGTTCCCCGCGGAGCCTCGACGATGCCCACCCCCTCGTCGGGCGTCGCGGTCGGAAGGCTACGCACATCGGGGCTGGTAATCTCCGGGTCCTGCGAGAGTTCCAGAAGCCGCTCCGCGGCATACATCAACTCCACGAGCCTGGCCCAATGGTTCGCCAGTGTTGCGTGCACGGGCTTGCCGCCGAGGGTGGAGAACATCGCCTCATACGCCTCCTGCGCGAGCGCGGTCGCCATTCCATCGGCGGCGTTGAGCCTGGCCAGCGGAGCGACCCGGTAGACGCCGCTGTCGTTGCCCTCGACCAGGCCCTTCCAACCGACTTGCTTGAGGAACGGGAACTTCAGATACGACCACGACTCCACATGCTCGCCGACGTGATCGAGATACTGAGCCGGTTTGAACTTGGCGAATTCCTTTCCCTCGGGGTCCACGACACGTACGTCTCCCTCGTAGAAGTTGACCTTGTTCTTCTCATCCACCAGCCCCATGTAGTAGCTATGCATCGTGTAGACGTCGCCGAGGATGATGTCCACATATTCCTTGTTCTTGAGAACCACATCATTGAACAACTGCAGAGAGAACTTGGCGAACTCCACGGTGGACTTCGCCATGTCCTCGATTCGCTTGCGCTCTTCCTCGTCAATCGGCTTGCTCATGCCGCCGGGAACACCACAGACCGGGTGGGTCGCCTTGCCTCCGATCATCGCTTGAATGTCCTGGGCGTAGGCCCGGTGTTTTATCACCTCGCCGCCGATTTCCAGGCCCACTTTGGCCACTATCCCAAGGATGTTGCGCTGCGCGGGGTCGGCCTGGGGCCCCAACACGAAGTCGGGAGCCGCCAAGGCATAGAAGTGGGCTATGTGCGAGTGGATCATGTGCGCGCAGTAGAAAAGCTCTCGCAGCTTCCTGCCGGCGGGCGGCGGCTCGACGTGAAACACCGCGTCCACCGCTTTCGAAGCGGCCATATGGTGGGCGCCGGGACAGACACCGCAAATCCTGGGCGTGATGCGAGGCAGCTCCTCCACCGGCCTGCCCGCGCAAAACTCCTCGAACCCTCTCAGTTCCGGCACCTGGAAATACGCGTTCTCGACATCACCCTCGTCGTCGAGGAATATCTCGATCTTCGCGTGGCCTTCCAATCGGGTCACCGGGTCAATGGTTATCCGCGTCGCGCGCTCTTTTGCCATCACGACTTCACTCTTCCCAAAGTGGAATTTGCCAATCCGAACCTGTAGAACGTGCCCAGCGGGTCGTCGATACCTTCTACTGCCCGCGCTATCTCTTGAGGATCATCCGACGCCACCAGCGAGGCCATCGCGGCCAGCAGCTTGGCCCCTTGATCCTGAACGCCGGGCGGAGCTCCGAAACAGCCCCGGCAAGGCATGTTGACGTTCACGCACCTCGCACCGCAGCCACCCCTCGTGCCGGGCCCGGCGCAGACGAGGCCCTGCTCCAAGAAGCATTTGCCCCTATCGGGGATCATCTCCCACGGCCGCTTGAACTGCTTGACCGTCTTCTCTTCCGACCGCTCCCGCTCGCACTCATCACAGAGGACTTTCTCCGACGCGATGGTTGCGCCGGCAGGGGGCAGCTCGCCCTTCAAAATGGCCGTCACCGCGGTGAGAATCAGATCCACCGGGGGCGGACATCCGGGGATGAAGTACTCCACGGGAATCACCTGCGCAAGGCTCCTGACAACATCGTAGAACTCTGGAAGCGTGAGCTCCCCCTCAGGCACCTCATGCGTGGTGCGGGGAACGACGGTGTCCGTGTTCACGGTCGACAATGTATCGTGGTACACCTTGCGGAATATCTTCTCCCGATTGGACACGTTACCCAGACTCGGAATGCCGCCGAAGCACGCGCAGGCCCCGAACGCAACCAGCACCTTGCTCTTAGCCCTGAGGAGCTTGGCAATCTCCTCTTGCTCCGAATTCCGCACCGCTCCGTTGAACAGACACACATCCACCGATTTTTCCGGCAGGGCTGCGACGTCCTTGTATTTGAAGTCCAGAGCCAGGGGCCAGAGAACGATGTCTACGTTCTCGGCGACGTCCAGTATCTTCTCGTTGATGTCGAGTATGGCCACATCACAGCCGCCGCAGGCAGCCGCCCAGTATATCGCAAACTTGAGCTTGTCCATGAA
Organism: Armatimonadota bacterium; assembly: GCA_020354555.1. Lineage (NCBI taxonomy): Bacteria > Bacillati > Armatimonadota > Armatimonadota bacterium. The sequence continues at coordinate 3,873,148 of CP070648.1, read as the reverse complement.
CCTTCCTCCGACTAGTCCGCCGGAACCGGATGTTTCACCGCTCGCCAGTTGAGTGGGCCGAGCCTCCGCACTTGCTTCGTCATGTCCGCGATCACCGAGGCGAACTTTTCACCCTCCGCGGCGGACACCCATTCCAGGCGGACCCTTTCCTGCTCTATGCCAAATTGCTCCAACATCCGCACCAGCAAGCTGTAACGCGCCACGGCACGGTAGTTGCCGACCTGGTAGTGGCAATCGCCTGGATGGCAGCCGGCGATAAGAACGCCGTCAGCCCCGTCGGCCAACGCCTGCAGCACGAAAGAGGGATCGACGCGCCCCGAACACATCACTCGGATAGGAACCACGTTCGGCGGGTATTGTAAGCGGCTCGTCCCCGCCAGGTCGGCGCCGAGATACGAGCACCACCTGCACAGGAAACCGACTATTCTTGGTTGGAATCCCTCAGCCATCAGTGTTGAACCCTCCTCTGGCCCCAACAAAGCGTAGGTCCGTTTTTGCGGAAGCGAGATTCCCTGGCCGGGCACGCTTCACTGCATTGAGAATGACATGGATGCTCCGGATTAAGTCCCTTCCATCAGCGCGCCGGCGATCTCCGCTAAGATCTGATTATCTGCGAAGTGCCTTTGCCGCGCCGCACCGGACGGGCAACCGGAGGCGCAGCTTCCACAGCCCTTGCACAGAGCCTCGGTCACGACGGAAACCTTGTTCTCATCGTCAAACGTAATGGCGCCATACGGACACACGCTGATGCAGATCTTGCAGCCGCCGCACACCTTGTCATCGATAGCGGACGTGATAGGCTCCAGATGAATCACCCCTGCCCCAGACAGGGACAGAGCCGCACCAGCCGCTGCCGCCCCCTGAGCCACACTATCCGGAATGTCCTTGGGTCCCTGGCACGCGCCCGCCAAGAAGATGCCGTCTGAAGCGGTCGATATGGGAGCGAGCTTAGGATGCTGCTCCAGGAAGAAACCGTCCTTGCTCCGCCCGACAGAGAAGCGTCTGCCGACCTCCGCAGCGTCCTTCCGCGGCACTAACCCCGTCGCCAGGATCACCATGTCCACCGGAATCCTGCGCACCTCGCCGAGCAGCGTGTCCTCGCAGATGATGACCAGCTTACCTCTCTCCTCGGGGGTCTCACAAACGTCGGTCACTTCCGCGCCCTTCCCCCGGATGAATATCACGTCCTCGCGGAGGCACCGCTTGTAGAACTCCTCATATCCCTTGCCGAACGCGCGCAGATCAATGTAGAACTCATAGACGTCGCCGTGCGTCTTCTCTCTGACCAGGTGTGCGAACTTCATCGCATACATGCAGCACACGCGAGAGCAATACTCGTTGTAGTTCTCGTCGCGGCTTCCGATGCAGTGGAGAATCCCGACGCTGGCCGGAGCCTTGCCATCCTCGGTCAGTATCTTGCCGCCCGTAGGACCGCCGGCATTGCTCATCAGTTCGAACTCCAGCCCGGTTATCACGTTCGGCAGCCTGCCGTAGCCGTATTGGAGCAGCGCCGAGCAATCGAAAGGCTCAAATCCGGTAGCCAGAATAATGCTTCCGACCTCGATCTCCTCCGACTCGTCCTCCATGTCGTGGTTGATGGCGCCCGGCTCGCAAAACTTGTCGCATACCTTGCAGAAGCCGGTCTTCGCGTGGATGCACGATTGGGTGTCGATTATTGGCGCGTTGGGCACCGCCTGCGCGAAGGGGACATGGATGGCCTTCGGTGGCCCGAGGTCGAGTTCGCGGTGCCGCAGAACGTCCTCACCGTCCAGTCTAATGGCCCCCGTCGGACACACCTGCGCACACGCGCCGCATGCTATACACACATCCGACGGCATGTCATACGGCGTGGTCACGATGCGGTCGGGCCCTCGATTGAGGAAGTTGATTGCGCTCACGCCCACGACCTCCTGGCATGCGCGCACGCACAATCCGCACAGGATGCACTTCTCGTCGTCCTTGTCCGGCTCGAATCGAGGCTTGCCCACACCGAGCTGATCCGCAAGCTCCCTGAGTTTCTCCACCTGTGGGCACCTGGCGAGCAGAAGCTCAACTATCACCTTCCGTGCTTCCAGCACCTCCGGAGTATCCGTTCTGACCACCATGCCCTCTTGAACCGGATACCCACAGGAGGGCGCCAGCTTTCTCCCGCGCTCGTCCGTCACCTCCACAATGCACAGACGGCAGGCCGTATAGGGCTCTATCGCTTCGTGATAGCACAGGGTCGGTATCTCGATGCCCAGTTGCCTGGCCGCCTGAAGTACCGTCGCCCCTTCTTCCACTTGCAAGCGTCGCTCGTCAATGGTCAAAGCAACCATGTGCCTATCTCCCTGCGCCTCTCGTTCGCATTATTCGTCATCCTGAGCGAATTGAACGATCTAGCAGCTCGATTCTTCGCTTCGCTCAAAATGACCGAGTGTCGGCCATCCGAGTGTATTGCAGACCCCACAGGCTGAACCGCCCGTTGCGGCACTACGGTGACTTGTCATAGAGATGGCATCGGAGGCATCGGGTCGCCTCATCCCGCGCGGATTCCTTCGACAGGCTCATTTCCACTGTGTCGAAACCGGCACGCCTTTGCTC
>CP070648.1:3865682-3870465 GCA_020354555.1 Armatimonadota bacterium | reverse complement strand
GCCGCCGAACAGTCGCTGGCGGCCCTGGCGGACGCCTTGCTTTCCCTTCAGGTTGATTTTGACTATCTTGGCGATGACGCGCTCGCCGATGCCGTGCTAGACGACGGCGGCCTGCGCGTCGGCCCGATGCGCTACGAAGCGCTGCTTATCCCGCGGTGCTATGCCGTGCCTGCCGCCGGCCTTCGTCAAATCGCCGCCGCGACAGAAGCCGGGGTGGTGGCGGCCGGGGTCGGGCGACCCTCCATCGCAGCCGACGCGCCTGAGGACACAGACCTGCTCGATCGCGCGTGGCGCGCCGTGCGTCAGGCGGATAATGAGGAGCAAGTTGCACAGCTCGCCGCCGCCGAGGTCGGCCCGACGGCTCGTCTGACCCCAGCCCGCTCCGCGGTGCGCTGCTGCCGACGAATCACGGCGAACTACGACATCGTCTTTCTGACGAGTGAAGTAGATGAACCGCTCAGTTTGTCGCTGGACATTGACGAATCGGACAGACCTTACCTGTGCGATCCCGGAACCGGCGACGTCACGGCCATCCGGCGCTCCCGGAGAAACGGGCGCGTGAGCGTGGGCCTGCGCCTCGACCCCTGGGGCTCGGCGCTGCTGCTTCTCGATCGCACGGGCGCGGCCAGACGCCTGGCATCCCCGCCGCGCAAGCGCGGACGCATCGTCCGCGCCCGCGATCTCACATGGTCGGCGCGGCCGTTGGAGCGGCTCTCCGTGAGCGAGAACGGCATTACACCCGTCTCGATGCATGACGTTCATCGCCCGCTGGCCTTCGACGGTTGGCGGACGGTGGATCCCTACTTCTCGGGGCGCGTCGAGTACACCGCAGCGTGGGACGCCGATGAGCCGGGCGACGTCACGCTCGATCTCGGGCAGGTGCGCCGTGTTGTCGAGTTGTGGGTGAACGACCAGCGGGTCGGCACGGAGGTCTGGCCGCCGTATCGTTTTCCTATCGGCCCATACCTCAGACCGGGGACCAACGCGCTGCGGGCAGTCGTGACCAACACACTTGCCAACGAGTTCGCCCGTCCAGAGACCAAGGCTCTGATGCGCGAGTTGGGCTGGCACAATGTCTACCGCCAGCGCGCGGAGGGGTATGAGGCGGAGGAGATCGGGCAGCGGTAAGGGCGCATCACGATGACTTGACGCCCGGGCGGGGATCGGTGTCAACGCGCGGGATGCTGTGTGCACGTGCGAAAGGAGCAATCGCCGCGATAAGCGAAGGGGAGTGAGCGCGCACTCTTCATGCGCGGACGCGCGGCCTCGACCAGGGCTGGCTGGGCCGCGCTCCGGAGCGGCGCGTGGCGCCGCCCAGCACGCACCTCAAGCGCAGTATGAATAGTCGAGGTTAGTCGAGAGGATGCTGTCGTGAACCTGAGCGCCCTAATGATTCCCGTTGTCATCATGGTCGTGCTCGCGGCGGCGCCCGCCGCGGGCGCCGCGTCGTCTCCGTTCCAACTCGGCACCGCCTCATATCGGCGCGGCTACGTTGACCCGCGCATCCCCGGTCTGGGCTCCGAGAATCGCAGCGTCGGCGGACGGCTCTACGTCGCGCTCCACAACGCCGGCGCAACGCCCCTGCGCGTATCACAACTCTCGCTCAACCGGAAAGACGCCGAGGAGCTGATTCGGGATGACAAGCTGTTCTGGTGGCGGGTGTGGCCGGAGGAGATTCCGCCCCAGGGATCAAGCACGCTCACGCTGGTCGGCGGGCGGCCACTGCTCCAGGAAGGCGCACGCCTGAAGTTGTCGGTGCGTTGTGAAAAGGGCGTCGCAGCTACCGGGCAGTTCGATTTGATTACGCCGCCGCTGAGCATCGCCTACGTCGTGCCCACGGAGGATTGGCGCGGGCTGCTCGTGTGGCTGCGCAACGACGACGAGCTTAACACGCTGTGCGTGGGCGAGGTCGGCGTCGCCGGTTTGGAGTGCCGTGCCTTGCCGTTGTGCGGAACGATCGCGCCGGGCCGGAGCACCATCGTCCGCCTACGTTTCAAGCAGCTGCTGAAGTACCTCCAGCCCCTGCAACTGATCGCCCATGCAGAAGATCAACGAGGGCGGCAGGTCGCATGCTTGGCGCCGATTCGGGCCCTCATCCCGCCCTTCCCGATTGGCACCTGGAACGGCCCCACCTATGATGCCAAGCATCTCACGGCGATGGCCGAGTTTGGCTACGACGGACTCATTAACGGCGGCTCGGAGGCCGATGTCGCCGCAATGGACGAGCTTGCGAAAAAGCACGGTTACGGCCTGCTGTCCCACGTCGGCTGGGGGCCGGGCAACGTGCGCCAGTCCGTTCTGGACAACGTCGCGCCGAAGCCGTGGTGCCTCGCCCTGGCGCTAACCGATGAGCCCGACTTGCACAGCGGCGCGCGCACCGGCGACATGCGTTCGTCCACGTTCACCTACCTCGGCGGCGTCGAAGTGTGGCGGCGTTGCGAATCGTGCCCCACGTTCGTCAACCTGTGCGATGACAGCAAGTCCTACGAGTTCGCACCGATAACCGACATTGTGGGCTACGACGCATACGCCATCGGTGCGCCGGGTATCGAGCGCTCCCACGTCGGCTACGCGCGCGACCTCGAGACCCTCGCGTACCACACGTGGGACTTGAAGCGCAACGCGGAGCCGTCGCCGATATGGGTGTGGGCGCAGGGATATCACGCGTGGGTACACCGGCTCCTGGCCGGCCTGCTGCTCGGCGGCGAGGCGGGCCGCGCGATGGTCACACCGTCGGAATGTCGCGTGCAGCTCATGCAACAGCTCGGGCGCGGCGCGAAGGGCCTGTGGTGGTTCCTTGCGCGCAAGAAGGACGATACGCGCCAGGGCTTCCACGATGAGCTGCACGAAGAGGGGGCGGAGTTCGGCGTCACGGAGGACCGCTTCGAGGCGCTGGTCGAGAAGGCGATGGAGCCGTGGGACGAGCTATGGGCCGAGCTGGGGCGCCTCAACAGCATCGTGCTGCAACTTCGCCCGATGCTGACGTACGCCGACCCGTACCAACAGTTCGTGCGCGACGCAGGCTGGGTCGAGCGCGCGGACGTGGCGACCGTCGCGGCCGAGGAGGCGCTCGTCATTTTCGTGACGAACCTGTCGTACTATCACACGCTCCAGGGCGCGTTGTTCCGGCCGATCAAAGACCTGTCCCTCACCGTGGAACGGCCGCCCTGGATCGAAGTTTGGGATGTCTTCGAAGTGACCCCGGAGGGGCCGCGGCGCGCGGAGTGGAGTGCCGAGGGCAACGCGCTGACGATTGAGGCAGGCCCGCTCACCGACGTCAAGGTATTTGTCGCGTCGGCGTCGCGTGAACTGCGGGCGGAGATGGAGGACCGCGCGCTGTCCGCGGCAGATCCCCGTCCGGGCCGCTGAGCGTGCATCCCAAGCAGCGCTGCCACGCACGTGCTGCGCGGCATCAACAGGGTTCTCGTATTGCCCAAGGTCGCTCGACCGGAGCATCACACTCGCGGACCCTGGTGGGGCCGGGTTTCACTCCGGCATGCCGCAGACCGGGATCACGGAAGAGTCTCGGCGCCGCTGTGATAGCCGAGACTCTGTAGGAGGCGAAACAGATGCGAGGAACTTGGTGGGCTGCAACTGCAGGCGTTGCCCTCGTTCTTCTCGCGCTCGGCGCGGCGATGGCCGAGCAGGGAGCGAAAGGAGTCAGGATTGTGAAGACCGAGTACAAGGGGTGGCCGAACTGCCACCGCATGACTAACGGGCAGATCGAACTGATCGCGACCCAGGACATCGGGCCGCGCATTATCCGCCTCGGTTTCGTCGGCGGGGACAATGTGTTCGCGGAGTATCCCGACCACGTCGGCCAGACCGGCGGCGACGAGTGGCGCATCTACGGCGGGCACCGCCTGTGGCACGCGCCGGAAGCGAAGCCGCGCACTTATTGGCCGGACAACTTGCCCATCGAAGTCCAGGAGGGCTCGAATGCCCTCACCCTCGTCCAGCCCGCCGAGGGCACGACGGGCATTCAGAAGACCATCGAGATTACCATGCGCGCCGACCGCAACCAGGTCGTCGTCGTGCACCGTCTGCGCAACGATAACTTGTGGCCGGTGGAACTCGCCCCGTGGGCGCTGAGCGTGATGACGCAGCAGGGACTGGCGGTCATCCCGCAGCCCGCAGAGGTGTCACACGAGGAGGCGCTTTTGCCCGCGCGCCCGATCGTGCAGTGGACCTATACGGACATGAGCGATCCGCGCTGGCGGTGGGGCACGAAGTACATCACGCTCCAGCAAGATCCGACGGCGACCAAGCCGCAGAAAATCGGCGTCGGCAATCGCGAGAACTGGATCGCCTACGCCGTGAATGGCGACCTCTTCGTCAAGACGTTCCAATACCGCGATGGAGCGACGTACCCCGATTTCGGCTGTTCCACCGAAGTGTTCACCAACGCGGACATGCTCGAGGTCGAAACGCTGGGCCCGATGACGGCGCTTGCGCCCGGCGAGACGGTCGAGCACGTCGAGAACTGGTTCCTGTTCAAGGGAGTCGTGGTCAGCAACGACGACGAGGCCATAGACGCGGCGGTGCTTCCCAAGGCGCTGGAGGCGCTGAAGGCGACTGACCTTCGCTAGTGGGCGCAGCGTAGCGACGTGCCCCGAAGGGCAGGAAACGATGCGCCCTCGGCGAACGTCGTCCCAGTGGGACACGACGGAACTCGTTCAGGAGGAGCAGCGATTCATGAGTAGTGACGTGGTAAAATTCGGGCTGATCGGCTGCGGCGGCATCGGGAAGCATCATGCCAAGACGATCGCGGCCTTGCCCGACG
>CP070648.1:3843881-3865582 GCA_020354555.1 Armatimonadota bacterium | reverse complement strand
TACCACAGCGAGCGCGGGTTCCTGACCGCGACGCCGTGCGGGGATTCGTTCGACGTGCTGCTGTCGGATGTGCCGGATGAAGTGCTCAACCGCTACGAGTGCGTCGTCATCCTTGGCGAGACGCGCGTTGAGGGGGAGCTGCTGGGGAAGCTGTCGCGGTATGTCGCGGGCGGGGGGCACGTGGTGGCGTGCGCGAATCAGCTTGACGCGGAGGCGGCGGCGCTGTTCGGCGTGGATATCGGTCCGGTCGAGGTGGAGTATCACGCAATCGTCGAAGGACACGCGTGGCCGATCAGCGAGCCGCGATTCCGCATGCATCGCCTGACGGGCGAGCCGGGCGCGGCGGTGCTGGCGCAAACGCGGCAGGGAGCGCCGCTGGCGGTGCGGGCGGGGCATGACGGCGGTGGTTCGACGCTGCTTTTTGCCGCGGAGTTCTTCCTGGCGAACGCGACGCTCTCGCCGGAGAAGATCCATAACGACGTCGAGCAGCCTCTGCCGTCGCCGTACGCGGTGCTGGAACACGCGAAGGCGATCCTGCTGCCGTATCTGCGTTCGTTCAATCTAGTTGCGGTGGACGGGCCGCCGGTGCAGTTCCTGGTGAATGTGACGCCGCGCACGGATCGGCTGGTGGTGACGCTGTGCAACAATTCGCCGCAGCCCTGGGAGGGCGCGATTCGCCCGCGGCGAGGGCGCGTCGCGACGGCGGCTAACTGGATGACGAATCAACCGCTCAGCGGCGCCGAGTCGGTGCGGGTGCGGGTGCCGCCGGTGGATGTCGCCGTCGTCGAGTTGCTTCTCGATGGCCCGGCGTTCGAGGTGCGGACGTGAACTTGACCCGCCGGGAGTTCATGCGGACGGCGGCGGCAGTGGTCGGCACTGCGGCCCTCACGGCCCGCCCGATGCTCGGCGATGAAGGAGGGAGTGGGATGTCGCCGGCGATCAACCCGGTGTATCTGACCGGATCGATGGAGAACTGGCCGCTGGCTGAGTTGGCGGGCGCGGGTTATCGCGGCCTGGAGTTGCCGCCGGCGTGTCTGGAAGCGGCGCCGGCGTGGAAGCCGGCGGCGGACGCGGCCGGCCTGCGTGTCGTGTGCGTCAACGCGCTGCCGGAGTTACGCCCGTATCTCACGGGCAGCCTGTCGGACGGAGTGGAGCGCCGCCGGCGCGAGACGCGCGAGGCGCTGCTGCGAACGTTGGCGCGGATGCGCGATCTGGAGATTCCGCTCCTGGTTGTCGCGCCGAGCCGCGTTGCCGAGAACTACCAGACTGCCGACGAGGCGCGCGCGCTGCTGATCGAGAGCCTGCGGCTGCTGGCGACGGCCGGCGACACGACGATCCTACTCGAGGCGGCGCCGTTTCGCATGGCGACGTCTTCCGCGGACATCGCGGGCATAGTGGACGAGATCGCGATGCCGAACGTCGCGGCGGCGCTAGACGTCGGCCACGCGATGCTGAACGGCGAGGCCCCCGGGGAGGCGGCGAGCGCGCTGGGCGAGCGCCTGCGCTATGTGCAAGTGCACGACGCCGAGGTGCGGCCCGGCGTCCCGCGCCTCGATCGTCATGTGCCGCTCGGCGAGGGGTCGCTGGATCAGAAGGAGGCGCGCGCGGCTATCGGTGACCGGCCGTTCGCGGTGAGCATCACGCCGATTGGCGATCCGCTTGCCGCCGCGCGCTCGGCGCTGGACTGGCTCCGGTGAGCGACGAGTGCGGCGTGCAGAGCGAGAACTGACCCGCTGATTGGGCGATCCGTACAGTCTAGGTTAATCTATCGAGGTTCGTGTATTGGGGCAGGACGCAAGGGGCGGCAGGGCACCTCCCAAACGAACCTCGTCCGGAACAGTCTACGTGTATTGCCGGTGCTGCGGTAATACGCGAGACTCTATAGGAGGTAAGTGATGCCGACTATCTGCGTATGTGTCGAGCCGTTTTTCGGAAAGATCTCGCTGGCGGAGAAGGCGCGCAAGGTCGCCGATCTGGGTTATCGCGCCATGGAGTTCTGGAGCCACGACGACTCGCCGGAGCGCGACGTGGACGCCTTGGCCGCGGCCTGCAAGGAGACCGGCCTAGTCGTCAACGACTTCGGCGTGCGCGCCCCCGGGGCGGCGCTGGTCAACGCAGCCGACCGCGACAAGTACCTGGCAGGGCTGCGCGCGACGATCGAGGTGGCGAAGAAGCTGGACTGCCGCAAACTCCTTATGACGACGGGCAACCGCATCGAGGGGCAGTCCGACGCCGAGCACCATCAGGCGATCGTCGAGACGCTGAAGGCCGCGGCGGGAATCGCTTCAGGAGAGGGCATCACGCTACTGCTCGAGCCGCTCAACAGCCTGGTGGATCACAAGGGGTATTACCTCGAAAGCGGTCACGAGGGCGCGCAGATGATCGAGGAAATCGGCAGCCCGGCGGTGCGGCTGCTGTGGGACATCTACCACATGCAGATCATGCATGGCAACGTGCTGGCGTACATCGAGGAGTACCTGCCGCTGATCGGGCACTTCCATTCCGCGGGCGTGCCCGGGCGCCACGAGCTGAACGTCGGCGAGCTGGACTACGGCAACATCCTCAAGGCGATCAAGGGGTGGGGCTACGAGGGGTGCTTCGGGCTGGAGTACTGGGCGGTGGGAGATGACGACGCGGCGTCGCTCGCGGAGACGCGGAAGCTGACCGCAGCCGCGGGGTGGGATTGAGGCCACGCCGGGCGCCGCGCGGGCGGGGGCGGAGCGCCGCGGATGTGCGCATCGTCCTCCACACAGCGCGGCGCTGGCCGCGTATAATCGTTAATGCGAGCGCTTACTCCTCAGGGGGCGTCACCGGAGGGTAGCGGTATGGAGAAGAAGGTGTTCAAGCGCCACGGCAAAGGCCCATTGCTCACGCCGGACAGCCTGAAGCTCGATGTGGATGCCGTGTTCAATCCCGGCGTGGCGGAAGTTGACGGCGAAGTGGTGCTGCTGCTGCGGATCGAGGATCGCACCGGGATTTCGCAGATCCGCGTGGCACGCAGCGCCAACGGGATCGATAAGTGGCAGCTTGCCGACCACCCACTGCTCGATCCGGACCTGCCCGAGAATCCCTTTGAGGAATGGGGATGTGAGGACGCGCGAGTGACGCGGGTGGGCGAGCGCGAGTGGATGATCGCGTACACGGCGTATTCGCGCTACGGGCCGGCGGTGGCGCTGGCCAAGACGTCGGATTTCGACACGGTGGAGCGGATCGGAGTCGTGCTGTCGCCGACGAACAAGGATGCGGCGGTGTTCCCGCGTTCGTTTGACGGGGTGAACCTCCTGCTGCACCGGCCGGTGACGGGGGGACAGGAACACATATGGTTCGCGTGCTCGGACGAGGGCTACTCGCATTGGAGCCAGCCGGGGATCCTGTTGGCGGAGCGCGGCGGGCCGTGGTGGGACGGGCTGCGCATCGGCGTCGGGGCGCCGCCGATTGAGACCAAGGATGGCTGGCTGCTGATCTACCACGGGGTCAAGGACATGGCGGGGCACCCCGTGTACCGACTCGGCCTGGCGCTGCTCGATACCGGGAATCCGCGCAAGGCGATCGCGCGCGCGTCGCGGTGGGTGTTCGCGCCGGAGGAGGAGTTCGAACAGCGCGGGTTGCTGCCGAACGTCGTGTACACCTGCGGCGCGCTGGTGCGCGGCGATGACGTATGGATGTACTACGGCGCCGCCGACAACATGATCGGCCTGGCGCTGGCGAAGATGTCGGACCTGCTTAGGTTCGTGCGCGAGCACGACTACCTCCAGCACGTCGGGCGCGAGAAGGGGATGGTGGCGTAGGGCTGTCGGGGAGAGGTGGGATCCCGCCGAGGTGTCGTCGCGCAGTTGCCTCGACGGTACCGAGATTCTTCCCTTCGCGCCTCGCTTCCGCCGCCGCTGAAGCCAAGGCGGGCGAAGCCGCTCGGCGCTGCGGTCTGAATGACAGGTTCGGAGCCGCTGAAGCCCCAGCCAGCCGATCATGCAACAGCCCGCGGAGCCACCCCCTGCGGTTGGTGCGCTGCAACTAGGAACCGGCCGCCCGGATGCCGAAGAACATGAGCGATTGCGCTCATGACCCGACTGCTGCGATTTGCCTCTGTGGTTCTCCTGGCGCTGCTGCTCGCCGGCTGCGGGCGGCGGGACGACGGCAGGATACGCCTCATCGTGTGGGGCATGGAGTCGGGGGAGGACACGCAGGGCCAGGACGCGACTGTCGCCGAGTTCGAGCGGCGCCACCCCAACATTGACGTGCGCCTGCTGTCCATGGGCGCGGGGGGGATGAACCCGCAGAAGCTGATGACCTCAGTGGCCGCGCGCGTGCCGCCCGACGTCGTGCGCCAGGATCGGTTCACCATCGGCGACTGGGCGTCGCGCGAGACGTTCCGCTGCCTCGACGACCTCATCGCCCGCGACCACATCAACCCCGCGGACTTCTACAACGCGTGCTGGCAGGAGGCGGTGTACGAGGGGCGCGTCTATGCGATACCCCACGGCACCGACGACCGCGCGCTGTACTGGAACCGCGAGCTGTTTCGCGCGGCCGGGCTCGACCCCGACCAGCCGCCGCGCACGTGGCACGACCTCGTGCGCTACGCGAAGCTCCTCACCAAGCGCCGCCCCGACGGGACCTTCGAGCAGATCGGCTTCATCCCGAACTACGGCAACTCGTGGCTGTACCTGTATTCGTGGCAAATGGGCGGCGAGTTCATGACGCCCGACGGGCGCACGTGCACGCTCGACAATCCGCAAACGGGCGGTGCGCTCGAGTGGATGGTTGGCGTCTACGACATGCTGGGCGGCGCCGACGCGGTCACTGCGTTCACCGCCACCTTCCTCAGCGAGGAGTTTGATCCGTTCTTCACCGGCAAGGTGGCGATGAAGATTGACGGCAATTGGGTGCTCAACAACATCGCGCGGTGGGCGCCGGACCTGGATTTCGCCGTCGCCGCGGCACCGATACCGGCCGCGCGGCTGCGCGGTGAAGCGCCCTTCGACAACGGTGAGGCCAAGTACATTACCTGGTCGGGCGGATTCTCGCTCGCCATCCCGCGCGGCGCGCAGCACGTCGAGGAGGCGTGGCAGTTCATCAAGTGGATGACGAGCGTCGAGAGCAATCTGATCGCCAATGAGGCGCAGCGCGAGTACAACCTGAGCATCGGCCGCCCGTTCGTCCCCAACATGTCGGCCAACATCCGCGCGGACGAGGCCGTGTTCCGCCGTTTCGCGCCGGACGACGCGAAGTTCCGCGAGCCGCTGCGGCTGTTCATGGATCTGATGAAGGTGAGCAAGTTCCGCCCGGTGACCTTCGTCGGCCAGCGATTGTGGGACGAGCACGTGCGAGCATTCGAGAACGCGATTTACCATAAGAAAGAGCCGGCGCGGGCGCTGCGCGACGGGCGCGGCGTCGTGCAGAAAGAGCTGGATCAGGTGTTCCGGAAGGGGCGGTACCCGCTGCTCAATTGGCGCGGCCCGCTTGCGCTGATGGTGGGGACGCTGCTGCTGATGGTCGGCATCGTGTGGGCGCTGGCGCGGCGCTCGGGGCCGGTGGGCAGGCTGATGCGCTCGGAGGCGATCAGCGGGTACGTCTTCGCCTCGCCGTGGATCATCGGCTTCCTCGTCTTCACCATCGGGCCGATCCTGGTCTCGGTGGTGTTGAGCTTCTGCGACTACGACGTGCTGCACCCGGCGCGATACGTGGGATGGGAGAACTACCGAGAGCTATTCGGCGACGACTGGCCGTACGTGTGGAAGACGCTGTACAACGCGGCGTACCTGGCGGGGCTCGGCATCCCGCTGGGCATGATAACCGGCCTCGCCATCGCGATGCTGCTCAACACGCGGGTGCTGGGGATGTCGTGGTATCGCACGTTCTACTACCTGCCGGCGATCGTGCCGACGGTGGCGAGCGCGGTGCTGTGGCTGTGGGTGCTCAACCCGTACGATTACGGCCTGGTCAACGCGGGGTGGAAGACGACGCTGACGTCGTGGTTCGGCATCGCGCCGCCGACGTGGCTGGCGAGCGAGAAGTGGGCGAAGCCGGGCCTGATTCTGATGGGCCTGTGGGGCGCGGGCGGAGGGATGATAATCTGGCTCGCCGGGCTGCAGGGCATCCCGCAGCACCTCTACGAGGCAGCCGAGATTGACGGCGCAGGCGCGTGGCACAAGTTCCGCCACGTCACCATTCCCATGCTGTCGCCGACGATCTTCTTCATCATGATCATGGGCACCATCGGGGCGCTGCAGACCTTCGAGACCGTGTACGTGATGACGGACGGGCTGGGCGGGCCGGTGGACGCGACGCTGGTGCCGGTGCTGTACCTGTTCAACAACGCGTTTCGGTTCTTCAAGATGGGCTACGCGTCGGCGCTGGCGTGGCTGCTGTTCTGGATCATCATGTTCTTCACGCTGATACAACTCAAGCTTGCCCCGCGGTGGGTGCATTACGAGGGGCGCTGACAAGGGGATTGGGCCGCTGATCAACGTCGGCCGACGGGCATCAACCGCAGTCGCGCAGTGCACGCAGGGCATAGAGAAGAACTGACACGATCATGCGAGCGGTTGTCTGGATAGCGACGATAGGGGTGACCTACGCGGCCGGGGCGCTGTGGCTGGCGCTGGTGGTTGACGCCGTTCGGCGGCGCAGGCCGGGGCAGGGGGTTGCGCTGTTCGCGGTGGCGGCGGCGAGCGCCGGGCTGTGGCTGGTCCTGCCGCTGCGTCAGCCCTGGCTGGCGTTGGCGGGGACGTCGCCGGCTCTGCTGTGGGGCGTGATAACCTACGCTGCCATCAACCGGCGCGTGCGCGACTGGAAGCAGATCAACCGGCGGCGAGACGACCTGCGCCGCGTGCTTCTGCACGTCGCGCTGGCGACCGGCTCGATAATCTTCAGCCTGCCGTTCGTGTGGCTGATCTCGACGTCGCTCAAGCCGGACGCGCGGCTCATGGTGATCCCGCCGGAATGGATTCCCCGGCCGGTGTTGTGGGAGAACTACGGGCGGGCGCTCGAATTCCTGCCGCCGGAGACCAGGCACGGCCTGATGTATCTCTGGAACACGGTGTACATCAGCATTATGAGCATCATCGGGACCGTGCTGTCCGCGTCGCTCGTGGCGTACTCGTTTGCGCGGCTGCGGTGGCCGGGGCGTGACATCATCTTCGTCGTGCTGCTCGCCACCATGATGCTGCCGGCGGCGGTGACGATGATCCCGGTATTCCTGATCTTCAAGTGGCTCGGCTGGGTGGACACGCTGCGGCCGCTGTGGGTGCCGGCGTTTTTCGGCGGGGCATTCAACATTTTCCTGCTGCGGCAGTTCTTCATGACCATCCCGCGCGATTTGGAGGACGCGGCGAAGATTGACGGGTGCTCGTTCTTCGGGATCTTCTGGCGCATCATGCTGCAGCTGATCAATCCCGCGCTGGCGGCGATCGTGATCATGTCATTCATGGGGTCGTGGAACAACTTCATGGGGCCGCTGATCTACATCAGCTCGCCGGAGAAGATGCCGGTGGCGTACGCACTCCAGCTCTACCAGTCCACGCATTCCGCGGAGTACAATCTGTTGATGGCGGCGGCGACGATGGTGGTGGTGCCCGTCGTGCTGCTGTTCTTCTTCACCCAGCGCTACTTCATCCAGGGCGTGACGCTGACGGGGATCAAGGGGTAAAGGGGGCTTGCGATCCACGGACTTGCGTGCCTACGGCGCATGACACGGCTTCCTCAATGACGACGTGAACCACAGGGCGGGCCGGATGACGCCGCCTGTTTCCGCAAGGCTCAGGCGAACCTGCCCGCCAGTTGATCCCCCTGCGATCTCCACGAGCTCTGCGGCTCGTGTTGTCCCGCGCAGTCCGCGGAAGCAGCGGACTGATCTGTCCCTCTCGGTGTCTTCCGGTCCCTATGCGATCAACTCCCGCCGCCGATGCGGTCGATCCATTCCCACTTGCGCTCCATGTAATACCGGAAGTTATCGAGCGGGATGTCGGGCGGCAGCGCGTGGTCTATCGTCGGCACGTAGCCGCCGTGCGCGATGAGCGGCATCTTTGCCGCCAGCTCGGCGTCAATCGCCGCCCGATCCTGGGCGAGCACCCGCTTGTCTATCCCCCCGCTCATTCCCAGCCGCGGGTAGCGGCGGCGCACCTCTCCCACATCCATCCCCGAGTTGACCTCGAACGGGTAGATCATATCCACCCCGCCCTCGATCCACAGCGGAATGAGGTCGCTGATATGTCCGTCGCTGTCCATCATCGTGATCGGCACGCCCTGGCTGTGCACGAAATCCGAGACCCTCTGATACGGTTCCAGCATGAACTCGCGGAACATCCCGGGCGAAATGAGCGACGTCGTCTTGAATGCCATGTCCTCCCAGAAGCAGAACGCGTCCACCTCGACTTCGTCGAGGCACTTGCGAATGACCTCGATGGTGAAGTCGGCGAGGAAGTCCATCATCTCGTGCATCAGGGCCGGGTCGTCGTAGAAGCACAGCATCGCCCCCTCGGCGCCCATCCACCCGCGCACCGGCCCGAAGAACCCGGTGTCGCGCCCGCCCTGCAGCTGCAGCGGATAGTCGCGCGTGGCCCAGCGCTGCTTGCGCTCGTCCCAGTCCGCGGGGTAACGGCGGGAATCGCGGGGGTCGTAGCGCTCCTTCATCCGCTCCCACGACGCGCGATCCCTGACCGGGAAGTCCAGCCAGTGCGGCATGGAGGTCTCGGTGCGTTCGACCAGCTCGCGGCACGTCACCCCGCGCTCGTCAACCACGAGCCGCACGCGTCCGTCGTCCTCCAGCACGGTTCGCTCGAATCGCGGCAGCATCGCGAAGTCCAGGCCGACCTGCTCGATGGGATCGAAGCGGTAGGTCTCCGCGAAGCTTTCCTTGCCATCCCAACCTTCGGACCTCCAGCGTTCGAGCGTAGTCGCCCACGGGCCCCAGTCAGTCATCGGGCAGCGGTCGAACTCTTGGAAGCGGTAAACCGCCAGATAGCGCTCGCGAGGGGTCACGATCTTCACTCCCGGATTAGGTTGCACGACGACCGAGGATTGGCTCGTACACCGCAATGCCCGGGCGCGTGCAGCGGGGGCAATCCGCCACAGGCGCGAGGGTTCGCCGCAGGCCCGTCTGCGCCCTGCCCGCTCGGGCTGCGGGGGAGCGACTGCGACACTCCGGCGAGCGGGAGGGGCGTGGCGCACCTCACTGCACGGGCGGAAGCCCGGGGCTAGAGCTCGGCGCCGCGCTGGCGCAGGGCCTCTGCCAGCGCCGCCCCGGCGACGGAGCGCACATCCCCGTCCGATGCCTGTGCGGCGGCGAGGCCGGCCGCCTGGCCCATCATGGCGCAGGTCGTCATGACCCGCGCGCTCGACAGCGCGGCGCGGTCGGCGGAGAGGCAGCGTCCCGCCGCGAGCACATTCTCCACTCCCTGCGCGATGAGACAGCGATAGGGTATGTGGTACGGCGGCACCTGCGCGGCGGCGCGGTCGAAGCGGCTGATGCGGCGCGGCGTGCTCGGATCGTGATAGTCCAAGTAGAAGCGCCCCAGCGCGACCCCGTCGTCGAACCGCCGCCCGGCGCGGACGTCCTGCTCGGTCAGCGTGTAATCGCCGAGGATGCGGCGGCCTTCGCGAATCCCGATGCGCGCGCTGAAATGGTCGAACTTATGCGCGGCGTAGTCGCCGGCGCGCAGATGATTCGCGACTCGCATCGCGACGCGGCGGCCGGCCATCTCGGCAGCGGTCAGGGAGTCACCGTCGGCGGCATCGTAGCCGACGACTTTGACCTTGACGCCGAGCTTACCATGCGGCTCCGGCCACCGCGAGATCATGGGCGGGTCGCTCGCCAACTCGGGATCGACGGCGGCGGGCGGCAGGTCTGCGGGCGCGTTCACCTCGCGCATGAAGAACATCACCGACATCGGCAGCGCTCCGTCGCCGTCGGGCTGGACGGGCAGGCCGGCGGCGCGCACCACGCACGCTTCGCCGGTCGCGTCAATGACGACGCTCGCGGGAACTGCAGCGAGGCCGGAGCGATTGCTCAAGATGACCGCCGAGACGCGATCGGCCTCGCGCACCGCAGCGGCGGCGTGTGTGAAGAGCAGCACCTCGACGCCCGCTTCGGCCGCCATCTCCTGGAGCACATAGGCGAGCACCTGGTGATCGAACTGCCGTGCTTCCCGTTCCTCGTAGGGCCTGTACGGGGCGACCGCGTCCAGTTCCCCGAGATGCCGAATGATGTCATCGAAGACTTCCCCTTGGCCGCGGGTTTCGCCGCAGAACGCGCCGACGCCGCCGGAGGTGGCGTTGCCGCCCAGGCAGCCCATGTCCTCGATGAGCAGCACGCGCGCGCCGGCCCGCCGCGCCGCGACGGACGCGCAGAAGCCGGCGATGCCGCCGCCGGCGACAAGGACGTCAATCGGTTCGCGCTTTTGCGCCTCGAGCAGTACCTGCATTGTGGAAGCACCTCGCCGGGACTACGGACGTCGTACCACGGCAGGCTTCGCCGGGCGGGGAGACACACCTCCCCACGGGGCGGCATCGGTGATGGACGGTCGCGGTTCCGTTTCAGTTGCGCGCGGCGGCCGATTGTGGTATCCTGTCGCAGACCGGTACAGGCGATGACGGGGAAGAGTACGCCGCACCCCGGCCCGCAGAGAGGGAGGGTCACCGGCTGGAAGCCCTCCCGGGCGCGCGCGGCGGAAGTTCGCCCCCGAGCCGCCGGACTGAAGGGAAGTGGTGGTCGCGCGCGGCCAAGGCATGGAGTGAGGCGGGTGGCCGCGACACTCACCCAGCCCGCCGCAGGCGGGCAAGCCTCTCCCGGAGAGGGAGAGGAGTGTAACGCGCGACGACGCCATTTCCTGCGTAGGCCCGGCCGGATGCCCCGTTACAGGCACAGAGCGGGCTGCGGGCAGGGATTGACTGTCGTACGCGGCCAATGAGGGTGGCACCACGGAGCCCAAAGCCTTCGCCCCTGGCTTTGGGCTTTTGTTGTTTGGGTGGTTCGCGGCCGAGGATCCTGCGGCTCTGCTCAGGACCAGCGGCTGCGCTGCCATTCTGCCATTGGCGGGAGCGGCAACCACCGGGGCGATGAGCGGGAAAAGGAGAACGCGCGATGGAGACACGCGACAGGATTCGGCGACTGCACGAGGAGGCGGTGTCGCGCATCGTTGACGCGACGTCGAGCGCCGAGCTGGAGCAGGTGCGGGTGGATTACCTCGGGCGCAAGGGCGCGCTGACGGGTATCCTGCGCGGGCTGGCGGATCTGCCTCCGGCGGACCGGCCCGGCCTGGGCAAGATGGCCAACGAAGTGCAGGAGCGCCTGCGCGCGGCGCTGGATGAACGAGCGGCGGAGATCGCCGAGGAGGAGCGCCAGGCGCGGCTGGCGGCGGAGGCGCTCGACGTCACCCTGCCCGGCCGTCACCAGCGCATCGGCCACCGCCATCCGCTGACCCAGGTGTTCGAGGAGATGAAGTCCATCTTCGTCGGCATGGGATTCGAAGTAGTTGACGGGCCGGAGGTCGAGTATTACCGCTACAACTTCGAGGCGCTGAACTACCCCGAGGAACACCCGGCGATGGATGAGCAGGACTCGTTCTATGTCGCCGACGGCATCCTGCTGCGGACGCAGACGTCGCCGATGCAGATTCGCGTGATGGAGGAGCGCGAGCCGCCGCTGCGCATCATCGCGCCGGGGAAGGTCTACCGGCGCGAGGCGGTGTCGGTGCGCCTGTCGCACACCTTCCACCAACTCGAGGGGTATGCGGTGGATCGCGACATCACCTTCGCGGACCTCAAGGGCACGCTGGCGCTGTTCGTGCGCGAGTTCTTCGGTGCGGAAACGGACATTCAATTCCGGGCGGACTTCTTCCCGTTCACCGAGCCGAGCGCGGACTACTCCGTGAGCTGCGGGCTGTGCGAGGGGAGCGGGTGCGCGGTGTGCAAGCACACGGGATGGTTGGAGATCGGGGGCTGCGGGCTGATTCACCCGAACGTGCTGAGCGTGTGCGGCTACGATCCGGAGCAGGTCAGCGGGTGGGCGTTCGGCCTCGGGGTGGACCGGATCGCGATGCGCCGCTACGGCATCGAGGACATCCGCCTGCTGGTTGACAATGACATGCGGTTCCTGGAGCAGTTCTGAGCGGCGAACGGGACGAAGCACAGAGGGCGCAGAGGAATGCGTGGGGAGAAGTGAGGGATGAAGGTTCCATATAGCTGGCTCAAAGAGTTTGTTTCCGTCGAAGCGGCGCCGGAGGAGGTCGGGCGGCGGCTGACCATGGTCGGGCTGGAGGTTGAGGGCATCGAAGAGGTCGGCGACGACTTCGTCCTCGACGTGCAGCCGACGTCGAACCGCGGCGATTGCCTGAGCATCCTCGGCGTCGCGCGGGAGGTGGCGGCCGCGTTCGACCTGCCGCTGACGCCGCCGCCGATCGAGATGCAGGAGCAGGGCGAGGCGGCGGAAGCCTTGGCGTCGGTGCGCATAGATGACCCCGATCTGTGCCCGCGCTATTCGGCGCGCGTGGTGACGGGGGTCGAGGTAAAGACGTCGCCGCCGTGGATGATCCACCGCCTGCTGCGCTGCGGCATGCGGCCGATCAACATCGTGGTTGACGCGACCAACTACGTCATGCTGGAGATGGGACAGCCGCTGCACGCCTTCGACTGCGATCTCATCAAGCCGGATGCCGAAGGCCGCGCCGCCATCATCGTGCGCACCGCGCAGGAGGGCGAGCCGCTGACGACGCTCGACGGCGTCGAGCGCACGCTCGGCGCCGGGGTGCTCGTCATCGCCGACCCGGAGCGGGCGGTGGCGCTCGCCGGCGTCATGGGCGGGGCCAACACCGAAGTGAGCTGGTCAACCACGCGCGTCTTGCTGGAGTCGGCGCATTTCGACCGCGTCAGCATTCGCCGCACGCGCAAGGCGCTGGAGCTGGACACCGAGGCATCGTATCGCTTCGAGCGCGTGGTTGATCCCGGTGGGACGGCGGCCGCGGTTGACCGCGTCGCGGCGCTGATCGCCGACGCGAGCGGCGGGGAGGTCGCGCCGGGCGTGGTTGACGCCTACCCCAAGGTCGTGCTGCCGGTGACGATCGAGCTGCGGCCGAAGCGCGCGAACCAACTGCTCGGGACGCGCTTGTCGAAGTCGCGCATGGCGTCGCTGCTGCGCAGGCTGCATCTCGACGTCGAGGCCGGGAAGGCGCTGCGCGTGACCTGCCCGACCTACCGCCCGGACCTGCAAGCGGAGATTGACCTGGTGGAGGAAGTCGCGCGCGTCCATGGATACGACAATATCCCTGCGACGGTGACGAGGGCCGCGGCAGCGCCCGGGCGGCAGGCGCCGGAATTGGAATTCGACCTGCGGGCGAAAGCGGCGCTTATGGCGTGCGGCCTCAACGAGGCGATGAGCTACACGCTGACCGACGCCGGCGTGTTCGACCGACTGCACCTGCCGGTGGGGCATCCCGTGCGCCGCGCGCTGCGGGTCAAGAACCCGAAGAGCGAGGAATACACGACGCTGCGCACGACGATGCTCGACAGCATGTTCTCGGCGCTGGCGCACAACTGCCGCCGGGGAGTCACCGACGTTCAGCTGTTCGAAGTCGGGCGCGTCTACCTGCCGTGCGGCGAGGGCGAGCTGCCGCGCGAGCAGCGCACGGTCGGCATCGCGGTCATGGGGAGCTCGTGGACGAGTCGCTGGAGCCTCGACCCGGCGTCCGCGCGGGCGGATTTCTACTCGCTGAAAGGCATCGTCGAAGAGTTCGCGCGCACGATGTGCGGTAATGTGCCGCAGTTCGAGCCGCTGTCCCATCCGTCGTTGCGCGAGGGGCAGACGGCGGCGGCGGTGCTCGACGGCGAGCGCATCGGGATGCTCGGCGCGCCGTCCGGGCCGGTGCGGGCGCACTACGACCTGCCGGACGGGGCGCACGTGGCGGAGATCAACCTCGATGCCCTGAGGCGGCGCGCTGGAAAGGCGGCGCAGAGCCGACGGCTGTCGCGGTATCCGGCGGTGCGGCGCGACATCGCGCTCATCATCCCCGGCGGCGTGACGGCGACGGAAGTGGAGCAGGTCATCGCAGGGCACGCAGGGGACAACCTGGAGCGCGTGGATCTCTTCGACGTGTACCGGGGGCAGCAAGTGCCGCGCGGTTACAAGAGCATCGCATATTCGCTCGCCTTCCGGCACCCGGAGCGCACGCTCACCGACGAGGAGGTCGACGGCGCGCTGACGAACATCAGGGACGCGCTGCGCGCGGAGGTTGGGGCGCAGATCAGGGAGTGAGGCATGGTCAGCGGCAAGCGCATGCTCGCCGAGTTGATGGAGTTGACGCGCATCGCGAGTCCGTCGCGTCGCGAAGCGGCGGTCGCCGAGGTGGTGATGGCGAAACTGCGCGGGATGGGGCTGCGGCCGCGGCGCGATTCCGCTCACCGGAGCTTCGGCGGTGAGGTCGGCAATGTCATCGTGCGCGTGCCCGGCTCGCGGCGCGGGCAGCAGTCGCTGCTGCTCAACGCGCATCTCGACACGGTGGCGCAGGCAAGCCCGGTGCAGGCGCGCGTTGCCGGGAAGTACATCGTGAGCAGCGGGGACGCCCCGTTCGGCGCGGACGACAAGGTCGGCGTGGTGGCGATCCTCGAGGCGCTACGCTGCGTTGCGGAGGACGGCATCGAGCATCCGCCGCTCGATGTGATATTCACCGTCGGCGAGGAGGCCGGCCTGCTCGGCGCCAAGGGGCTGGATCCCGGGAGACTGCGCGCCGGCATGGGTTTCACCTTCGACTCCGGCGGGCGTGTCGGGCGCATCGTCAACCAGGCGCCGAGCCAGGACAGCTTCACGGCGGTTATCACCGGCCGCGCGGCGCACGCGGGGGTGTCGCCGGAGAAAGGCGTCAACGCGATCCGCATCGCGGCGCGCGCCATCGCCGGGATGCGCCAGGGACGAATTGACCGCGAGACGACGGCGAACGTCGGCATCATTGAGGGCGGCGTGGCGACCAACATCGTGCCGGAGCGGGTGCGACTCGAAGGCGAGGCGCGCAGCCACAACAACCGCAAGCTGGAGCGGCAGCTTCAGCACATGCTGAAACGGATTCACGACGCGGCGGCGGAGGGCGGCGGCGGGATTGATATCGAGGTGCGCCCGCAGTATCGGCGGTTCGGCCTAGCGGCGGACAGCCCAACGATTGAGGTTGCGGAGCGCGCGGTGCGCGCGGTCGGGCGGCGGATGAAGCTGGAAACGACCGGCGGCGGCAGCGACGCGAACATCTTCAACCAGCACGGCGTGCCGACGGCGATTCTCGGCTGCGGCTACGACAACCCGCACAGCGCAAGCGAACGGATGGAGATCGGGGAGTTCGCGCCGCTCGGCCGGCTGACCGTCGCGCTCATCCGAAGCGCCGCGGCGGTGCTGTAGGGAGCACACAAGCCGCGGATGCTCGTCCGCCTGCGGCGGGAACGCCGGTGGTCGCGGATGCGAAGCTGTCGGGGCACAGCATGCTGTGCCCCGGGCTCGTTCGGCGGAGAAGGCGAGCCCGTCAGGTCGGCAGCCGCTGCTTGCTCGCCGCCGGCGAGACGACCGCCGTACAGCCCTACCGGGTCGGCAACCGGGGACGGTTGCCCTACTATCGGGATGACCCGCGCGGTCGGCAACCGAGGACGGTTGCCCTACTATTCGAATTCGCGGCGGATCACGAGTACACTGACACGGTGACACATGCGCCTGCAGTTTGATTCCGAGGTTGATTACTACGAAGTGCTGCAGGTGCATCCCAAGGCGCACCCGGAGATCATCAAGCGCGCGTACCGCACGCTGGTCGCGCACCTCAACGCCCACCCCGACCTCGGCGGCAGCCACCAGCAGATGGTGCTGATCAACCGCGCGTACGAGGTGCTGAGCAACCCCGAGCTGCGGGGGGCATATGATGATTGGCGAGAGAGCCGGAGCGCGCCTCAGCCCCGGCCCGCCACCAGACCGTCCCCACCTCCCTCGCCGCCGCGCGACCGGCCGACGACAGCCGGCACGATCACCGCCGTGTGCCTGAAGTGCGGCCGGCGCAACCGCGTGCCGCAGGATATTGGCCTCGCGCGCGCCCGGTGCGGCGCGTGCGGCGAGCGGCTGATTCCGACGGCGTCCGCAGGGCGCGGGGAGACGACACGGACACACGATGCCGCTGCGGGGAGCCACCGCACGGCCGCGCATCGCCTGCCGCAGGATCTCTACAACGAGCTGTGTCGCGAGGGGCAGCTTCGGGTGCAGCTGCATCGGGTCGCGCGCGGCAGCCGCCTGGTGTGTCGCCGCTGCCAGCAGCCGTGGTGGGCGCCACGGAGCGGAAAGCCTCCGCGGCGATGCCCTGCTTGCGGGTCCGACGAATGGCTGACCTTCCGGCTCTTCAAGTGCGCGGAGTGCGGGCGCGAGTTCGAGACGGGCAACCTGCGCGGATGGCCGTATCTGCTGTATCCCCAGTGCCCGGAGTGCGGGTCGCGGCACTGGAGCCGTGCCGCCGAGCGCAGCCCCCTGCGGTGGCTCATGCGGTTGCTGCGGCGAAGGGGATGATCGGGGTCGGCGGCGGATGGGCGCCGCTTGGCAGAGCGGACTGGGTCGGGCAAGCGATGCTCATCACCGCCGTGCGCGCCCCAGTGCTGGGCGGACTCGCGACGGATCTCGCGGCTTTGCGCTCGCTTGCCCCCCTGGTGCTACCGCGCGGACTTCCAGTGCTCGTCGAACCATTCGTAGAACTCCTCGGAGTCGGCATCCTCGGAGCCGATCTTCATGCGCGCGCGGGGGCGGCCCTGGACGTACGCGAGGTGCGACTCGAAGGCGGTCTGGTCGCTTTTGCGGTCTATCTCGAGCAGATAGCGCAGCGAGCAGTCGGGGATCTCGACCTCCGGATCATCCGGCGCGGCGCACAGGTAAGTGACCAGGACCAGGTCGTCCTCGCTGACGCCCAGCTCGGGCCAATCCGCCGCGATCATCTCCGAGATCCCGTTATCCTGGTCGGCGCATCGCGAGGCGTACTTCTCGAGCGTATCAACAGCATCGGCGAGGAAAGTTCCGATCGCGCCGCTCGGCCCGTAGAGCTTGCCCGCGGCGAGCATCGCCGCGTCGTCGGAGGCGCCGCCGCCGGTGCGATGCCTGATGTAGAGGTAGCGGACATTGTCGTGATGGTCGCGCTCGCCTTCGTCGGCGATGATGAGACCCTCCTCGCGATAGCGCTCGATGTCGTCCTCGTGATTGCCCCTGGCGAGCTTGCGCGCGTCGAGCTTCATCTTCTGCATGCGGTCAACGTCCACCAGATACGACGCGCCGCCGCCGATGCGGATGCCATACTTGTCCTCCGCGCGCCGGCGCACCGCGACGTCATCGCGCAGGCCGCCGACGTAGAGCCCGCGCAGCACTGCCTCCGGCTCGACCTCGATCTGACGGAACAAGCCGATATCGAGCAGGCATTCCGCATCCTCGGTCACGAGCAGCGTGTCGGCCTGTCCCGCGATGGCGCGGCGCGCCCAGTCGGCGATTTCGTCAATCAGCGTCTGCCGGTGGCGGGCGACCAGCCGCGGGTCGCGCCCGAGGGATACGACGATGTCATCCATGGCGGTATTGACGAAGGGCCGGCCGCGGAAGGTGACGTGTCCCTCGTGGGCGTGACCCTCGACCGACTGCATGAGGATGGCTTCCTCGGCCATGCGGGCGGTGCGCAAGCGAACGCTCGACGCGAGGCGCTCGAAGTCCTCGCGCACGAGGTCGTGCGGGGCGACGCCCGGGCAGCGCTTGCCGCAGATTCGTTCCAACCGCGAAGGCATGGCTGATCTCTCCTGGTGGCGGTGTGTGCGAAACCGGCGCCGCGCGGGCAACAGGCCGCCTGGGCTCGGCCGGGCTGCTCGGCGGCGATGATATGCGATTCGCTTTCGCGGAGCGCGAACCTGCTTTGCGTTGAGGCGACGTGGAAGACACGAGCTCGCGCTGCCCGCCGGTCGCGCTCATCAAGAGCGAGAGCGCCGGGCGAGCTGCGGGGCTGCGAGGAGCGCACGGGCGCACGTCGAATGTGCGACAGAAGGGCGCAGTGCGGTTGGCCGCGCCCGTCGGCATGGAGGTGTATTAGGATGAAGCGTTACTCGATTTGCCTCGTGTTGCTCCTCATCGCCGCCGCGATGACCCCGGCTTTGGCCGCGGGCTACCGCACGTCGGTCGGCAGCGGCGGGGACGAGATTGCGGTAGTCGTGGTGAGCGGCACGCCGTACGAGATGGGCTACGACTACGGCCGCCTGATGCGCGATGAAGTGGGAGCGAGCATGGGGCGCTATCTTGAGAAGGCGAAAGCTGACGACCCGGAGCGCTGCACCGACGCCAACCTCGACGCGGCGTGGGCGACGATGGAGCCGTATGTGTCTGCTCGATTCCTCGAGGAGCTGCGCGGAGTAGCCGCCGGCGCGGGCGTGCCATACGCGCTGATCCGACGCGCGCACAGCGTGCCGCTGGTGGAAGACTTCGCGTGCAGCGGCGTGGCCGTGTGGGGCGCCGCCACTGCCAACGGCCGCCTGTATCAGATCCGCAACCTCGACTACACGACCGATGCGGGGCTTCAGGATTACCCGGTGATCGTGGTGTACATTCCGGAGACCGGCATTCCGCACGCCAACGTCGCGTTCGCGGGGTTCGTCGGCAGCATGGCGGGCTTGAATGCGGAGGGCATCGCGCTGACGGAGAAAGGGGCATCGCCGTCAAGCGATTACCCGTTCGATGTCAACGGTTTGCACTTCATGGTCATGTTCCGCAGCATCCTCCAGGACGCGGCGAGCCTCGACGACGCGCTCGCCATTGTCCGCAGCGCGAAGCGCATCAAGAAGTACTACTACATGATCGGCGACGGCCGCCGGCGCGCGGCGGCGAAGATCAGGGCATTCGCGCCCGAGCTTGACATCTGGCCCGACAACGATCCGACGGACGAAGTCGCGCCGCAGGTGATGCCCAACCTGGTGTACGTGACCATGGACGACCGTAAGGCGTGGGATCATTTCAACGCCCACTACGGGCAGTATAACCCGGAGTTGGTCATCGAGCTGTCGCGTCTCGTCGGCACCGACGGCGGGCTGACCTACGTGGTGTACGACCCCGCGGGCCGCGAGATGTGGGTCGCCTACGCGGAAGGAAACACGCCCGCGCACCAGCGCGAGTACGTGCACTTCCGGCTGAGCGACTACTTACGCCGCCCGCCGCGCGGATAATCGCGGGGCAACGGAAGCCCGGGTGCGACGGCCGACCTCATAGTCACCATCCGCGGGAGGGCGGCGGGCGCGACCGGCGGCAGCACACAGGCAAGCGCGACTTCGTCGTCGTGGCGGGGCGGCTCAGGCGTTCGCCCAGGAGGTGCGATGATGAGGCGTTTCTCGCTTCCCCTGATCTGTCTCCTCATCGCTGCCGCAGTGACCCCGGCAGCGGGCGCCGGCTACCGCACCGCGGTCGGCGGGGGCGCGGACGAGACTCCCGTCGTCGTCGTCAGCGGCACGCCGTATGAGATGGGATACTCGTACGGCAAGCTGATGGCGGCCGAGGTCCGGGGGTGCATGGAGCGCTACCTCGCGGCCGCCAAGGCCGAGGACGCGGCGCGTTACTCCGACGCCGCGCTGGACGCCGCTTGGGCAACGGTCGCGCCGCACGTGCCGTCGCGGTTCATCGAGGAGATGCGGGGGGTCGCTGCCGGCGCGGGCGTGCCGTACGCGTTGATCCGGCGCGGGCACTGCGTGTCCCTGCTCGAGGGGCTGGCCTGCAGCGCGCTCGCGGTGTGGGGAGATGCAACGGCAAACGGACGCCTCTACCAGATTCGAAACCTCGACTACACCACCGATGCGGGGCTTCAGGATTACCCGGCGATCGTCGTGTACATTCCGGAGACGGGCATAGCGCACGCCAACGTCGCGTTCGCCGGCTTCGTGGGGAGCCTCGCGGGCCTCAATGCACGCGGCCTAGCTCTGAGCGAGATTGGCGCCTGGGCCATGCCGGTGTCCCTCGGCGACCTTGATGGCGTGCCCTTCTTCGTGATGTTTCGCGACCTCTTATACGACGCGTCGAATCTCGATCAGGCCCTCGACGCCGTGCGCCGCGCGAGGCGCATCAAGGAGTACATCTACCTTATCGGCGACGGCCGCCGACGCGCGGCGGCTCTGATCTGGGCCGCGCGCGTCGACATCCGGGTATGGAGCGAGGGCGACGTCATCAATCCGGCGACCGTTCCGCGGGCGGGCGTTCTCTACAGCACGCAGGACGACCGAGCGGCCGATCAGCACATGCGCGCCAACTACGGCAGCTACAATCCCCAGCTCGCGATCGCCCTGTCGCGGCTCGTGGCGGGCGGCCAGGGGAATCTGATGAACGTCGTGTACGATGCAAGCGGGCGGCAGATGTGGGTCGCGTATGCCGAGGGTGCCACGCCAGCGTACGAGCGCGATTACGTGCATTTTCGTCTGAGCGACTACGTGCGCCGCCCGCCGCGCGGATCATCGCTGGGGCAGGAAAAGGGGAGTCGGGCGGTTAACTGAATCGAAGTGTTTGTGCGACAGCCGTGGGCGGCCGGCGCCGGAGGTCACCCACATCGGCATCCAGGCGTGTACGACCTCGTCTTCCGTGCGGGGCCGCGCGGGCCATCTCACCGGGGAGGTGCGATCGTGAGCCGTTCTTCGATTCCCCTACTCTTCCTCTGTCTTCTCGTCGCCGCCGCGACCAGTCCTGCACTGGCCGCCGGCTACCGGACTGCGGTCGGCAGCGGAGCGGACGAAATCCCGGTGGTCGTCGTCAGCGGCACGCCGTACGAGATGGGATACTCGTACGGCAGCCTGATGTCGGCCGAGGTCAATGCGTGCATGGCGGGGTACCTAACCGCCTACCAGACCGGGGACCCGGTTCGCTATTCCGACGCCGCGCTGGACGCCGCCTGGGCGGCCGTATCGCCGTACGTCAAGACGCGCTTCGTCGAGGAGCTGCAGGGCGTGGCGGACGGCTCGGGTGCGGCGTACCTGACGCTTCGCCGCGCGCATTGCGTCTCGCTGGTATCGGACTACGCGTGCAGCGGGGTTTGTGTCTGGGGCGCGGCGAGCGCGAACGGCCATCTCTACCAGATCCGCAACCTCGACTACTCCACCGACGTCGGGCTCCAGGATTACCCGATAATCGTGGTCTATCTGCCCAAGACCGGCGTCGCGCATGCCAACGTCGGGTTCGCCGGCTGGGTCGGCAGCGTTGCGGGGATGAATGCGGAGGGCATAGCGCTGACGGAGAAGGGTGCTTCCCCGGGTTCGGACTACCCCTTCGATCTGGACGGGGTGCCGTTCTGGGCGATGTTCCGCGATATCCTGCAGGACTCCTACAGCCTCGACCAGGGGCTGAACATCGTGAGCAGCGCCAACCGCATCAAGAAATACTACTACTTCATCGGAGACGGCGACCTTGCGGCGGGGCGGAAGCTGCGGGCGTTCGACCCCAACCTCGACATCTGGACCGACAACGATGCGACGGATGAGGTGTACCCGAACGTGCTGCCGTACGTCGTGTACATCACGATGGACGACGCGGCGGCGTGGACTCACCTCAACACGAACTACGGCAACTATAATTCGACCCTAATGATCGAGTTGTCGCAGTTGGTGCACGGCGGCGGCAACCTGATGAATGTGGTCTATGACAACACGACGCGGGAGATGTGGGTCGCCTACGCCGAGGGCGTGGAGAATGCATACCTGCGCACGTACGT
>CP070648.1:3839626-3843781 GCA_020354555.1 Armatimonadota bacterium | reverse complement strand
CTTGCATATGACACCGGCCGCGCGGCGTTCTATCGCCTGGAGTTCGCCGTGGATCCGCGGGTCATCGTGCCCCGGCCGGAGACCGAGCACGTCGTCGAGCACGCCCTGGCCGCCGCGCGCGGATTCGACGAGCCGCTCATCGCCGATGTCGGTACCGGCAGTGGCTGCATTGCGGTCGCACTCGCCTGCAACCTCGAACGCGCCATCGTCTACGCCATGGATTTGTCTCGGGATGCGCTCGAAGTCGCCGAGACCAACGCCCGCCGCCATAACGTGCAGGATCGCGTCCGCCTCCTCCACGGCGACCTGCTCGACCCGTTATCCGACCCGGTCCACGTCATCGCTGCCAACCCGCCGTATGTCGCCACCGGTGAGTTCCCTGGCCTCATGCCCGAGGTGCGCGACTACGAGCCGCGCCACGCCTTGGACGGCGGCGAAGACGGGCTGGCGGTCATCCGGCGGCTCATCCGGCACGCTCCACCGCACTTGCTCCCCGGCGGGGCTGTGGTGATGGAGATCGGCGCGAGCCAGGCGCCGGCCGTGCTCGCGCTCGCCGAAGACAGTTTCTCGGACGCCCGCGTTGAGCGCGACCTCGCAGGGCTCGATCGTGTGCTCGTCGCGCGGCTGTAATGCGCGCGGCGCGTCGCGGCGAGCCCGGCCCGAACGCCGGGAGATGCCGCCGCCTATCGCAAGTAGCCCAGCGAGCGCAGCCACTCGCGGGTATCCTTGTCGAGTTTCTCCCGCCGAGTGGGCGCCTCGCCTGCGGCCCCGAGGTGCGCTTGTCGCGCCGCCCACGCCCGCCACACGGCAGCGACACGCTGCGCCAGATCGCGGCGCTCGCGCATCACGTTCTTCTCCTCCCCCGGATCCTCGCTCACGTCGTATAGCTCGATCAGGTCCCCTGTGTCGTCGAAGATCCCCTTTGCGCCGGCGACCTCGGCTGACCATAACAGCTTCGGTTCGCGTAGGCAGCGCGAGAAGGCAGCCGGTCTCACTGCCCGCCCGCCGAACATCTCGGGCGCGAGATCGAATCCCTGAACCTGCTCCGCGGGCAGTTCGAGCCCGGCCAGCGACGCCAGAGTGGGCGCGATGTCGCTCAGCTGGGCAAAGCCGGTCACGGTTCGCCCTGCCGCCTTCGCGCGGGACGGCAGGCGGGCCGCCAGCAGAATGTGCGTCAGCTCGTTGTACACCGTGCTGGAGTGCAGGAAGCGCCCGTGCTCGCCGAACGCCTCGCCGTGGTCGGAAAACACGACGAGGATCGTATTATCCAGCACGCCGCGCTCGCGCAGGTCTCCGACGAGCGTTCCGACCGCCCAATCGGCGTATCTCAGCGCCTCATCGTACATCGCGACGATGTGGCGCAGGTCGCGCTCGCTTGCCCGCATCTCGCCGGCATCGAGCTTGAACAGGATCTCGCTCGTCGGGCCCAGTGTGCCGGCATAATCCGGATCGAAGGTGCCCTGAAACTGCCCCGACTGTTCGTAGGGATGGTGCGGCGGCATGATGTGGACATACATGAAGAAGCGCTCGTCGCCGACGCCCGCCAGCCACTCGCGCCACGCCCGCTGCAGGTCCGGCACGCGCCCTTCCTCCGGGTTGCCCGTGTACACCCGCACGAAGTCGTCCACGCCGTCGCCGAAGCCGTGGGGCTTGATCACATTGCCGCTCGCGCTCAACACGCCGGTGCGCATCCCTGCCGCCCGGCACGCCTCGGGCAGCGTGGTCAGGCCGAGCGGAATCCGCATCCTCACCACGGAGGCGCCGTGGGTGTCGGGGTACTGACCCGTGAACAGCGATGCGACGGCCGCGAGCGTGTATGTCGCGTCAGTTACCGCGTTGGCAAACCGCACGCCCTCGGTCGCCAGCGCGTCTATCTCCGGGGTCGTCGGCCGCCCGTAGCCGTAGCAGCCGACGTGATCCGCGCGCGCCGCGTCAACGCAGCAGATCACGATGTTGGCTGAGGCGCACGCCTCGCGCGCTGCCAGGAGAGCTGGCGATGGTCTGAACGCCTCTGCCGGTCGCGGCTTCTGCCGACCGCAGCCGGATAGCCCCACAACCGCTCCCAGGAAAACAGCAGCAACTATACAAGCCGGCTTCGATTGAGGCACGTGCATGGACCGTAGTCCAGTCTCTTTCCCGTTCGCCTTGTGCTATCGCCCCACGGATTCGACCGTTCTCGGTGCCGCCGCGTGGCCCCGAACCGGACAACGCTCACCCCGAGCACGCCGCGCCGGGCGGCATCTCCCCCAGGGACATGTTTCGATGTGAACAAGCCGGCCGCCTGCGCGCGGTCGCGTCGGGGCAGGAGATTCGCCTGCGACTGCGGAAGACAGACAACGCCGTAGAGCGTCAATCGGCACGTGCCGTTTGTCCCGGTCGCGCTTGATATCTCCGGCGCGACTCTCTCCCCGGTGCGGGCTGTGGCCTGCCTCAGTATGCAAGAGCCGTGATCGTCCTGTTCCGCGCGTCACCCACCCGGGCAGGGCGGTGCGTGGCGCACGAACGCAGCCTGCCCCGGAATCTGTCAGCGGACTGAAGTAGAACGTGGAACCTGAGGAAACACACCCCACCCCGCCGTCGAAACTCGAGGACGAGCAACCCGCCCTCGACCCGCCGGGTGACGCCGACGGCGATCCCGGCTGGCGACTGACCCTCTACGCCGCGTGGGTCGCGCAGCTCTTCTGCATCATAGGCTTCTCATTCGTCATGCCCTTCTTCCCATTCTACATCCGCGATCTGGGCGTTCCCGATCGGGTGGTCCCCATTTGGGCGGGTTTCCTCGCTACCGCTGGCGGGATCACGATGACCGCCGCCGGCCCGCTGTGGGGCATGGTCGCGGACCGCTACGGCCGCAAGCTCATGGTGCAGCGCGCCATGTTCGGCGGCGCCGTGGTTCTGGGGATGATGGGCCTCGCCCGCAACGTTTACCAACTGCTTGCCCTCCGCTTCTTGCAGGGCACCATCACCGGCACCGTCCCCGCCTCGATCGCGCTCGTCTCCAGCGTCACCCCTAAGAACCGCATGGGCTACAGCCTCGGCTTGATGCAGATGGCCGTGTTTACCGGCGCCTCGGTCGGGCCGTGGCTCGGCGGCGCCGTCGCCGACCGCTTCGGCTATCGCGTGCCGTTCGCCGTCACCGGAGCCTTGCTCTTCTGCGGCGGCTTGCTCGTGCTGTTTGGCACACGCGAGCGCTTCAAGCGGCCGGAGCCCCACGAGGCCATGGGCGCCGGGTCCATCCGCGGCCTGCTCAGTCTGCGCGGCGTGGTTACTTTGCTCCTCGTCTATTTCATGCTCAGCCTGAGCGGCAGCATCGTCGGGCCGATCTTCCCGCTGTTCGTCGAGAGCTTGATGAAGACCCCCGAGCGCGCCGCTTCAATCACCGGCATGCTCCTCGCCATTGGCGGGATCGTCGCCGCCCTCGCCAGTGTGACCATCGGCAGATCCAGCGACCGGTTCGGGCACCGCCGCGTCCTCATCCTGACCATCTCGCTCGCGGGCCTGTTCTGCTTCCCGCAGGCCGTCGTCCGGACCGTCGGGCAGCTCCTCGCCATCCGCATCCTGTTCGGGTTCGCCGCCGGCGGCATGGCGCCGACGGTCAACGCGCTCGTCACCAACATCGTCCCGCGCAGCTACCTCGGGCGCACCTACGGCCTCACCACCTCAGCCAACTCCCTGGGCATGGCGTTGGGCCCGTCGCTCGGAGGCTGGCTTGCCGCCGCCGCGGGGCTGCGCTTCCCGTTCGTCCTCATGGGAGCAATGCTATTGCTCCTCGCGCTCATGGTTCACCAGCGCGTGTCGCCCGCGACGACGAGCCCTGACGCGCCGGATAGCTGACCTATCGAGGTTCGTGCATTGCCGGGATTCGTGCATCACCGGAAGGCCCGCAGACGAGAGGATCATGCTCACGAATCCCGTTCCCATGGAGTCTGGGCTGCCACTCCAATAGCCGAGACTCCATAGGGAAGGACGCAAGGGACGGCGGGGTACCTCCCGAACGAACCTCGTCCGGAAGAGTCCAGGTGTATTACCGGTGCATCAGGCGTTGACCGGGGAGAAGCGGCTCAGCGGGACTGAAAGGGCGGCGTGTGGCGCCGCAGAGCTTTGGGCCACCGCGCCCTCACTCTGGCTGGGGGGAAGACTTCGGCTCCGCTGTGG
>CP070648.1:3832508-3839526 GCA_020354555.1 Armatimonadota bacterium | reverse complement strand
TGCGCCAGCGCCTCCAGTTCTTCCGCGGCCGCATGCACCTCACCGCGCTGGAGCAGGCAGATCGCGCGCCCGAACTGCGCGAGTGGAGTGACTGCCCGCGCCTGCGCCGATCCCCTTGCGGCGAGGTGCGCTGCCTGCGCGAAGTCTGCCATCGCGCGGTCGACATACCCCCTCCCGAGGCGCGCCGCGCCCAGGCCGATCCATCCCAGCGGATCGGAGTAGTCCTGGAGATTCGCGGCAACGAAGGCGTCCTCCGCCTGGCGGGGTGTGTCCCCCCGCAGCAGGTCAATCCCCTCACCGATCCGCTCGAGGTAGCTCGGCTCGGCAGGAGCCGCGGCAGCTGGTACGACACAGCCCGTCGCAACGGTCGCGAAGGCGATGCGCGCCAGCCACGTAGAGACGGTTCGAGAATGTCTCCTGAGAATCATGTCTCGCCTATCATAGCATACGTCGAGAGTCTCGGCTATTCCCCGTAGCCAGGTATGTGTCCGCAAGCCCGTCTGGCGCGAACCGAACCACACCCCGGGGCCCTCTGCTGATACACGAATCCGAATAGTCAACGACCGCGACCTGCCCGGTTCAGGGAAACAGCGATGAAAGCAACCGGCCGCCGGCCCGACACCGGGCCAGGGCCGCACCGGAAATGCGCACGTGTCCGACAGGAACGCCATTGCGCGACGTGGAAGCGCCAGAGCAGACACACTTCCGGGAGGTGCCATCATGCCCGCTCCGCTGAATCCGGGCGCTGTGGCAGGGCTGGACGAGCGCAAGATCCAAGCCCTGGACCGAGCCGGCGTGGATACCATCGAGAAGCTCGCCTCGCTCGACGTCGACTCCGTGGCGAGTCAGAGCAACATCGCTGTTGAAGAGCTGCGCAGGTTGAAAACGCAGGCCGCGGCGCTCGTCGAGCGGCCGCCGGTAGCAGCCACACCGGCGCGTCGCTCGATGACCCTCGCGTGGGTCATTCTCGCACTCATCGTCATTGCCGTCATTGCAGTCGTGTACGCCGGCCGCGTTCGGGCAGCCGCAGGCACACAGGTGGCGGAGCAGGAGCAGAAGTTGGTAGTCGCCGTGGCGCACGTAGGTCTGGCTGCAGATCGCCGAGTGGAATCCGCGGCGGCCAACATCGGGGCCGGCAACTGGGGCTTGGCCCAGCAGAACCTGGGACGGGCGGGCGACGAGATCGCCGCTCTGGAGCAAATCGCTCCGCGCAAGGTGGCCGGTAAGGTACGGGAGGCGCGGTCTCGCCTCAGCAGGGCGCAGGAGGCCGTGGGCGCGAAGGACCGCGCCGCGCTGGAGCGCATCAACGAGTTGCGCGAGACGCTTGGCGGTCTGTCGGGCGCAGGCGCCGAGTGACGAACCGCGGCGAGTCTTCTTCATAAGCGTTCCGGACGCCGACACCTGCCAGGATCCGCGCTGAGCGGTTGTCCGATCTCGCGTTGTCGGCAGACAAAGCCGAGGGCGGCGTCCCTTGCGGGAACGCCGCCCCAACCGGCTTCAGGCTATGGAGGTGCTTCTCGAATCCGTCGTCGTTAGCTCGTTAGCGCGCCAACAGCATCCCGACCTGCATCGGCGCCTCGGTGCTGCACAAGCGCACGGTGCGCGAATCGCCGACCCACGCCACCTGGAAACCGAGAGGCTCGCACGCCGTTCGCACCGGAACCATCGTCCTGTCGCTATCCAACTGTACCGCGGCCCCGAGATCAACTACCTTACCGCCGACTTTGGCTTCACTCGAGCCGACCGTCACGCGCAGTTCGGTACCGGCGCGCTTCGCAATGGCCTGCTTCGCGGCCGCCACCCAGCTCACGGCCCCGCCC
Organism: Armatimonadota bacterium; assembly: GCA_020354555.1. NCBI lineage: Bacteria > Bacillati > Armatimonadota > Armatimonadota bacterium. The sequence goes on along the minus strand of CP070648.1, from coordinate 3,837,706 downwards.
GACTCCTCCACCAACGTTCGCAGCGCGCCAAAGGCACGGCCTTCGCGAATCGTCGGCTCGACATCGAACGTCAAAGCACGCCCGTCCAGAATAACCGTCACGCCTTGGGCGGCAGCGCATTTCTCGGCCACGCGGAGCACTGGCTTTTCAGCGGCAGCAACTGCGGGCCGCTGCTGCGAACGGCACTCCGCCTCAGGAGCGGCAGCCGGTGACGACTGCACCATCAGCATTGGAGCGAGCGTCTTCGACGGCGCCGGGTCGATGGCGCCCGGGGTCGCCTCAGCCGCCGCCATCGCGGTTTCCGACGGCGCGGCGCTCTCAGCCGAGGGGCGAGCGGAAGCCGCGCGCGGCTGCGCCGCGACGATCGCCTTCTCCGGCTCAGGCTCGGTCGACTGCTTCTGCACCGCCGCGGCCGGGCTCTGTGCAACGGCCGTAGGCACCGCTGAGCCCGCTGCATTCGCCACCTGAATCGTCACCGCGGCTGACTCGCCGACCAATCCCTCACGCGCGTACACTTCGGCGACGAGCGCATGCGGGCCGTCAGCAAGCCTCGTCGTGTCGAGCACGTAGAAGTACGGGCGGCCATTAGTGGAATGGGGCCGCTCGGTGTCCACGCGGAAGATCAGGTACGTCGCATCTTCGAGGTCCGTTTGCGCGTCCACGCGAATCGTGCCCTTGACCTGCTGGCCGTTTTTCGGCGAAGTGATCCGCACCAGCTCGCCGCCGGCGACGGTCATTGCGTCCACCGCAAAGATCCAGATCACCGCCAGCGCGATACGCGCCAGTTGGGGTTTTCGAAGTCTCATTCTCCGCGCCTCCTCTTTCGCACGAAGCGTTGTATCGAGAGGTCGCTTGACAGCGAACGCTTGTTACGGTATAGTGATTTTGCGCCAGCAACCGGCGCACCGCAATTGTCGGATATCAGAGTTATAGCGGTTAACCGCAAGGCCCGGCACGACTACAGTATCGAGGATACGTTCGAAGCCGGGCTCGTTTTGACCGGCGGCGAGATAAAGTCCGTGCGCGCCGGCAAGGTCGCCCTGCGCGACAGCTACGCGCGGCCGGAGCGGGATGAGCTGTGGCTGGATAACATGCACATTGCGGCATACGATCCCGCCAGCTACGACAACCCCGATCCGCGGCGGCCGCGCAAGCTGCTGCTCCACCGGCGTGAGATCGACCGGCTCATCGGCAAGGCGCAGGAAAAGGGGCTAACCCTTATCCCGCTGCGGCTGTACCTGCGCAACGGCTACGCCAAGGTGGAGCTTGGGCTGGCGCGCGGGAAGCGACAATACGACAAGCGCCGCGCCATTGCCCAGCGCGATCTGGACCGCGACAAGGAACGCGAGCTCAGCGGCCGCGCCCCCAAACGCGGGGAGCGCGGTTCCTAGCTCTTCTATGGGGCTTATACCATATATTGGCCGGGAGTATTAGACGCCGGCGTGAAACGGCCGGGGATGCTGAGGTCGCCGGGGCGAAGTGCCTTCGTGGCGGAACGCGAGAGAGGGGTGCGTTCCGGGCGTAACGGGGTACAATAGCATTGGGGGGGCAGGCGCTCGCCGTTCCTGCGGCGGAGCCTCTCACACGGAAAGGGGGCGAAAGGTCTCGACGGGGAGTGAGGAATCGTCGGTTGCGAGCCGAGGCGCACGGCCTCGTTAACAACGTGCAAACCTATAACTGCCGAAACTTACGTTCCGGCCTACGCCACCGCCTAAGGTGGCGACGCTCTCCCGGCTTCGCTGATCGGGCCGGCTTGAGCGTCAACTAGATCAGCTTACCGAGCCTCTGACGTTCGTAGGGGGCAGGGAAACACCACGAACTAGCGGCCGCGCGGCCCGCCTGTGGGCTTGTGCGGTCGTGACAAACTAAACGCAGGACACGCTCGTAGTAGCCGGCGGGGACTGCTCTTCGGACGTGGGTTCGATTCCCACCGCCTCCACCAGCCTTCGCTGAAGCTACGGCTGGCAAGCCGTGGTTCCGGCGAAGGCTGGTGCCCGCCGAAGCCTCGGCGAAGGAGGGCCTTGCCGTGAAGTGCGTCTATCTCCTTGAAAGCGTGCGCGATCCGCGGCAGCGGTACGTTGGACTGGCATCGGACCCAGAGGAACGCCTCAAAGAGCATAACGCTGGCAAGTCGCCCCATACGTCGAGGTACGTGCCGTGGCGCATCGTAGCAGTAGTCCGCTTCGACAATCGAGGCCGAGCTAGCGCGTTTGAACGATACCTGAAATCCGGATCGGGCCGCGCTTTCGCCAAGCGGCACTTCTGGTAGCGACGCAGCGCTCACCCGCCAACGATTGCCAGCTCATCCACCACGCCCTTACGCTCGAAACCTCTCGCCGCGAAAACCGAGAGCGGGGAGCCCACAGACCTTAGTGGCCCGTTGACGCCCACGATTGGCCGCATTTCCGCTCTCCGGGACCGCCCAAACTCTGGACTGGATACCCCCTTCTCGCATCGATTCTGGCCCGAGAACAGCGTCTGGCCTCTCTGTTTCCACAAGAGCTGTGGACTTGCCCCAATCAGTCCACAGTTAGAGAAAACGCCAGCTCTGAACTCAAATCCGCCCGCCGCCGCCGAAGATTTCGATTCCCGCGCGGAGTAGGACTATGGCCGTTTTCGAAACTGAGTCTGGTTGCCTCCCCGAAGCGCCTCGAATCGCAACAGGAAGGCCGTGGGCGGCGGGGAAGTCAGATTCAGTTACCGACCACAGGCCGAACGCTCGGAGCGCCCGCCAGGGTTGGGCGCCGGGCTGTTGATTGCGCCTCGGGGCTAAGCACGCTCAGCGCGCGACCCTGTCTTTGGCGGTGGGTGTTACCGACCGTGACGCCACAAGGAGGCAGGGCTGTGAGGCGCGTCATCTTTCTCCTCATCGTTGTTGGATTCCTGGGTATGCTCGCCGGCCCCGCCGAGGCGATCCCGAATGAGCGCGCCATTGCGGCGAACAGCAACATGCAAGACACTCCGGCCATTTGGGGTGATCGCATCGTATGGGAAGAGTACCGACCGGCGCTCCGTGGCTCGGACATCTTCATGAAAGACGTATCTACCGGGCTGGAGATGCCTGTCTGTGTAGCTGGCTGGGGTCAAATCAGCCCCGCGATCTGGGGCGACCGCATCGTCTGGCAGGACGGACGCAATTCGAACTACACCGGCATCTACATGTTCGACCTGACCGCCGCGCGCGAGACCCCGATCCGACCTTTTGCGTTCGCGCACCACCCCGCGATCTGGGGTGACCGGATCGTGTGGCAGGAATGGCGCAGCGGCAACTTCGACATCTACATGTACGACCTGGCGACGGCGACCGAGACCGCCATTTGCACCAACCCGGCGAAGCAGTTAGGCCCCTCCATCTGGGGTGACCGCATCGTGTGGTATGACTATCGGAACGGCGACTCGGACATCTACATGTACGACCTGGCGACGGCGACCGAGACGGCGATCTGCACCAACGCGGCGTATCAAGTCTATCCTGCGATCTGGGGTGACCGCATCGTGTGGGATGACTACCGCAACGATCAGGGCGACTGGTGCAACTCCGACATCTACATGTACGACCTGGCGACGGCCACCGAGACGCCGGTCTGCACCAACGAAGTGGGCCAAGGGGCACCTCAGATCTGGGGCGACCGCATCGTGTGGGCGGACAACCGCAACGGCAACGCGGACATCTACATGTACGACCTGGCGACGGCGACCGAGACGGCGATCTGCACGGACCCAGCCGGCCAGCACTGGCCTCAGATCTGGGGCGACCGCATCGTGTGGGAAGACTATCGGAACGGCAAGCCCGACATCTACATGTACGATCTCGACCCGTCGTGGGGGGAGACGCGGCTCACAGGCCTTGCCAGCGCGGAGAAGTGCCCGGACGTCTTCGCGCACCGCATTGTGTGGCATGACACTCGCAACGGCAACTGGGACATCTACATGTACGACCTGGCGACTTCCACGGAGAGATCCATCTGCAGTGACGCGGCCAGTCAGCAGTGTGCCGCCATCTATGGCGCGCGCATCGTGTGGCATGACACTCGCAACGGCAACTGGGACATCTACATGTACGACCTCTCGACGGCGACGGAGACGGCGATCTGCACCAACGCGGCGTATCAAGGGCCTCCCGCCATCTGGGGCGCGCGCATCGTGTGGCATGACCAGCGCAGCGGCAACTTCGACATCTATATGTACGACGTAGCGAACGCCACCGAGTCGGCAATCTGCACCAACTTGACCCACCAATACCAGCCCGCGATCTGGGGCGACCGGGTCGTGTGGCAAGACCAGCGCGGCGGCACCTTCGACATCTACATGTACGACCTCGCGGCCGCCATGGAGACGGCGATCTGCACCGCAACGGGCGATCAGTTGCGCCCCGCCATCTGGGGGCACCGCATCGTGTGGGAGGACACTCGCAGCGGCGACTCGGACATCTACATGTACGACCTCGCGACGAGCACGGAGACTGCGGTGTGCACCGCAAGCGGCAGCCAGGAGTTCGCGGATGTCTGGGGTGACCGCATCGTGTGGCAGGACGGCCGCAACGGCAGCAACGACATCTACATGTACGACCTCAGTACCGGCCAGGAGAGTCACATCGCGAGCGACCCCGCAAACCAATGGTATCCCGCGGTCTGGGGCGACCGCATCGCATGGGAGGACCAGCGCAACGGCAACAATGACATCTACGTGTACAAGCTCGCGATGTGCTCGTTCGACGACGTGCCGCGCAGCCATGAGATCTGGCAGGGCGTCGAGGCGATCTACGCCCAGGGCGTGACCGGTGGCACCTCGACCGTGCCGCCGCTGTACTCGCCGGCGGACACGGCGACGCGTGGGCAGATGGCGAAGTTCCTGTGCATCGCCTTCGGGAAGACGTGGTACGACCCGGGAACGGCGAGCTTCGGCGACGTGCCGCGGGGCGCAAACGGCCAGTGGGATGGCGGCGGGGGCGGCGGCCTCGATGCCGACGGGACGCACATCTTCTACGGTTACATCGAGCGATTGGCCGATCCGGCCTCGTGGGGCGGCACGGCGCCGACGACGGGGATCGGCGGCGGGATGTACGGGCCGGCGCTCACCGTGACCCGCGGTCAGATGGCGAAGTTCGTGTCGGTGGCGGCGGGCAAGACATGGTACGATCCGGGAACGGCGAGCTTCACCGATGTCCCGCGCGGCGCCAACGGCCAGTGGGACGGCGG
>CP070648.1:3819499-3832408 GCA_020354555.1 Armatimonadota bacterium | reverse complement strand
GCTACCTGCTGTTCGATGCCGGGCCGATGTACTCGCACACCCACCAGGATGCGCTCGCTTTCCAGATGTACGCCTATGGCGATACGCTCATCTGGGACGGCGGCACGTGTAACTACAACCTGCCCGAGGACCGCGCGTATTACCGCCAGGCGCGCGCGCACAGCCTGGTCATGATTGATGACCTCGATCTACAGCTCGACGACAAGCCCGTCGTTCACCACTGGCTGAGCGAGGAGACGTTCGACTTCGTGGATGGCGAGGCAGGCTACACGAACGTGCCGGTGCGCCACCGGCGCCAGATTCTCTTCGTCAAGCCCGACTACTGGATCCTCCGCGATGTGCTCTCCGGCCGCGGCGCGCATCACTTCGAGCAGCAGTTTCACCTCGGCGTCGACAGTCAGCCGCAAATGGAGTCTGACTCGCGCGCGATCGTGACACAGAAAGCCCAGGGGCCGAACGTGTGGCTCGCGTGTGTCGCGCCATCGCAGGCCGTCGCGGAACTCGTGCCCGGTCTGATCTCCTATAACCACGGAACGCCGGGCGTAACGAGTAACCTGGAGGCGCCGGTGGCGAGTTTCCGGTTCGAAGGCGACTGCGATGCCGGCCCAATCACGTTCCTCACGATCGTGGTGCCGCTGCGCGAGGGCGCGTCTTCGCCCGCTATCGAGACGCTCCCGCCGCCGGCGCCGGGGGCCGTCGCGTTTCGCGTCACCACCGCCGCCGGGACGGACGACGTCGTGGTGGCGGGTGAGGCGCCGGTCACCCTCGGCGCGTTGACGCTGCGGAATCAGATCGGGGTCCTGCGAGCAGGCGAGGCGTCGCGCGTGATCACCGTGTCCGCCGACTGACCTCGCGCGTGCCCGACGCGCGTGCCACTCAGGCAACGCCGGGCCGCGAGCGCGTCTCGTGTGGATTCGCCTGTTGCCGCCCTCGATCAGCAGCGGTCACCATGAGTACCAGGCCCACGCCAGCTGCCGCCAAGCCAGGTTCCACCTGCGAACGACATCCCGCTTACGAGCAGCACGCGCAGGGCGCGATGAGGCAGCAATGCGCGCATGCGTCGCCGCAGCAGCAGCACGTCACGGTTTGAGTCTCCTCCTCCTCGCTCCATCCACCCGAACATCCCCAGCCCCGCCATCGCGGTCGCCCGGCAGGACGCTCTGGCGCCTTCGGCTTTTCGCGTCGAATCCTCTTCCCGCCCTCCGACTCGCCGCACGCCCAGGCGATCTTCCGGCGCAGCCCGCGTGAGAAAAGCTGCTCGACGACTTCCCGGTGCCGCAGCAGACGCAGGCGCCCAAGCGCCTCCCGTAAACGCTCCATCGCCGCATCGGCCAACGCCGCTCCTTGCGGCAGTGCAGCCGTCCCAAAGCACGCCGCCAGCGCATTGAACCGCTCGTGGGCGACGTCCTGCGCATAGTCAGCGCGCGCGTCGGCGACATAGGCCAGGCGACCGAACCAGCGCCCTACATCACGCACCACCGCCACTCCGCCGTGCGCACCGGCGAGCGCCGCCGTGTGCCCGAACACAGTGGCGTAGGCTCGTTCCGTCGGCGCGGCCAGCGCGTCGAAGTCCCCCGAGGCTTGCTCCGTCAGCGCTGCCTCGCGCTGAGCTTCCGTCAGCATGGCCGGGTCGAAGCCGACATCCGTGAGGTCATGTCGCGCCCGCCGCGCTGCGGGGCGAATGATCAACGCGCCGAGACGCGCAACCCAGCGCGGCGTCACGTCGCCGTCGCGCACCGCATCTTCGAGTCTCGCCGCAGCAGCGGCTATGGCAATCGAGCGAGCGAACCTGGAACCGGGAGACCTGGTGCTGACGACTGGCAGGTGGAACGGCCGTCGGAACAGGCAACGGCTCGGCGACGGAGAACCCTCCGCGGCCGGCGTCTGCGCTTCCACGAGCAGCGAGAGGAGCGCCGCGTCCGGCGTCGCTAACAGGCGCGCCTGAGGCCCGAATGATCGCGACAGGCTCTCGCACAGCCCGCACAGGTGCCTGCGCCATACCCGTCGCGCAGCCCCGTCAAGCGCACATTGACAGCCCGCGAGCAGGCCGTACATCGCAGTATATCTCCCCACGGCCCCGGCCGCCCCGGGGCCGCCCTCGATACGCGGTATTACTTCCGCCGCAGGCGCCGGGTTTCCCCTTCGCTTCCACTCCCACTGTGGAACAATTAGGTAGGGTTCGTGTAGCCCCGGAGACCTGCCAAACTGGGGAATCATGCGAGCCCGTATTGGGGGAGTCCCGGCTCACGCCGCGACGGCCGAGGCCCCGTGTAAGAGGTGTCTCACGATGGTTCGTAAGCGAATTCTCCTGGTGATCCTTCTCACCTGTCTCTGGGCGATTGCCCTCGTCGCGCTCACGCCTGCGCCCGTTGGTGCGGGGCTGGACGTGAACCTGGTGGTTCCCGCGCCCTATCTCGTCGTCACCGCCCAGGAACGCGACGCCGGAGACTTGCTCCTCCTGACTGCGCTGGCGGCGTTCTTCGACGCCGATGTGCATGTTGTCGTCCCGCTCTACCCGAAGTGGAGCATTCACGACATCGTGCTCATCCTCGCCATCGGCCACCACTCCCACCGCGAATTGGGCTACATCGTTCGTATGCGTGAGCGCCATGGCTGGGGCTGGGGTCAGATCGCGCATCGGCTCGGCGTGCACCCGGGCGCGTTCAACAAGCAGCGCGTGTGGGCGAAGAAGAACGACAAGGCGATAGGGGAGCAAGTCCTCGTGCGCAGCATGGCCGGCTACTGGGGGCTGCCGGTGTCCCATGTGAAAGCGATGCGCGGGCGCAACTATCCCGCGCGTGAGATTGCGCTCGCCGCGAACGTCGCGGCGCCGTCGGGCAAGCCGTTCGGCGATGTGCTGAAAGCGCGCGCGTCGAAGCAGAGCTGGAAGGATGTGTCCGCCCGCGCCGGCGCCGACCCGAACCAACTCAACAAGCCGGTCAAGGCGAAAGGCCGCCACGGCACCCCGGCCACGAAGGGCAAGCCCGCCGCGGCTTCTCAGCAAGCCGGCAAGTCGGACAAGCCCGGCGGCAAAGCCGCTTCGTCGGGCGCGGGAAAGGGCAAGGGCGGCAAGCCGGATCAGGCGGGCAAAGGCAAGGGCAAAGGGGCGAAGTCGTAGCGCTCACCGCCGCGACCCACGACAACTGCGCAATTGCCTGGCGTGACGTCGCTCCATCGCGCTGAGACGAGAGAGAGGATCAACCTCCGCCGTCGCCCGTGCGCAGCGTCGCCGCTCTCTCGCCGCGCGTTCCGCTTGACTCCTTCTCCCCTGGCCCCATATACTACCCGCGACCACACTCACCCCGGAGCCGATACGTGTCGTGCCTCAAAGACAGAATCGCCGTCGTCACCGGCGCGAGCCGGGGCATCGGGCGGGCCGTGGCCGAACTCTTTGCCCATCATGGCGCGACGGTGATCCTGACCGCGCGCGGCGCCGACGATCTCGACGAGGTCACAGCGGCCATCACGCAAGCGGGCGGGCAGGCATTGGCCGTGCCCGGCGACGTCACCGACGAAGCCTTCGTCGCGTCACTGTTCGACACCATCCGCCGCCGGTTCGGCCGATTGGATATCCTGGTCAACAACGCCGGCATCTCGGCTTTCGGTGCGGTCGAGGAGCTGCCCGTGGCGGAACTTCGGCGCTGCCTGGAACTGAACGTCGTCGCAGCGTTCGCGTGCATGCAGCAGGCGATCCGCCTGATGAAGGACACCGGCGGCACGGGGAAGATCATCAACATCGGCTCGGTGCGCTCGCATTGGAGCGAGGCCGGCGACGCCGGCGCCTACAACGCCAGCAAGTACGGCTTGCGCGGGATGACGGAATCCGTCGCCCGCCAACTCCACGGCGCCGGCCTCAACATCGCGGTGGGGATAGTCTGTCCCGGGGTCGTTGATACGACACTCACCAATCCCGGCGGCGAGCCGCGGCCCGATTGGCTGCAGCCGGAAACAGTCGCCCAGGCCGTGCTCCACGCCGTCACCGCGCCGCCGGATGTCAACATCTTCGACACCGTCTTGATCCCCTTGTCGCAGAAGCCGTGGTAGGAATCCCCGCGAGGTCCAGGGATGACTGACGCCGTTCGAGTTGTCATCACCGGTGCCTCCGGACATCTCGGCTCCCACCTCGCCCCCGCCCTCGTCGAATCCGGATTCGAGGTGACGGGTCTCGACATCGTCGAGCCGGCATCGCCGCCGGACGGATGGACATGTGCGCGCGCCGACCTCACCGACGCCGCTGCCCTCGCGGACGCGCTGGCAGGTGCGCAGATGATCGTGCACTGCGCGTCCATCCATCCCTGGAAGCCTTACACCGATGACCAGTACCTGGATTCGAACGTCAGGGGCACGTGGAGCCTCTACGCGACCGCCGCTGATCTCGGCATAGAACGGATCGTGCTCACGAGCAGCATCGCCGCCGCCGGATACCATCGCATCCCGCCCGAGGCCTGGCCGGTCAGCGAGGATCGGGTCTTCCCGCTCGGCGACCTCTACAGCTTCACCAAGCGCGCGCAGGAGGAGATTGCGCGAATGTTCGCGGATCTCGGCCGCGTCCAGACCATCGCCCTGCGCCCGCCCGCGTTCATGCCGAAGCCGGAGCTGGAGACCGGATTCATGCTTACCGGCAGCTTCGCCGTCGTGCAGGACATCGTTTCGGCGCACGTAGCGGCGGCGCGCGTGTTGAGCGGGTTAGAAAAGCCGGGCGAGCCGCTGCGGGCATTCGAGGCGATCAACACTACCAATGCGCTCCCATATAAGGCCGAAGACGGCATACTAGTGGGGCCGGACTGGAACGTCAGACGCCTGGTGGAGAAGTACTGGCCGCGCGCGTACGATTGGCTTGTCTCGCGCGGGTACAAGGGGAGCGGGCTTGCGGCCGTGTACGATCTCGGCAATGCCGAGCGCTTGCTTGGGTGGCATCCCACCTACAACTTCGAGCAGTGGTTCGCCGAGCACGGCGACGGGCCGCTCGCGTGACGGCGGGATCCGGGCGTTGCGGCCGCGGATGGCACGCGCTCAAACGACTAGGGCGCTGATGATGCGACGAGATCACGCCGCGCCCCTTTGCGCAGGTTGCGTATCCACATCAATGCGGCAACCCAGGCCACGACTGAACCGACAACGCCGGTCGCGATTGCGCGCGGCGCCGGCCAGGAACTCTCAAGGCCCAGACCGATTGCCACAAACAGTCCCAGGGCGCTGCACACTTCCATCGCGATGAGCAGAGCGGTCCGCTGCTTATACGCGGCGGTGTCTCCTCGGTGCCTCCGCAGTCCCGCATAGAGCACCCGCATCGGCACGACTGCCCAGATAGGAAGAATCAGGATCCCAAGCAGGGGGACAAGCTCGTGCCAGTAGCCGTAGATTGCTCCCGGCTCCGTCCATGTTTGCCAGGGGGGCGGCCCCGACAAAACGAGCCAGGCCGCGCGGCCAAGGTCGACCACAACCAGCAGACTCCACGTTGCGCCGCCGATCAAGTAGCCAGGCCGGATCCCCTCTGGGTCCTCTCGCTCGAGCGCCTTCGGCCACCACCAACCGACGAGATAGGCCATCACGCCCAGGATCGCCGCGGCCCACACCCCCAGCGAAACTTCGTCTGCTGCTCTCGCTCTTGCTGCCCAGTAAACGATGGCGACGGTTTCGAGTGCAAGAACGACTGCCCACGCCCGTGCGGCCTTCCTATGCCAAGCTGCGGGCTTCGCGTCAACCACGAGTTGCAGCGCAATTACGCCGAGAACCGCCGGCATGGGCATGGAGCGGCTGGAGTAGAACACCACTCCAATCAGGGTAAGCCCGAGCGCGTACGTGCCGAGAAGCGCGGCCAGAGAGAGGCGCAGTGCGACAGCGATGTTGGGCTTCACATCCCTGCGAGCGCGCAAATGCCAGAGGAGGACGACGAGCGCCGCGAGCGCTGCAATCCACACAACTGCCTTCGCTACCGCGTGGAACACGTTCGGCTGCCCCTCTCTGCCGCCGCCGGCAACCGGCACCGCGCCGAAGCCCTTGGGCGACCGCGGCACCCGCCTCCAGGCGGCCTCCGGCGGCGCTCCGTTGATACGATTCCCGCCGCCGGCGCGAGTCCCTACTTCGCTTTGAGCGGAATCACCTCGAGCTTCGAGGGTTCGTTGCTTTCCGCGATCAGCTTGTCGCCCACGCTCAGCACGATGGCTTCGGGTGCGGATGCCTCGTAATCCACGCCGGTCTCTCCGCGCACGAGCCTGACGTTGGTTACCTTGCCGCCGGTTAACCGCACCGTCGCCGGATACAGCCGCTGGGTGTACTCAAACGTGCCGGCCCCTGCTTCGATGATCCGTACCGGCGGCGGCGCGCCCGTCCAGGTCACTTGGTTGGTCGGCGTTTCGGCTTTGTCGGTGATGAAATCCTCGGGGATGAATCGATCCCGCCCGTGGATGATGTTGACCTGATTCCCTTCGGCCGCTTCCTCGAATATCAGATCGTTGCCCTCCGGGAAGCCGCCGCGTGTCTTCAGTTCGATCGCGTTGTTCACGCCGAAGATGTCAACGCCCCTCACTTCAGCCGCGCCCTGATCGACTCCGACAGTGAGCGTCAGCGTGTTCTGCTTGCTCTTGCTGCCGAGCTTCAGGAGCGTGCTCCTGTCGGCATTGGTGTGCAGGTGCATGCATGTCACGCGATTGTACGCGAATGCGCCGTCCGCATCGGGCATCTCGACGCACGTCGCGAAGTTCAGCACTGCCGTGAAGTAGAAGTCGGCGTGCACAATCGGCGCCTTGCTCGTGTCAAACACGACTCCCGCGCCGCCTTTGCGCTCGCCGCGCTCGAACGGCCGCGGGTCGGCAATGGACGACGCCCTGATTTCCGAGTCGGTGAACACGGCGAACTGGTCAATCGGCACCGGGTGTTCCGGCTTGACCCTCAGCGCGGCGCCCATCCCGCCGTACACGAGAATGCCGAATGTGAAGTGGCAATCCATCCCCGAATCCACGACGAGTAGGTCCTTGTCCGCCGGCCCGACCCAGTTCAGCACGTACACCCCGCCGTCGATCCGGAAATCCTGCGTCGCGGGAAGGCGAATCGTGTCGGCAATATGGTAGATGGCGGTCCGGCCGCCCCACCCGCCCTTGACGTACAAGTCGCGCGCGTGCTCGACGCAGTAGTCAATCGCCTCCTGCCACCCCGCCGTCTTCGTGCCGGGCGTGTCCGGCCCGAAATCCCCGGTGCCGTCATGTGCCACGACAACCATCGGCGAAGGCGTCGGCATCTGTAAACCCTCCTCGTTGCCAGCGGCCTCGCAGATGATGCCGGTTCGGCAAGACAGCAGCGCCAGAAACAGCGCTACCATTCCTGGGGATCGTGCGTTCATGGCCGCGATCATTTCGGGCTCGCGCCCGTCGTGACGGGCAGCTCGCTAATGTTCGACCACTCATTGAAGCTGCCATCGTAGTTCTTCACGTTCGGGTAGCCGAGGACGTACTTCAGCGTGAAGTAGCTATGCGCCGACATTTGTCCCTGGCCACACGACACGATGATGAGCTTGTCGGGCGTCGCATCCAATTTCTCATACGTGGCTTGTAGCTCCGCGCGGCTTTTCCAAGTGCTGTCAGTATCGAGGTCATCTCCCCAGAAATGGTTGACTGCACCTCTAATGTGCCCCTTCCGCTTCCACAATCCCTTCTCGCCGGTGTACAAGTCCGTGGGACGCACGTCAAGCAGCACCGCGCCACCTCGGTTGACCACCTGTCTGACCTCTGCCAGCGTTGCCCGCACTTCGGGATGCAACCTGATCGTGAACCCCGCCGCACGTATCTGGGGATAGTCCTGAGTGACCGCATGGCCCTCATCCTGCCACTTCTGAAAGCCGCCCTCGAGGACCGCAGCCCGCGCGTGCCCGAGGTAGTCGAGCGCCCAGATGAGATAGGGCGCCTTGTAGTCACCGCGCTCCGTGTACACGATGACCATCGTGTCATTGCCCACGCCCATTCTGCCGAGCATGATCGCCAGAGCCTGTGGTGGCATTAACATCCCCGGCACGCCGTGATCCGCGAGCCTCATCGCGTCTGGCGCATAGTAGACCGCGCCGGGGATGTGCCCCTGCCAATAGTCGGCGATCTTGTCGCGGATGTCTATGATGCGGATGTCGCCCCGCGTCAGGTTGCGGTATAGCCACTCCGTGCTGACGATGCGCTGAGCCGCTGGAGCGCCGCCCCCGGCCGTTGCCAGAGCAGCCAGCACTGCGCCAGCCATCAAGCATCCAAAGCGCTTGCGACATGCCATCGCATGCTCCATTCCCTCGCGCCTTCCGGCGAGATATGGTGTTGCTGCACCCCCGCCGCGCAGCGACGGCGGTTGCGCGGTTACGGATCGGACACTCGGTTAGCCGCGTTCGCAATCATCTCCTGTCCGCGGGGGAGTGCAGGCCGCCGGCGATGACGCGCACCGCACCTTCGCTCGGAGTATGCTCAGAGATGGCCTGCGCGCCCGGAGCCAACCGTCAGCTCTTGTATGATCTGTTGCACACCTCACCAGTGTCCTCCCCGGTATTGTGTGGCAATCGGCACGCGCTGTGTCCGCGTCGCAGCCGTGCGCGCGTGTTTGTGGATCGTCTTGGCGGATCGGGCATACATTCCTCCGTACTTGTGTCGCCTTCGCAACAAGCTACGGCTTGACCACTAAGTGCTAGCCCGTATTATGAGATTGCCGCGACGCAGCATAGCGATTCTCGCCAGCCCTGTCGGTGCTATCAGCGACTTCGATCGAATCCACGCGATCCGCCAGCCCGATGTGTCCCGCAGGTCATGATGTTGTTGGTGCAGTGCGTCCGTTTGACGACGCCGGGGCATGGGCGTGCATCTATTGACATGCAGGCACGTGGCACACTTCGTGCAACTGCCGGGATGTCTGAACGACTGGTGTAAGCGAGCATCTTGCTGACGATATCTGCCGCGGGAAGGAGGTGGCATCCTACCGGATATCTCAAGCAGCGACTGACATGAGATTACGTCTGACGCACGCAGTAGGTAAGTGATATACGCGACAAGGAGGACAGACAATTGACAACAATTCACGTAAGAGCAGCCACCAGGATGGCCTTCCTGTGGCCAGCAGCGTTAATCCTAACTGGGATCGTGCTCTTCACATGGAGCGCCCCGGGCGCGTTTGCGGTGCCGATCCCGGGTGGGGACTTGGACCCGACGTCGGTGCCGAAGTATGTGACGCCGCTGGTCAAGCCGCCGGTCATGCCGCAAGCCGGCAAGATCAAGGTGACAGGCGGCAAGAACATCGACTACTACGAGATTGCGGTGCGCCAGTTCCAGCAGCAGATCCTGCCTGCCACGGACGCACTCGGCAATCCGACCTTCCTGCCGGCGACAACGGTATGGAGTTACGGCCCCGCCGATGATCCGAGAACCGTCGCTCAGGGCGGCCGCTACTTCTACCCCGCCTTCACCATCGAGGCCAAGTTCGCCAAGCCGGCACGAGTCAAGTGGATAAACGACCTCGTCGACCCGGTGACCGGCGACTATCTCCCTCACATCATCCCTGTGGATCCGACCCTGCACTGGGCCAACCCCATAGGAAATAGGGACATGCGCCCACCGGCGGACCCTTTCGATCCTTACTGGGGCAATCCGCTTCTGGGGGCCGATTCGCGCTATACGGGTCCCGTCCCCATGATCACGCACGTCCACGGGGCGCACACCTTTCAGGAGAGCGACGGCTACCCGGAGGCCTGGTACCTTCCCGCTGGGAGTGCCGGCGTCGTGGGTGTGCAATGGACGACCGGCACCTATTACGACATCTTCGCAGCTAACGGAGTGGAACCGTGGGGCGACGGCTTCGCCGTGTTCGAGTATCCCAACGACCCGCGCGCCACGACCCTCTGGTACCACGACCATACGCTAGGCATGACGAGAGTTAACGTGTACGCCGGCCCGGCGGGCTTCTACCTCATCCGGGGCGGCCCCGACGACATGGTGCTGGACAGCAGAAAGAAGAAGCCCACGCCGGCGATTTTGCCCGGCCCCGCCCCGGGACCCGGCATCAATCCGTTCGGCGTGTTCTACGAGATCCCGATGGCGATCCAGGATCGCTCCTTCAACGCCGACGGATCCCTCTTCTACCCGGATCACCGGGCGTTCTTCGAGGGGCTCAACCCGTTTCCGACGAGTCCCTATCTCGACATACCGTTCATCCCGGATCCCGCAGTCGGCGGTCCCAGCGATGTCTCGCCGATCTGGCAGCCGGAATTCTTCGGCAATGTCATGGTGGTCAACGGCCAGAGTTGGCCCTTCCTGGATGTCGAACCGCGCCGCTACCGCTTCCGCCTACTCAACGGGTGCAACTCGCGCTTCCTGATCCTACAGTTCAGCGATCCGCGCGTTCAGGTATGGCAGATCGGGGCCGAAGGCGGCTTTCTGCCAGCGCCGGTTGACATCAGTACCATCACGGGCGGCATGCTGCTCGTGGGTCCCGCAGAGCGGGCCGACGTCATCGTGGACTTCACCAACGTGCCGATCGGCACGGCGGTGACGCTGCTCAACCTCGGCCCGGATGAGCCCTTCGGCGGCGGCGTGCCGGGCATCGATTTCGACCCGGCCGATCCCCTCACGACGGGCCAGGTAATGGAATGTCGCGTGGTGCCGTTGCTGAGCAAAGACGACACCACGCCTCCACAGTTCCTGCAGCTGCCGGTGATTACGCCGCTGGTTCCCACCGCGACACGGTACATATCCTTGAACGAGGAGGAGTCCCAGACCGTGTTTGTCGAGGAACTGTTTGACGGCTCCGTCGTGTTCGACCCCGACGGCGATGTGCCGTTTGGCCCGACGGCGGCGTTGCTGGGCACATTCGACCCGGGGACTGGCCTGCCCACCCCGCTCCTGTGGATGGATCCGGTCACCGAGAATCCGGCCGTGGGCGCCACCGAGACGTGGGAGATCTACAACTTCACGATGGACGCCCACCCCGTCCACATCCACCTCGTCCAGTTCCAGGTCGTGGATCGACAGTTCCTGGCCTTTGGCGGCAGCGGGGAGGTGATCGGGTTTGTCGGCGCGCCGATGCCGCCGGAAGCCTGGGAGACGGGCTTCAAAGACACCGTCATCGCGTACCCCGACCAGGTCACTCGCGTGAAGGCCAGATTCGACATCGCGGGTCTCTACGTTTGGCACTGCCACATCGTGGAGCACGAGGACAATGAGATGATGCGGCCATACCGCGTCGGGCCGCCGCCAACTTAGCGCGTGGGCCGGATACGCCACACCGAGAGGGCCGCCCGAACGGCGGCCCTCTCAACACATGAACGCGCTGCGATTCCCGCTGATCGCCTCAAGGCGCGGCGCCCTCGGCACGGCGCGAGCTGGCTCGTCCGAAGATGATCACGCCCAGTCGAAGATCACGCCGAGCAAATCCCGCGGGCGGTCCCGCAGCATGGCATAGATCTCGCGAGCCTGCTCGATGGGCACGCGGTGGCTCACCAACGGCCCGACCAGGACCTCGCTGCGCCGCATGTACTCGATCAGTTCGGCCAGTTCCTCCAGCGAGAAATGACACGCGACCTCGATTGACGCCTCCCTGATGTGCAGCAGGCCCCAGGGACATCGTATCTCCGACCGTACCGCCATCGAAGCGACCACTCCTCGGTATGCCAGCAACTCGTTCGCGTGGATGTCATGGAACAGCGACTCGACGCTGCATGCGTCCACAATGCGGTCGAACGGCCCGGCCTCCTTCAATGCCCTCCACACGCCGTCATCGGTGGCGTTCACCGCGCGATGGGCGCCGGTTTCCTTCGCGACCTCGAGGCGCCGCGGTGCCATATCGGTTACCGTCACCTCCGCGCCCATGACCCGCGCGGTCTGCGCCGAGAAGCTGCCAATAGGGCCGACGCCCGCCACCCACACCTTGTGCCCGGGCTGCACGCGAATGCGCTTGATCCCCCGCAGCCCCACCCCCGCCACGCCGAGCAAAGCGCAGTCCTCTCGGTCAACGTCATCCGGCAGCTTGATCGTCAGATGCGCATCGGTCGGCGATGGCTCGCCCTCGCCGATCTCGACCATGTGCCACCCGCGGTGGCCGACGTAGTGGCCGAAAAAAACCCAGTCGCCCGGCGCAAACTGCTTGACCTTTGCGCCCGCCGCCGCGACCTGCCCGACGTGCTGGTAGCCGTGGCGACCGGGGTAGTGCCCCCAGCCGTGCTCGCCGACCAGGGCGTGCCGCTCGGTGCCGTTGGTGATGCCGGAGTACCGCGTCTCCAGCAAGATCTGGGTCGGGCCCGGGTCGGGTGGCGATCCCAGCTCGACGAAATGCATCTGCCCCTGCGCGGGATACTCGATCCCTATCTCACGCACCGCCGTGCTCCTTGCGCCACTCCTCCAGCGGCGTCTTCCTCACGACCAGCGTCGGCATGTAGCCCTCTTTGTCCAGATAGTAGTGGCCAGGCGTGTGCGACCCCTCCGGCAGCGTCCCGGCGAACGGAAAGATCAGCACTTCGTCATCGAGCGGATCGCAGCCGTGATCGACGCCCGCTTCGACCATCCAGATGTCGCCTTGCTCCAGAACGAACTCGTGTCGCTGTCCGTCGCGGTCAACCGCATGCGCTCGCGCGCGCCCGCCCATCATGACCCACGTCTCGTCATGGTCGTGAAAATGCATCTCCACCGGTGTCTGCGGCGTAAACTTGAGCGGCTGCGGCTTCTTGAACACAGGCATCTCGCCCGCCTCCTTCCGTGCATCGCTCAGTCCTGTGTCAGCTGGTCGCCTGGGACGCGACGGGACTTGGCCGATGCGCGCATGCTGCGTTCGCTCGGGAAAGCCGCGTTTCCTGCCTGACCAGTCCACCCGCGCGGGGAGGCGATTCCAACTCGGCGGAGAAGAACGTTGCAGCGAGAGCAGCCCCGGCCTGAACGCCGACACGTGCCGGAAGGGGGTGTG
>CP070648.1:3793207-3819399 GCA_020354555.1 Armatimonadota bacterium | reverse complement strand
CTCATGGCTATTAACGACAGCATCCGCGAACTCGTCCTGCGCAAGACACCGGCTCACTCGATTCGCCAGGAGGCGCTCGATTCAGGAATGATAACGCTGCGCCAGGATGCGATGCAGAAGATCCTGGAGGGCATCACGACGATGGAGGAAGCGCTGCGCGTAATCTACGCCTAGATCGCTTCCACAGCTCTAGATGATCGCCGCCTCGACCGGGGCGCGGATCGTAAGTAGGAGGGAATGCGGGCATGCCAGCCCTAATCGAAAACGCAACGATGCACGAGTTGATGGAAGAAGCGGTGAGCCGCCGGGCGTCCGATATCCACGTCACCGCCGGCCTCCCCCCGCTGCTGCGCATAGACGGGCGCTTGCAGCCAATGGATTACGATCCGCTCAGCCCGAACGAGTGCCAGCGGTTGGTGTATGACTTGCTCACCGACCGCCAGATAACCGATTTCGAGAGTCGCCACGAACTCGACCTGTCCTACGGGGTGAGCAACCTCGGCCGCTTCCGGGTCAACGTCTACATGCAGCGCGGCGCGGTCGGCGCGGCACTGCGACTCATCCCCAGCACCATCCCGGGCATGGAGGACTTGAACCTGCCGGCGTCCGTGCTCAACGAGCTGGCGCAGCGTACGAGCGGCCTGATCCTGGTGACGGGCCCCACGGGGTGCGGCAAGTCCACCACCCTGGCGTGCATGATCAATTACATCAACCGCACGCGCGAGTGCCACATCATGACCATCGAGGATCCGATCGAGTACCTGCACCGGCATCGGCGGGCGATGGTCAACCAGCGCGAGCTGGGCAGCGACACGTTCAACTGGGGCGATGCGTTGCGGGCGGTGCTGCGCGAGGATCCGGACGTGGTGCTGGTCGGCGAGATGCGCGACCTCGACGCGATTCAGGCGGCGCTCACGATCGCGGAGACCGGACACCTGGTGCTGGCGACGCTGCACACGCGCAACGCGCCGCAGGCGATCGACCGCATGATTGACGTGTTCCCGCCGCACCAGCAGGAGCAAGTGCGAGTACTGCTCGCCAACACGCTCGAGGCAATCATCGCCCAGCAGTTGCTGACCAAATACGGCGGCCAGGGCCGCGTGCCCTCAGTGGAGATGCTGGTCGTCAACTCCGGGGTGCGCTACCTGATTCGCGAAGGCAAGACGCACCAGATCTACTCGCTGATGGAGACCGGAGCCGAGCAGGGCATGCAGACGATGGACAAGGCGCTCGCGAGCCTGTGCCGCCGCGGCCTCATCTCGCACGAGGAGGGAGCGTCGCGGGCGCTGGATATGGACAACTTCAATCGCTGGATGCGAGGGACGTGAGACGTCACCCGCTGCGGGTCGGCGGCGCGACGAGGCGGCCGCGACCGAGCGGCACCGACGGCAGGAGGTAGAGAATGCCGATCTTCAGATATGACGCCATGGACACCGGTGGACGCACGACCACCGGCACTCTGGAAGCCGAGAGCACGGACGCCGTCCGCAACAAGCTCAGCGAGTTGAACTACCACGTGCTGAGCATCGCGGAGACGCGTCAACGGCGCGGCTTCGTGGATTGGTTCAACAGCATACAGCGGGTGAAGCTGCGCGAGCTGGTGCTGTTCAGCCGGCAGTTCGCAACCATGATTGACGCCGGCTTGAGCGTGGTCAAGTGCCTGGACATCCTGCAGCAACAGTGCAAGGATCCCAAGCTCAAGGACATCATCGGCCAGACCAAGCACGACGTGGCGTCGGGCGCGAGCCTGACCGACGCGGTGGGCAAGCATCCGCGCGTCTTCTCCGGCCTCTACATCAACATGATTCGCTCGGCGGAGGCCGGCGGCATTCTGGACAAGGTGCTCGACCGACTGGCGACCTTCCTCGAGAAAGAGCAGGAGGTGCGCAACAAGATCAAGTCGGCCATGATGTACCCGTCGGTCGTGTTCATCTTCGCCATGCTCATGCTCCTGGCTCTGCTCTTCTTCGTGCTGCCGAAGTTCAAGACCATCTTCGAGAGCATGAACCTGGAGTTGCCGTTAGCGACCCGCGCCCTGCTCGGGTTCTCGGGGTTCGCCACGCATTACTGGTTCGTCTTCGTCCTCGGGGGGGCGGCCGCCGTCGTCGCCTACAAGCTCTACGCCCGCACCGAGCGCGGTAAGTACCAGGTAGACCTGGTCAAGCTCAAGATACCCGTGATGGGCGATCTGTTCATGAAGACGGCTATCTCGCGCTTCGCCCGCACCTTCGGCACGCTCATCTCAAGCGGCGTGCCCGTGCTGCGAGCGCTCGAGATCGTGTCCGACACGGCGGGCAACATCGTCGTCTCCCAAACCATCACTCAGGCGCGCGCGAGCGTCAAGGAGGGCGAGGAGATCTCGACGCCCCTGATGGGGAGCAAGATCTTCCCGGTCATGGTGGTGCAGATGATCGGGGTCGGCGAAGAGACGGGACGACTCGACCAGATGCTGGCCAAGGTCGCGGACTTCTACGACCAGGAAGTGGACGCCACGCTCAAGGGCTTGACCTCCCTCATCGAGCCGCTGATGATCGTCGGCCTGGGCGTGATCGTCGGCTTCATCGCGGTGTCGGTGATCTCGCCGATCTATCAACTGGTCGGCTCCATACAATAGCGCGCGGCGCCGGTGGGACTGCGCGAGAAATGCCCGGAGGAACCGCCGGCCGAGCCCCGGCGGTTCCCCGGACTTGCCGCGGCAGGAGATCGGCGCGGCGCAGAGAAGAGGCTAAGCAATGGCGAGGAGCCGTGGAGTTGTTAAGGCCGCGCGGACGAAAGCCAGAGCACGTCGGCGGTCTGGAACAACGGCGCGTCTGCCCGACATGACCGGTATCTCTCAACCCGAGACCGACAGCGTTCAGCACCTCTTTCGACGCTACGGCGAAAGCAAGGACCTGCGCCTGCGCGACGAGATCGTGGCGCAGCACATGTACGTGGTGCAAGCCGTTGCGAAGAAGTTCGTCGGCATGGGGGAACCCTACGAGGACCTGGTGCAAGAGGGCACGATGGGGCTCCTCAACGCCGTGGATATGTACGATGTCAGGCGCGGCATCAAGTTCTCGACGTATGCCACCCACCTCGTCACCGGGCACATCCGTCACTGTCTGCGCGATCGCGGCCGCATCATCCGCCAGCCCGCATGGGTGCAGGAGCTGAGCGGCAAGATCACCAAAGCCGCCGACGCTCTGCGCCACAAACTCAAGCGCGATCCGACCGTGGATGAGATCGCCGAGCGCCTGAGCATGACGCCGGAAGGCGTGCAGGAGATCTTGAACGCCCGCGATCGTTCCAAGGTTGCCTCCCTCGACGCGCCAAGCGGGAGCGATGACGAGTACGCAGGACCGACGGTTGACGTCGACAAGATCCGCACCTCGCGCCACTCCACCCTCCACCTCCCGGTCGAGGACAAGATCGTGCTCCAGGAGGCGACGCAGAAGCTCAAGGACCTCGAGCGCAAGGTGGTGCGGTATTTCTTCTATCACGATCTCAACCAAACCGAGATCGCCCGGCGTATGGGGATCTCGGTCAACTACGCCTCCTACCTTCTGCGCGGCGCGCTCAACAAGCTGCGCGCGACATTCGAGGCGCACGCCAAGGCCCTCGAAGCGACCGCGGAGACGGAGACCGCCCCGCGCCCCGCAGCCGAGCCCGCCCTGGGGCCGGCGGATCCCGCGACCGGCCTCGCCTGCGCGCCATACTTCGAGGAACGGGTGCGCCAGGAGATCGAACGGGCCCGGCGCTATCCTCAGACCTTCGCGGTGTTGATCCTCGAGGCGCCGGAACGGGCCGCCGAGGCCGAGGCCTCCGCGCAGCTCGCCAACCTGCTCCGTCGCTCAATCCGCCAGGTTGACGTGCTTGCCCGCCACACTCGAACCGCGTTCGCGCTGCTGCTGCCACAGACGGGCCGCGAAGCACGAGTGCTCGGCGAGCGCCTGGTCCAGGCGATCCCGGCAGCGGCGGCAAGCTCGCAGGAACGCGCAGACGGCGATCTGCGACTGGTGGCCGGCTTCGCCGTTTATCCCTCGGACGGACGCACTGCGGAGCAACTCATCGAGGGCGCCCGGCGCGCCGTCAAGCAAGCCTTGGAGGCGGGCGGGGGGGCGGTCGAGCGGGCGCCGCGCGGCGCGCGCCAGCGCTGAGACCGAGTCCCACCGGAGAGGCCCTGGAGCGGTCGCGAGCCTACAGCGTCCGCAGGGCGCCGGTATCACTCCGCTTGGCTTTCCGGCGAGTTTCCGCTCTCTGTATCGCCCCCCGCCGACGATTGGCGACCCCGCGCCCCTTCGCTACCATGAGCGCTCCCGGCTACGGGCTGCAGGGGAACCGCTGTTCGGGGTGCGCACTCGCCCGCCGGGAAAGGATCGCCAAGCAGTTGTACCACGCATCTCAGAACTGCGCGCGGGTTGTGGAATAATAGCTACGGAGGGAACGGGAACCAGCCAGATCTGACGCCAAGGGGCAAAGTCGTACAGGCAGCAGAGCCAACTGGTGAACGTCTTCCTAAGTATCAGTTGTCAGGTTGCTCCCTACAAGGAGGTGAGTGCGAGAGATGATGAGCAGAATGGTCAAGAAGAACAGCCGAGGTTTCACCTTGATCGAAATGCTGATCGTGATCGTGGTGATCAGCATTCTGGCGATGATCGTGATTCCGCGGCTCCTGGGTGCGGGCAGAAAGGCCAAGGAGTCGGCTTTGCGCGGTGACCTGCAGCAGCTCCGCAACGCGATCCAGCAGTTTGAGGCGGACTGCGGCGACTATCCGTCGGCTTTGGCGCAGCTGATGACGGCTCCGGCGGCGGGCGCAACAGGCGGCAGTGGCATTGCTCTGGACGTCACGGCATGGAAGGGCCCCTATCTGCGTACGCCTGACGGAGGCCTGCCGGCCGACCCGTTCACGGGTGCTGCCGACTGGACGTACACGGCCGCCACCGGCGATGTGCACAGCGCCTCGACTCTGACGGCGCTAGACGGCACGAACTACAGTGCCTGGTAAGTGATGATTTGCACTGCGCGGGGGACTGGGCGGTCAGATGCCGCCCACCCCCGACCCAGTGCATAACATTCTGCGCGGATCGCCGAGGCGGCGGGGTCCGCGCGCGACGATGGCTACCCGTATCCATTGCACTTCTATCGGGACCTGCCGCTCCCAGCGAGGGAGGCGAATAATGATCAACCGCAGGTCAGGCTTCACCCTCATTGAGCTCCTCGTCACGATCGTCATTCTGGCGATCGGGCTGGTGGCTCTGAGCACGCTTTTCGTAGCCGGCATCATATCCGACATCAAGGCTGAGCGCATTCAGATCGCGACCAACCGCGCGCGCCAGGAACTGGAACGAATGCGCAGCGCAGGCTACAGTGGAGCGCTCATTCACACCGACATCTTCAAGCCCGCTGACGGCTACTCGATCACGGAGAGCAACCCCGATCTCACGGGCATCGTTTCTTTTGCCGAGCCGCTGCTGCCGGCGAGCACCGGCTCGCTGGAGATCCGCTACTACGACTCGGGCGCCGGGATCTATCCGAACCTCAAGCGGCTATCAGTCACCCTCGCGTGGGGAGGAGGTAAGCGAACCCAGGGCGCTGTGTTTGCCAGCACCCTGCTCGCGAACCGACCATGAACAGCACCAACGTCGCTGGACGGGCTAAGTCGTGCCGCCGCCGCAACGGTTTCACGTTGGCCGAGGCGCTCACGGTATGCGTCGTGTTCGGCATCATCGTCGTTTCCGTTGCGACCATCTTCATGGCCGCGGCGCGCGCGTATCGCCGCGGCGAACCGGCGAACTCCGCGGAGCGCAAGGCTTCGTGGGCGATCAGCCGCATGCTCCCCGACTTTCAGCACGCGATCGCGGTTATCCCCGCACCGGCCCCGTACGACACGACGGCAGTGGCCATGCGCGTGCCTGCTGAGGCGTGGAACGCGACCGACAGCACCCATTACAACCGGGTCGAACTCACCGGCGGCGGCGAACTCTACCTGGTGCCGGGCGACCTGGTGTACTACTACCGCGGCAACGATGCCGGCGGGATGGACCCCGCCGGCACCAAGCTGTGGCGCGCCGCGTATCATGCCGACGGCAGCGCGGGCAAGAAGTACGTGATTGCGGATAACCTCGTTGACAACCCGTCCCCGGCCGGTGCGCCCAAGCCGATGTTCATCTACTGGCCTGACGTGACCCGGCTGCGCTCCGTGGAGATGACGATCACGGTGCAGGAGCACGCGGGACGTGAGGTCGCTAGCTCGACTATGGTGAGCGAAATCTGTTTTCGGAATCACTGACGCAAACGCGAGCCATGTTCCTGCCGCCAGGGACAGTGTGATGATGCCGCCTCAGCGCGTGCCGACGCTGTGTCGACTGGGCGCGGCGGCCAACTGACGCCAAACGGCGCACGCCCGCCCACTGTGAGGTGCGAGGAGATGTTGAATACAGCGAGCAGATTGCGCGACGAG
Organism: Armatimonadota bacterium; assembly: GCA_020354555.1. Classification (NCBI taxonomy): domain Bacteria; kingdom Bacillati; phylum Armatimonadota; species Armatimonadota bacterium. Next base: position 3,812,960 of record CP070648.1, on the reverse strand, counting down.
CGCGGCGCGACCTTCGTCATGGCGATACTCGGGTTGGTCGTGATGTTGATCCTGGGCACGTCCTTCATCGGGCGGACGATCAATGCGTTGTACACAGCCAAGAATGCGCGCGACGACATGTCAGCCGTATCGTTGGCCGAGTCGGGCGTGGACATGGTGATCTGCATGCTCTACGAGGACTACGGCAGCATCGGCAGCCAGCTCCAGAGCTCGGGGCAGTATCAGAAAACGTTCACGATGCCTCGCGGAACCTGCTATGTTCACGTCAGCACGAACTACGGCGGCGTAGCCGATGCCTTGCGTATCCAGGCGACGGGCACGACTTCCCACAACGTCCAGGCTCAGGTGCAAGTCATCGCGAAAGCCATGACCGACGTCAGCCGGGTCTTCCGCGGCGCGATTTTCTCCAACAGCCCGATGACGCTGAACGGCGCCGGATCGGTTATCCCGGATGAGAGCGGCGACGGCGGAGACATCTACGCCAACGGCGACATCACCTTCGACGGCACGTCGTTCACGATGTCCAACACCGGTCACATCTATACCACCGGGACGACGAATTGGGTGCCGCCGCAGGTGCCGGGCACCAACGTGTACCAGAACATCGCCCCGATCCCGATGCCGGTGATAGACCTCAATTGGTATCAGGCCAACGCGACCACGGTCATCAACGGCAACCTGAGCATCAACGGCGGCGAATTCGACCTCGACGGCATTACGTATGTCACCGGCGACGTCAAGCTCGCCGGCAGCTACCGCGGCCGCGGGATCATCGTGGCCGCCGGCAAGATCAGAGTGACCGGGAACGTCGAGGCGATCACCGGTGAGGAAGGCTCGGATGATTTCGCGCTGGTGCTGATGAGTCCCCGCTCCGTGAGTATCGTCGGCGGCGCGACCGTGGAGGGTCTCGTCTACGCGCATAACGTGGATGCCGACATCACCCTGAGCGGAAATCCCTACATCAAAGGCGCCATCTGTGCCGACGTCGTGACGAGCAATGGCGCGATCACGGTCGAGTACGACGATGTCTGGGGCGACCTGGGGCTCCCCGGAGAGGATAAGCCCCAATACCAACAGGTGTCTTGGGAGCGCGTGTACTGATCCACAGCAGGCGCTCGTCCGCCGCAGCGAGCGCGCCTTTCCATACGATTGCAGCGCGCGGCGCAGGCAGCGACACGGTCGTTTCCTGCGTCGCCCGTATGAGGCGAGCCGGGAGTAAAGGAGAGCGAGGTCATGGCTTCGCGAAACGACGAGGAGACGGTCGCGGCAGCGACCGAGGTCAGCGTTCAACCGCTGCACGATGAGGACGACAACGGGCTGTCCGCGGAGGTGCGGAAGAAGCTCGCAAACCAGCGCCTCGGCGATATCCTCGTCGCCGCGCAACTCATTACCGAGGAGCAGTTGGCCCAAGCATTGGTGTCGCAGCAGAAGGAGCGCGGCAAGCGGCTCGGCCAGATTCTGGTCGAGAGCGGCGCGGTCAACTCCGAAGCCCTCGGGTTCGCGCTGTCGCTGCAGCTCGGCTTGCCCTACATCTCCCTCGACGACTTCACCGTCGATCCGGCGGTGCTGCGCTTGATTCCCGAAGACGTGGCGCGTCGTTACGGCGTGTTCCCGGTTCGGCGCGAGCAGAACACGCTCACGCTCGCCATCTCCGATCCCTTCGACATCGAGGCGCTCGATCGCGTCCGCGCCATCACCGGACTCAACATACGCGAGGTCATCACCCAGGTCGAGGCGATCCACAAGGCCATCGAGACTCACTACGGCGGCGACGTTCTGAGCGATATCGTCGAGCGCATCTCCGCCGAGACCACGTCTTACTCGTCAGTCGAGCAGGAATTCCACGACCTCGCACAACTCAGCTCGGAGACCTCCGTCGTCGCTTTCGTCAACCGCTTTCTGGCGCAGGCGATCGAGCGCAAGGCGAGCGACATTCACATCGTGCCGCAGCAGGAGCGCGTCGAGGTGTACTATCGGATTGACGGCGTGCTCCAGCACCAGTTGGACATATCGCGCGAGGCGCTCGCCGCGGTCGTCTCGCGCATCAAGATCCTCGGCGACATGGACATCACCGAGCACCGCCTGCCGCTCGACGGCCGGGCGCGCCTCAAGGCCGGCAAGCGCTTGTGCGACCTGCGCATCTCGACCATCCCCACCGTCACCGGCGAGAGCGTCGCGATCCGCGTGCTCGACAAGACGACGTCCCTGCAGGACCTAAATAGTCTCGGGTTCACCGAATCGGACCTCGCCGCATATCGGGGCTTGACCAAGAAGCCTCACGGTATGGTGCTGATGACCGGCCCGACCGGCAGCGGCAAGACGACCACGCTCTACGCGACGCTCCTGGAGCTGAAAATGGAGGTGCCGCGCCAGCACATCATCACCGTCGAGGACCCGGTGGAGTACGAGGTCGGGCAGATCAACCAGTTACAGGTCAAGCCGAAGATCGGCTTCACCTTCGCCAACGCCCTGCGCTACATCGTGCGCCACGACCCGGACATCGTCATGGTCGGCGAGATCCGCGACTCGGAGACCGCCAAGCTGGCGGTGCAGGCGGCGCTCACCGGGCATCGCGTCCTGAGTTCATTCCACACCAACGACGCGGCGGGCGCCTTGACGCGACTGATCGATATGGAAGTCGAGCCGTACCTGGTCGCGTCGTCGGTGCTCGGGGTGCTGGCGCAGCGACTGGTGCGCACGCTCTGCCCGCACTGCAAAGACGAGTTCACGCCGCCGGAGGACGTGGCGCGCCAGTTCGCCGCCGACAGCGAGGTGCCGCAGGTGCTGTACCGCGCCAAGGGCTGCCGCCGCTGCGCGGACACCGGTTACTCGGGCCGCACTGCCGTGTATGAATTGCTGATTGTCGCCGAGCCCATCCGGCGTCTCGTCGTTGGCCGCCAGGCATCGAACACGATTCAGCTGGCCGCCGTCGAGAGCGGCATGATCCCCATGCGCGACAACCTCGCGGCCAAAGTCCGGGCAGGCGTTACCAGCGCGGAGGAAGCCTTCCGCCTTGGCCTGCAGAGCGACGAGGCAGATCAGGACGAGCAGACACCGTAGGCATCTTATCCGGCGCTCCCGCCTTGGCGCGGCGACGCTCCGGTATTGCGTCTGTGACACCCATCACCAACACCGAAAGGAGACCGCTCCCGTGACGGAGACATCAAACCAGCAGCAACCCCCATACCTGCGACTGGCGGAGATCGTTGTCGCCGCAGGGCTCGTCGATCCCGAGACCGTGGATCAGGCGATCGAGCGTCACAAGGCCAGCGACAAGTGGCTTGGAGGCGTCCTGATCGAGATGGGCGCTGTGAAGAGCCCGCAGCTCGTGACCTGTCTCGCGCGTGCACTCGCTGTTCAACCCGTGGACATGGCAAGCTACCCGATTGACCTGGCCACGGCGACGTCCGTCAGCGCCGAGAGGTGCCACAAGCTGTTGGCACTACCGCTGTCGCGCTCGGACAGCATTCTCTACGTCGCCATGGCCAACCCCGTGGACGGCGACGCGATCGCCCGCCTCAAGGAGGCAACGGGGTGTCGCCTGGAGATCATGGTCGCCGGCGAGCGGGAGCTGACCGAGGCCATCGAGCGCGTACACGCGAAAGTCGCCCAGGAGCAGAAGGGTATCGCCGGGGTAGCACAGGACACGCCGACGGAGCTGCCGGAGGTGCTGCACGTTGACGAGTTGCTGGAGATTCTCATGGAGCGCCGCGGCTCGGATCTCCACCAGTGCGTCGGCAGCCCGCCGGTGATTCGCGTTGACGGCGATCTGGAGCCGCTCAAATACGCCGAGCTGACGCCGACGAAGATGCAGGAAACCGCATACGCCATTCTCACCGACGAGCGCATCATCGAGTTTGAAAGGACGCACGAGCTGGACTTCGCGTACAGCGTGGCCGGGCTGTCGCGCTTCCGCGTCAACGTACACAAGCAGCGCGGCTCGGTGGGCGCCGTGCTGCGCGCGATTCCGATGAGCCCGCCGACGCTCGAGCAGTTGAAGATGCCGCCGGTGCTCAAGAGCCTGACCACCCGGCCGCGCGGCCTCATCCTGGTCACCGGCCCCACGGGCAGCGGTAAGTCAACCACCCTGGCTGGGATGATAAATGAAATCAACAGCTCGCGCCGGTGTCACATCGTGACCATCGAGGATCCCATCGAATTCCTGCACCGCAACAAGAAGAGCATCATCATCCAGCGGGAGGTGGGCGCGGACACGACATCCTTCACCGCCGCGCTACGCCACGTGCTGCGGCAGGACCCCGACGTCATCCTCATCGGCGAGATGCGCGACCTCGAGACCATTGCCGCAGCGGTCACCGCCGCCGAGACCGGGCACCTCGTGCTCGCGACCTTGCACACGACGAGCGCATCGCAGACGATAGACCGCGTCATTGACGTCTTCCCGCCCCACCAGCAGGAACAGATCCGCCTTCAGCTTTCAACCGTGCTTGAGGGCATTATCTGCCAGACGCTGCTGCCGCGCACTGACGGCATCGGTCGCGCCTGCGCACAGGAGATCCTCATCGCGACCTCGGCGATCCGCAACCTCATCCGCGAGGGCAAGACGCACCAGATGTCCTCGACCCTGCAGTCCGGCGGGCAAGCCGGCATGCAGACCCTCGACCAGTCACTCAAGGCGCTGGTGACGTCCAAGCAGGTGAATCCCGACGTCGCCGCCGCCGTTGCACACGATTCCGAGGAGTTCAAGGCGTTCTTGAATATGCGGTAGACTGTGACGGCGACCGGGAAAGAGGATCGACCGCGGATTGACCCGGAGACGCGCGGATGAAGTTGCCAACGGGCGCTCCAATGCGCCGACGAAATCGCGCGCCACGACGCGCACGTGCGGACTCAGGCCCGGTCCGTGCCAGGCCCCGACTTGCTGGTCGCGCTCGGGGGCCCGCACGACAGCGTGATGGTTGCCCATGCGCGCCGAAGATCTTCTCGACCCGTCAACTTCGTCGCCGCGCGGTTTCACCCAAGAACCATATCAATGGCGTGTCAGAGGATGTCTGTGCCTGCGCTCTTCTCGCGGTTCACGCACCCATTGGACAGAACCATCAAGCAGCAGATACTCACGACCGCCGAAGTGCCATGCCAGTTCGTCGAATGCCAGGATGTGTGGAAGCCCCTTCAGCGGGCCCGACTCGAATACCGCCCACTCCGGTGGCGACAGTATGTCCTGGCCGGTCCACCCGCACAACGCAACGTAGCTCGTCAAGCGATGGTCTACCCGGCAGTTAGCATATGGAGCGGTCCTGCCGGCAAAAGGATCCGCTGGACAGAGCCACGTCTCCGCCGCTGCACCGTAAGGTCTCATAAGCTCGAAGAGTGCGCCGTCGGCGTACGTCGCGGCCTCCGGACCGCCGACATCACACTCCGTGAAATACGGCGGGCTCAAGCCCTCGTGGTCGTTCGCGTAGAGGCGGAACGCCGTGCCGAGCTGTCGCAAGTTCGCGACACAGGCGCTCTGGTGCGACTTGCCTCGAACGTGCAGGTAAGTTGCCGTGACGACGGCCGCCAGAGCTACGCACAGTGCGATAACCGCCGTGAGCTCTATCAGCGTGAATCCCGGCGTAGCCCTGGGTCTGCGTCTGTACCTCAACCTAGCTCGCATGTCTGATACCGGCGGGCGGCGCCCACAACGAGCCGCGTGTTCTTTGACCGAGGTCGCGACTGGCCAGTGCTGTCGCGTCACTGTACTGTTCCTTCCCTCGGCATAGTGACCAGCCCCATCTCCCAACCGCGTGGTGGTCCGTCATCGTACGGAAGATGATCGAAGGTGACCGCAGGCTTGGTCCGCCATTGATGACCCGGTGCTAGATATCGGATGCGCAAAGGCTCGCGGTATCCCTTCAATCGGCGCACGTTGTCGGGCACCCGCTCGAGGCTGCTGACCCAAAGGCTGCGCTGCGCCATCGTCAGGTCTTGGACGGAGAGCTCCCCCGTTCTCACGAGTTCTCGCACCTGGGCCTCCGACAGAGTGCGGATGATCTCATAGTAGGGCGCGACATCCGGACGCGAGTACGGATCCTCATTTGCCTCGGCCAGGATCACACGCTGTGCTTGCCGGAATTCCCGAACACGACTACCTGCATGCCGCGTTGGACCCGTCGCAACCCATGCGACGTAGCAGGCGGCACCGACGCAGACGAGGGCAACCAGAGCCAACCATAACGCCCGACGGCGTCGGTGTTGGCGCTTCGCGCTCAGTGCTTGGCCCAGGCTGTGTTTCATCACAGTCCTTGGTCGCGGTCCTCGCCGCCCGAGACATCCGGAGAACCGATCTCCACCTGCGTCAACGTTCGACCCAGCGCGCCCGCGGAGTCCAGCGCGGCGATGCCTACCCAGGACTTCCCTGCCAGCGCGTCAGCCCTCAGCTGCTCCTCACTTACGAACTACACGGTCTGCGGCCAGTCGCTTTCTGTCGCAGACGCCGCATCCAGAGTCCTGACACCCCCGCCTGAGTCGTACATGGTAACCATTGCCAGCGGCCGGCGTGCGCGCACGGCGACGCGGCTGCGGACGCTGCCGCCCGGCGCCACCACCCGCGGCTCGATTTCCACGGCCTCGATCCGCGGCGCGCCGAGTTGATCCTGCAGCGCCTGCGGCACGAAGACGCGGTGCTTTTCGGGCAGGCTGAGAACGACTTCCTCCAGCGCACTCGCGGATCGGAACGGAACCCAATCCGTACGTCGGAGATCAGCGGTCGCAGCACGCCCGGCGTTTCGGCTATCCTGCAGCTTGTCGGTCGGGTGGTCGGCGAGGGCGGGAGCGACGGCGATGAGGCGGGTGGCGGGGATGTGCAGGAGGAGCGGTCCGGTGGCGGGGAGACGATGGACGTGGCACTCGGACGCGCGCAACTGCGGCGCGCGCGCAGCGCCGTGTTCCTGACTCGACGTCTTCCGCGAAGCGCCACCTCGCGCGGTGGCACTCCTGCGCGACCTCGCGCTCTTCTTCGGCACCTGCCCACCCCTCGGGCTGCCCGGCGCACTCCGTCGCGCGCGGGCCACGAGTTGATGCCGTAACCGTCGAGGAATACACTACCCCCACCGCACTTGTTGAGGCTTTCGGAGGCGTTTGTGCGATGTCCTTCCGGCGGGCCGGATCATCCGTGCGGCGTGCAGGAGTCTACGTCCGCTTTCGAACCCGCGGCACTGGATCAAAGCGGCGATGCATCGCCGCACTCCATAACGGCTGCGGCTGTTCGACTTGGCTTCGGTGCGAGTCACCGCGTCCTGCTTCAGGGAGCCGACTCGGAGGCGGGCGATTCGGGCACCACATGTGTCTGCAGTGCGGCGCCGAGATTCCGCGCTGACGCTCGGAATGACATGGGCCGGGTGTGTCGCCACCGCGTGGCGGAGGATGCAGTTGTCGGCGGCGCGGGGCTGTGCTAGAATGGGCGGCGATGAAAACGAGACTGCGCCGAGCGCGGGCCGCGGACGTCGCGGAGATCCAACGTCTGATCAAGACGTACGCCGACCGCGGGCAGATGCTGCCGCGCTCGCTGAGCGAGTTGTACGATAACCTGCGCGACTTTTTCGTGGTCGAAGATGACGGCGGCCTCGTCGGCTGTGCGGCGTGCCATGTGACGTGGGAAGACCTCGCGGAGGTCAAGTGCATGGCGGTGCGCGAGGATCGCCGAGGGCAGGGCTGGGGGCGCAAGTTGCTCGAAGCCTGCCTGGAGGACGCGGGGCGCGTCGGCGTGAAGCGCGCGTTTGTCCTCACGTACATCCCGGAGTTCTTCGAGGCGTTCGGGTTCGGCCGCATCGAGAAAAGCGAATTGCCGCAGAAGATCTGGTCGGAGTGCATCCGCTGCGTCCACTTCCCGGACTGCGACGAGGTCGCGCTTGTGCGCGATGTCGAGGATGAGCCGGGCGTCGACGATGGCGCGGCGGGCTGATGAATGAGTCCAGGGCGCTGCTCAATTGCAGTCACGTGATGACCGTATGGCTGTGGACACGCGCGATCCTGCGCGGATCTTTGCAGGACGAGGCGCGGCGACGGTGAAATAGTGCGGCTGTCGGACGTTGGTCGCAACACGTACTCGCAGCAGTGCGATCGGTCCCGGAGTCCTGTGCGACGAGCCGGTCATGCTGCGCTGATGAGAGCAAGCGCGGATCCTGTCATCGTGAGCGGGTGCGTTTGCGAAAGCCGACAACGCTTAACCCATTGACGAAAGGGGACGACTAATCGTGCTGCCAGGGCGGGGTATCGCGCCTGCCACTCTCGGGCGTCTGCGACAGGTGCTGGGTGGCAAAGAGAGGCAGCTCGGGATTCTGCCTACGCCGCGCAAGCTGTTCAAGGTCGGGCGCACCACAACCGTCACCGAGGCGGCGGTGCTGCTGCCCTCGGATGAGGGCGGGCGGAGCGCCGCCGAGGGCTTGCGCGCGCTGCTGCGGGAACTCGGCGTGCCGCGAGTGCCGGCGGTGGCGACGCTGGAGGCCGCGGGGCGGTACTCGATGCTCATCGCCGCGGGCGACCCGCGCAGCGACTCCAGGGTAGCCCATTGCTGGGATCTGTGCGACGGCCTGCGGATGGACCTGGCGGCGCTCGGGCCGCAGGGCTACGGGCTGGTGACGGCGCGGCGGGACGGCAAGGTGGTCGTGGTGCTGGCGGCGCAGGCGCGCGAAGGCCTGCGCCACGGGTTCGCGACGCTGCGGCAGCTCATCGTGCAGCGCGGGGAGAAGCCGGCCCTGCGCCAGGTGTCACTCGCGGATCGCCCGTCATTCGAGCTGCGCGGAGTCATCGAGGGGTTCTACGGCCCGCCGTGGAGCCACCAGGAGCGCCTACGGCTGCTTGACTTCTTCGAACTCTACAAGTTCAATCTGTACGTCTACGCGCCGAAGGACGACCCGTACCACCGGGAGAAGTGGCGCGAGCCGTACACGGGGAAGGCGCTGCGCGAGTTCCGCCAACTGGTGGACGCGGCGGCGCGCCACGGCATCCGCTTCTGCTTCGCCATCAGCCCCGGCCTCAGCATGCGCTACTCGTCGCGGGCCGACTTCACCGCGCTGTGCCGCAAGGTTGATGCGATGCGCGAGATGGGCGTGGACTCCTTCGCGCTGTGCCTGGACGATATCCCGTCCGAGCTGCATCATGCGCAGGACAAGCGCGCGTTCTCCTCGCTCGGGGAAGCGCACGCCCACATCACCAACCGCCTGCGGGATTACCTGGATAAGGCCGCGCCGGAATCGCAGCTCATCTTCTGCCCCACCGACTACACGGGGACGAAGCGCACTCCTTACCTGCGCGCGATCGCGGAGGGCATGCGCAAGGAGGTGCTTATCTTCTGGACCGGGGAGCAGGTGTGCACGCCGGACATCGGCGGAGCGGACGCCGATGCCTACGGTGCCGCGATCGGCCGGCCGCCGCTGATCTGGGACAACTACCCGGTCAACGATTACAACCGCAACCGCCTGTTGATGGGGCCGATTCGCAGCCGCAGCGGCGATCTGCACGAGCACGCAGCGGGGGTCATAGCCAACCCGATGAACGAGGGCGAGGCGTCCAAGATCCCGCTCGCCACCATTGCCGATTACCTGTGGAACTCGGAGGCCTATCGCCCCGAACCGTCGTGGGAAGCGGCGCTGATGCAGCAGGGCGGACCGCGCGGCTACGCGCCGCTGCGCTGTCTCGCCGAGAACTGCATGAGTTCGTTTCTCTACGCCAAGGACTCGGCTAGCCTGAGCGCCGCCGTCGCCGCGTTCTGGAAGGAATCGTCGGCGGGCAAGCCCGGCAACGCCGCGCGCGAGCTGCGGCGGCATTTCACGCGCATGCGCGGACTAAAGCGGGAACTCGCGTCCGCTCTGGGAAACCCGTGGCTGCTCGAGGAAACGCGGCCGTACCTCGACAAGCTGGCGGCCTACGGCCGGGCAGGCGCGGCCTGCGTGCGTATGTTGCTCAACCCCTCGCCCACCGCGCGCAGGAGTGTCGAGCGCTTGCGGGAGGAGGCGGCGGCGATCCCGCAACAGATCTGCGGCAGTGTGATGGATGATTTCATCGCCCGCGCCCTGCGGGAGCATCAGGCGCGGGATGCGAGTTGACGAAAGCGAATAATCTCATTGCCCGGGCGAGGCGCGAGGGCGCGTCCGCCCGGGGGAGCCGGCGAGGTGCGCCATGGTCAAAGTCGCGGTGATTCACGGACCCAATCTGGGCCTGCTCGGCAAGCGCGAACCGGATATCTACGGCGCCATCACGCTGGAACAGCTCAACGAGCGTATCCGGCAAGCCGCCCAGGAACTGGGCCTCGAGTTGCGGATTACGCAATCCGATCACGAAGGCGACGTCATCGGGGCCATTCACGACTGCATGGACTGGGCGCAAGCCATCGTCATCAACCCCGCGGCGCTGACCCACTACAGCATCGCCGTACGCGACGCGCTCCAGGCGGTGCGCGTGCCCGCCATCGAGGTGCACCTGACCAATATCCATGCGCGCGAGGAATTCCGGCGCGTCTCCGTCACCGCCCCGGCGACCGTCGGGCAGATCGTCGGGTTCGGCGCCGAGGGCTACCTGCTGGCGCTGCGCGCGGCCAAAGCACTCGTCCAAGACAGCCTGATATGACCCGCCATTTGCAGCGTGTTCAGCGCCTCAGGTCGGCATTAACGGAAATCGAGGCGCAAGCCGTCCTCATCTCCGGAACCGCCAACATCCGGTACCTCAGCGGTTTCACGGGCTCGTACGGCGCGCTTCTCGTGGACGACGCAGAGGCGCTCCTCATCAGCGATTTCCGCTATCGCTTTCAGGCCGCCGAGCAGGCTCCCGGGTTCCAGTTCGTGGAGATCCGGAAGTGGGTGCAGGATGTCGCGCGCGCCATCCGCGGGTTGGGCCGTCAGGCGGTCGCCTTCGAGTCCGCGCACCTCACGTATCAGACTCATGCACAGCTCGCGGCGGAGCTCAACGGTATCGCCCTGGTGCCGGTCAACGGACTGATTGAGCAGATGCGGGCGGTCAAGGAGCCGGACGAGCTATCGTGCATCGAGCGCGCGGCGGCGATATCGGACGCGGCTGTCGAGCGAGTCCTGTCCTTGATGCGGCCTGGGGTCAGCGAACGCGAGCTGGCCCTGGCGGCCGAGGACTACATCAAGAAGGAGGCGGGAGCGGATCTTGCGTTCCCTCCGATCGTTGCCTCCGGGCCGCGCTCGGCGCAATGCCACGCCGAGCCGGGAGCGCGCGAACTCGTGGTTGGCGACATGGTAGTCGTGGACGCAGGCGCTCGGTGGCAGGGCTACGGCGCCGACATCACGCGCACAGTCGCAGTCGGCAGCGCGACGGAGCGGCAGCGCGAGATCTACGCCGCGTGTTGGCAAGCGCAGCACACGGGATTGGGTGCGGTCAAGGCGGGCGCGGCCTGTGCGGCGCTTGACCACACGGCGCGCTCGGTCATCGAAGAGGCGGGGTTTGGCGAACACTTCGGGCACGGCCTGGGGCACGGCGTGGGGTTGGAGTCTCACGAGTTGCCGCGACTGACGCGCGCTGAGGAGACATCCCTGGTCGCCGATATGACAGTAACCGTCGAGCCTGGAATATATATAGTAGAGACTGGAGGGGTTCGCCTGGAGGACCTCGTGGTCGTCACTCAGAACGGATGCCGAATGCTGACGCACGCTTCCAAGCCGCGGGAATTGCCGGTGCTCTAGGGATTTGGGGATTCCAGGAGGGTGCCCAAAGCTCTTCCAGACGGGGGCTCTGTGCTCGACCTGCCCAGGGCTGCACGTGCGATGACACACGATCCCCCGCGCGGCGAGCGGACTGCGGCAGAAGGAGGTTCGAACGTGGGCAGATGGTTCGTGCTCCTGGTGATCATCGCCGGTTTCACCGGCGCGTACTGGACAGTGATGTCCGGGTGGGCGGCGGAGAAGGCAGTCGCCGTCGACATCCGCGGGGCGGCGCGGGAGAACGACCCGCAAGCGATTCTCGACCGCCTTGAGAAAGCGGAAAGCCGGCTCGATTCTCAGAAGCAGTGGGTCAAGCGCTTCGACTTCATCGCTCGCGACCCCGACTGGTCGCGCGTGGAGGATAGCCGCAAGATCCTGCACGAGCTTCAGGCGGCGACGAGCGAGGTCATCGCCGTCTCCGGTGGTGAGATCGGGGCCGAGGGCACAGAGCGGCTGCGGAAGTACCTGAAGGGTATGCAGCCTCTCCCTGCGGGCGTGTTCCGGGAAGGCCAGGACACACTGTGGAAGGTGCTGTTCTGGATCTCAGCCGTCGGAATCATCATCCTCGGGCTGCTGATGTTCGTGCGCCGCATCGGGGACTGACGCGGCGCCGTCGAACGCGCTGGGCCGCGCTGCGGACACGTCGCTGCGAGCGCCGCTGGCGACTGACGAAACCGGCGCCCGGTCGGACGCGATCGAGGCCTGATTGTTGATGACGAGTTTAGGTCTCGTGCACAGTGCCGGTCTCGCGGTCATGCATCATCCGCGAGCAGCGAGTGCGGGTGACGCGAGGAGTATGCCGCCGACCTTCGATACGTATGAACAACGCAGGCTAGGCAGTTGCTTTGTTCGCGCGCTTCATGAGGCGCGATTTTGACCGCGCGGCAGCGCTCTTGTGAAGCGCCCCCTTGGCGGTCGCCTTGTCGATGGTGCGACACGCGTCGCGCACCAAGGTCCCACCCTCGGCAGCGCCGCCGTCAATCGCGGCCCGGGTGGTGCGGACCGCTGTCTTCACGCGGGAGCGCGTTGCCTGATTGCGCAGCCGCTGCTGGCGCGACTTGCGTAGCTGCTTCTTCGCCGATTTGATCCTGGGCAATCTACATCCTCCTCATCACGGCTGACCCACATTGTCCAGACCTCTCGCGGGTCGGCCACACCGTATTCGCGTCCGCCGGACGCTGCTGCTCTCGGTTACTCATGACGCTGGGACGCTCGTCGGAGCCGTCGGCAATCGGGTTAACCGACAAAGCGATACTTCACCAGCGACCAAATCGCTCTGACGCCATCTTTCCAGTTGATCTTCTTGCCTTCGCGCTTGCTGCGGCCGCGATAGGTTATCGGCACTTCCTGGATCCGATATCCGCGCTTGAGCAGCTTCGCCGTGATCTCCGGGCAGAATTCAAATCCCTTGCAGTCGAGGGGAATTGATTTCATCACATCGGTACGGAACACCTTGTAGCACGTCGCCTCGTCGGTCAGCGGGGCGCCGTAGAGAACCCGTACCATCCACGCCAGGAGGCGGTTGATCAGGTAGTTCGGCCACCTCATGTTCTCCACGGTGCCGCGGAAACGGGAGCCGTACACGACCGCCGTGTCGCCGCTGACGATCGGCGCCACCAGGTCCGGGTACTCCGCGGGGTCGTATTCCCCGTCGGCGTCCTGGATGATGACGACGTCGCCGCCAGCCTCCACGAGCGCGCGGCGTATCGCCATCCCCTTGCCCATGTTCTGCGGCTGGTGGATCACTCGCACGTCGCCGCCCGCTAACTGGTCGAGGACCTCCGAGGTACCGTCAGTGGAGCCATCGTCAACGATGATGAGTTCCTTGACGATCGGCACGCGGAGCACGCGCTCGACTATGTCCGCCACGGTGTCGCGCTCGTTGTACACGGGCATGATCACCGTCAGCTTGGTGTCCACCGCCTTCGCGTTACCGACGCGGGCCGCCGGAACGTGCGGCGGCCCGCTCGAATTCTCGCCTGCCTCAAGCGGCATGATCGCATTCTCTGGTGTGAGAATAGCATGTCCCCGGAAACACGTCAAGGATACGGCTGCGTGACGGCCGCCGCTTCTGGCCTGAGCTGGAGCGCATTGTCCCCATAATTCCGCCACGATCCCTCTCTAGCGGGCGGGGGGCTGCGGGACGCGGGCCCCGCGTCGGCCCCGGGCTCACGGAAAGGGCACAAAGCACATCAAAATCAGGCCAAATCACGGAACATGATATGTAGAGGACGTGTGCTTGGGGGTCGTCGGGGGAGCCGCAGCCCGCCACGTAGGCCGCGGGCCAATTTGCCCCAACGGGAACCGGCCGGTTGCACACGAGGCGGCCCGTCCCAACGATTGCCGCACGGTGACCGGGTTTCGCGATGCCGCCCTGCCGCCTGTAGAAGCGAGGGAGGTGCGAGCGATGAAAGGGCGCACAGCAAGGCCCTGGTGGGTGTTAGCGATTGCGGCAGTGGTGGGGCTAACGGGGAGCGCGTCGGCCGTAGTATTGCCTTTTGGGGATGGCTTCGAAAACATCCCTGCGGGAGCCCATCCCACAGCCAACGGATGGATTCCTCTCCGCACCGGAGTCAGCGCGTACGTGTCCGACGAGGAGGCGTACGCCGATTGGCAGTCCTTCCGTCTCCAGAGCCGGCCGTTCATGCCGCGCATGGAGTATGTCCGGCTGGACGAACTTCCGGACCGGGTCAGTTATGAGGGGGCAGTGTACCTCGATGCGGCATTGGGGCGCGTCGGTCTGGTCGGTTACATGAAGGCGTACTTCAACCACACCTTCATGTGGAACGCGTTCCAGGTCGACTCGCGCAGTGGCCTGGTGTCGTTCTACGGCGTGCGCTGGGAGCATCTCTGCAGCTACACGCCGGGCACGTGGTGCGCGGTTCGCGCGGACCTGAACTACGAAACGCTGACCGCCGATTTGTGGGTCAACGGCGTGCCGGTCGGCTCGGACGTGGAGATCACGCCCAAGGAATTCTTCTGCTTGCCCTTCGGGGCCGTCGTGCTCGACCAGTGGGGCGTGAGCTGCCCGAGCAATGACGACTTCACGGACCCCTATATGGGTAACGTGGTCTACTTCGATTCACTTGATATGACCGAGTGGTCGGGCGTCACCGTCGTGGGCGTTGACGTCAAGCCTGGGAGCGAGGTGAACCCCATCAACCTGCGCGCGCGGGGAGTGCTGCCGGTGGCGGTCCTCTCCGCGGAGGGTTTCGACGCAACGCTGGTTGATCCGAGCACGGTGGAGGTCGCGGGCGCTGGCGTTGCAATGAGGGGCAAGTCCGGCAGGTATATGGCGCATTTCGAAGACGTTGACGACGACGGGATGCTCGACTTGCTGGTTCAGGTCGAGGTGCAGGATCTCGATCCAGGTCAGTTGCAGGACGGATATGCGGTAGTGACCGGGGAGACCTACGGTGGGGAGGCGTTCCAGGGACAGGACGACATCGTGCTGATCCCGCGTCAGTAAGGCTTCACCGTCGCCGGGGCACTAGTCTCAAGTCAGCAGGCCGCGCCTGATTGTTGAAGGCGCGGCCTGCACGGTTCTCCGCATGATGGCCGTTACCGCGAGGGCATCGCCGCTGTCGCCGCGGGGGTCCCGGTCATTGCCCCTGACCCCCCACTTGATCGGAGAGCTTCTTCAGCGCATCGACGTGTTTCGCCGTCTCGCCGGCGAGAGACCCGAACACCCGCTTTAGGTCATCCGAATCCGTATCGTAGAACCTGAACCAGTTTCGCTCGAGCATATCCCGTTCAAGTTGCGAAGCGACGGCGACGGCCGTCGCAAGAGACGTGTTGCCCTCCTGAGCGCGAGCGATTTCCGCCGCCGCGCGGTCGAGCGCATTGATGATCTGGGCGGTGGTGACCATGTGCTCCGGGCTCAGCCGCACCGAGCCGTCCTCGATTCTCTTGCGGAGCGTGCGTACCCAATCCGCGTGCTGGATCTCGTCCTCGGCGAGCCGCCGCCAGTGGCTTTCGTAGCCCGCATACTGCCCCGCGTATTCCTTGTACAAATCGCTCATCGCTTCCTCGTAGCGTTCCAGCAGCGTCGCGTGCTTGGTCTGTTCTTCGATTGAACTCACGGCAGGCCTCCTTGTGGGGCGTCGCATGGGCGGTTCGTCGTTGCGGCGGCGCTTCCTGTCGCCCCGATCGCCAAGGCCGCGCCGCAGTGACACACTCACGGCCTCAGTGGTGTGCAGCGCGGCCGAGCGGCGGAACTCTACTCCGCGAACTGGATGTTGATCGCCGCGACGTGTTCTCGGAAGTGCCGATCCAGAAAGCCAAGGAGCGCGCCGAGTAGCCTGGACTCCTGCTCCGGGTCAGCCTTGGTGCGCACTTCCGCGAGGACGATCTCCCCCATCCCGCGCTGGAGCTTGATTCGTCCCACGTAGCGGTCGTGCGCCCATGTTGCCTGGTCCTTCTTCTTCGCTCCGCTCCGATAGAAAGTGCCCCTCGCTCGACGCCGGTGTTCGACTTCCCGTTTCGTCAGAGCGCCGTAGAGGTTGAACCCCTCCTCCGGGATGACTTGGAGTCGCTTCATTTCGACCTCCTCGACTGCGCTGTCGCGCGTACGCTCGCGGCCCCCGCCAGGACTCATTTCCCGGAAGTCGTCTTTCCATGGAGCGGGGGCGCCCTCCTCCATCGCTCCAGCGAAGCGGCTCCTGAGGCATGCGCCCGGCAAGGTGTCACCCGTGTCGTGGTGGCGAGCACTCGTTTCGCCCACCGAGAGGAGATGTTGTAGAGTCTCGGGTATCACGGTAGCACCGGCAATACCCGCAGACTCTTCCGGACGAGGTTCGTTTGGGAGAGGCTCCGTCCTCCCTGGCGTCATTCCCTAATGCACGGACCTCGATAGCTCGGCCAACAGCGCGGCAGTGCTGAGGGCGTCTTGGCTAGGCACGAGCAGTACCGCAAGATGCGCAGGGCCAGTCGAGATTCAGGGGCAGGAACACAACGACCGAGACCTCACGCGCATCCCGTGCAACGCTGGGCTGGACGGGAATTCGGGGATACAGGGCCTACTTCATTGTCGGAGTCAAATGTCGTCGGGAATTGGGCATGCAATAGGGTCACCGTGTGCGTAGAAGCGCTCTTCAATGAGTGTCCCCTCGTCGTCCCACTCCGGCCATCTGCCGTGCCGGTAGCCATCTCTGTATAGTCCGCTGCCCTTCAACTCGCCGTTCTCGTGCCACTCAAGGAATTCCCCATTGAGCTGGCCGTTAGCGTATGTGAATTCCCGCCATCTGTTCCCGTCGCTATTCCATACGGTTCGGTGCCCATGGAGCGTCCCATCCCAGTAGTCCTGCACCACTCTCAGAACGCCGTTCTGATCCCACTCCAGCCACGTTCCGTGCTTCCTCTTTTCTTTGTAGGAGCCTTCGCCTCTCTTCTTGCCGTTCTTCCACCAGTTTATGGCCAAGCCATGAAGACACCCATCCCTCCATACCGCCTCTGAGAGCTTCACGCCGTCCGTATCCCGGGTGGTCCACAAGCCTGTCTCCGTCCCGTCTCTGAAATGTCCGGTCTTGAACACGGTCCCGTTGTCGTACCAGAAGGTCGCATCGCCATTCCGTTGATCGTCTGCCCACTCCACGGCACTCCTCTTGCGCCCGCACTCGTCCCACGTCGTCCACATACCGGTCTTGATGCCGTGTCTATACTGTCCCTGCTCGTGCCTGGTACCGCTGTAGCGCCACGAAAGAAAAAGGCCGTGCCGCTTCCCGTTCACATAGACACACTGGTTCATCATCCGGCCATTCCTGAACCAGTTCGTGAACAGCCCCTCCAGCTTGCCGTTCCTGTAGCATCCCTCAGCCCACTTCTCTCCTGTTTCGTAGTAAGTCACATAGGGGCCATCTGGCCTGGGTTTGCAGCTGCCGCTCGAATCGTTCTTGCGCAAGCCCGCCTCGCTCTGCCACGCCAGAAGGGGCACGAAACCGAGGATTATGAGGGCGCTCATTCTCATGGACGGATACATCGGGATTGACCTCTCTCGTCCCTATTCCAATGCCATATGTCCGTGTCAAACATGATTCACACCGCCCGCGGGGCTCCTCCTCACGGGAGCAAACTCCTCCGCTTGGTCGCGGCGGGACGTAGGACTGTTTCTGTAGGATTAGACGCCATGTCATCAGGCGATGTTCCACTCGGCTCGCCGAAGTCATCCGCCCGCGCAGAAACCACTGACATGGATACTGTCCGCGCTCAATCCTAACGGCTTGCTCGTGACGCTGCGATGATGGTACAGTCCGAGGTGTGCGCGTGAAGCGCTCAAACGGCGCGATCCGGCACACGAGGTCACAGAGCTTACGGGCAGGCCGGCGATGGGTCAGGGGGCGGCTCTAAACCTTAGAGGTGAAAGGAGAGAGGTGACGGCAGGCCAAAGCGAGGTGCGGACTATCACGTGTCGCCTCTCGCGTGCTGCGCGCGGATCGCAGCTGGCATCAGCAGCGGGATTCGAATGGCCGGGTTCGCCGTTGCGACGACCGCCAGCGCGGCAGCACACCGAGGGACGCGGCGACCCGTCAGGCCGAGCCGGGCGCGACGACTTGCACGTCGTCTAGCTCAGCGCCTCGTGGCTTTCCTTGAGTTGCCTGATGATCTCGATGTCCTGCGGACACTTCTCTTCGCACTCGCCGCATTCAACGCAGGCCGTGGCGTTCAGCTTGCCGTGCTTGTTGTCGGGGCCCAATCTGCCGTAGAGGTGCTTGCCGTATTCCGTGAGACCCCAGACGCGGTGGTAGTTCATCGCGGCAAAGATGTCGGGAATGGCGACGCCCTCCGCGCACGGCAGACAGTACTCGCAGCCGGTGCAGTAGAGATCGGACAAGCGCTTGTTTTCCTCCAAGGCCTGCTCGATCGCCTGCAGCTCCTGCTCGGAGAGCGGGCCCTCCCGCGAGGCGACGGCGCAGTTCTCCTCGACCTGCTCGCGAGTTCCCATGCCGGAGAAAGCGATGGTTACATTGGGATTCGCCAGGACGAACCGCAACGCGATCTCGGGGGTGCTGCTCGCGCCCGGGAGCACCGACTGCATGCGCTCAGACGCAAGGCCGAGGCGGCCACCGCCTACCGGCCCCATGATCTCTACTGCCATGCCCTTCTCGTGAGCGTGGGCGATCGCCTCCTCGTTGCGGCGATCCAGCAGGTTGTACTGGAGAAGCATCCCGTCGAAGACGCCGGTATCGATCAGCTTGATCATGTTTTCCGGCGCGTCGTGGCACGAGAATGCGAGGTGGCGTATCATGCCCTGGTCGCGCGCCTTGAGCGCCAGCTCGTGCAGCGTGGGCTCATAAACGCGCGTGTACACTTCCCACCGCAGGCCATGGACCACCTTGTAGATGTCTATATAATCGGTTTGCAGCCGCTCCAGGCTTGTCTCCAGCCGCTGCCACCAGCCCTCCGGCGTCTCATCCTGAAGCGGATTCTTCGTCGCGATGTACACCTGGTCGCGCCGGCCTTTGATCGCCTCGCCGATGTACTTCTCGCTTCGCCCCTCCCCGCCGTAGCCGAAGGCGGTGTCAATGTAGTTGATGCCGAGATCCATGCCGAGGCGCAAGAGGGCGACGGACTCCTCGGGTTCTTCGAACGGCAGGCGCATGGCGCCGTAGCCGAGGGCGGAGACTTTCTTTCCGGTCTTGCCGTACTCTCGATACTGCACGATAAGGCGACCTCCTGGCGGCCGAGTCGGCTGTGAGCGGAGTGGTCAGACACGGGGAATGAAGCACACCCAGCCGACTGTCCTCATCCTATCAGAGCGACGAGAAGGCGTCAACCGGCCGCGCAGAGTACATCCAGCACCTATGGAGTCTCGTGTATTACCGCAGCGCGGGTAATACACGTAGACTCTTCCGGACGAGGTTCGTTTGGGAGGTGCCCCGCCGTCTCTTGTGTCCTTACCTAATGCACGAACCTCGATAGACGCGCGACACGTCTGCTCTGCGCACGCGGATTCGCCCAAGAAACCGATCCGGCTTGTGAGCCCTGCGGGATTCAGCGCCGCTCGTTTTCCCAGGCCTGACGCACCATGCCGCGGTGGGCTTCGGTCTCAGTCGCCAACGTCCGCAGCAACTGCTTCAGCTCCGGACTGTCGTCCT
>CP070648.1:3751600-3793107 GCA_020354555.1 Armatimonadota bacterium | reverse complement strand
GCCGAGGAGAGCCGGCAGGAGATGAAGAACGCGCTCGAGGGCGCGGACATGGTCTTCATTACCGCGGGTATGGGCGGCGGCACCGGCACCGGCGGGTGCCCGGTGGCAGCCGAGGTGGCCCACGAGTTGGGCGCGCTGACCGTTGCCGTGGTCACCAAGCCGTTCGGCTTTGAGCGCGGCCGGCGCATGGCCGTCGCCGAGCGCGGCACGCAGTCGCTCAAGGAGCAGGTGGACACGCTTATCACCATTCCCAATGACCGGCTCCTTGGCATCGTTGACAAACACGCCACCCTCGACGAGGCGTTCGCTCAGGCGGACGAAATCCTGCGGCAGGGCGTGCAGGGCATCTCCGACCTCATCATTGTCCCGGGCCGCATCAATCTCGACTTCGCCGACGTCCGCGCCGTCATGTCGGGGGCGGGAACCGCGATCATGGGCATCGGCGAGGCGACCGGTGAGCACCGCGCGGCCGAGGCCGCGCAGACCGCCATATCGAGTCCGCTGCTCGAATCCTCAATCGAGGGCGCCAAGCGGATACTGTTCAACATCACCGGTGGGCCCGACCTCGCATTGTCTGAGGTCGAGGAAGCCGCGCAGATCGTCGCCAGCGCCTCCGACACCCCGGATACCAACGTCCTCTTCGGCGTGGTCATTGACCCGGACGTCAGCGACGCCGTTCGCGTGACGGTCATCGCCACCGGCTTCGAGCCGCACGCCGAAACCGGGCAGAAGGTCGTGGAAGCGTTCGCTGAGGAGGTGCCCGAGGAGCCGGCCGAGCCGCAGGACTTGGACGTGCCTGCGTTCGTGCGCCGCAGGTAACGCGGCGCACGTGCCTCCGTGCCGCGGCGCCGTCGGCCCGCGCGGATGGTCGAACGATGACGTGGATCGGGGCCAGGAGCTGCGACACCTGGCCTCGAATCATTCTACGGCCAAGCGATCGGCCGCGTGTGGCCTGCGCCGCCCTACTTCGCTGCAGCAACGCTCGACCCGTGTCAGGCCCCTCGCTGTACCAGCCTACTCAGCCGTAGGTTCGGGCAGATGCCGCCGTGCTTGCGCCTGACGGTGACGCCGAAACCCGTGCGTCGTAGAATAGCTGCAGAGGTGTATGATGGACGGTGTCAAGCTGTGTGTCATAGGGGCCGGGAGCACCTATACCCCGGAGCTCGTCGAGGGGGTGATTGCTCGCCGCGATGAACTGCCCATCGCCCGTCTGACCCTGATGGATATTGACCGCGAAAAGCTGGACACGGTTTCCGGCCTCGTCAAGCGCATGATCGAGGCGGCGGGCAGCGGCCTCGAGCTGACCGTCACGGCCGACCGCGCGGAAGCGCTCGCCGATGCGGACTACGTGATCGTGCAGATCCGCGTCGGCGGGCTCGCGGCGCGCATCCAGGACGAGAAGATCCCCCTCAAGTTCGGCGTCGTCGGCCAGGAGACCACGGGCCCCGGCGGGTTCGCCAAGGCGCTGCGGACGATACCGGTCATGCTCGATATCGCGGCCGACGCGTCGCGCCTCGCGCCCGATGCTTGGATCATCAACTTCACCAACCCGTCCGGGATCATCACCGAGGCGCTGGGTCGCTACAGCGACGCTCAGGTCATCGGCCTGTGCAACTCGCCTATCGGTCTCCAGCGCGAGCTGGCGCAGCACTTCGACGCACGGCCGTCGGATGTCGTTCTCGACTACTTCGGCCTCAACCATCTGTCCTGGGTGCGCGGTGTACGCGTCCGCGGCGAGGACGTCACCGAGCGCGCTCTGGAGGCGGCGGCGTCCCGGCACAACGACCGAGAGGCGGCGCTCATCCGCACGCTGCGGATGATTCCCTCAGGCTATCTGCGCTACTACTACTTCACGGATGAAGTCGTGGAGCAGCAATTGCGCGCCGGCCAGACGCGGGGTGAGACCGTGGCCGAGGTCGAGGCCGACCTGCTGCGGATGTATCGCGACCCAGCTCTCACCAGCAAGCCCAAGGAACTCGAGAAGCGCGGCGGCGCCCATTATTCGGAGGCCGCGATGGCGCTTATCAGCGCCATCCACAACGATAAGGACGAATGGCACGTCGTCAATGTCGTCAACGCCGGCTGCATCATTGATCTGCCCGATCAGGCGGTGGTCGAGGTCCCGGCGCAGGTGAGTGCCGACGGCGCCCATCCCTTGCCGGTCGGCGAGCTGCCGCTCGACGTGCGCGGCCTGGTGCAGGCGGTGAAGGCGTACGAGGAACTGACCGTGCACGCCGCAGTGGCAGGTGATCGCCGGGCCGCGCTGTTGGCGCTCACGAACCACCCGTTGGTGCCTTGCTTCAGCGTCGCCGAGTCGCTTCTCGACGCGCTCCTGGAGGCGCATCACGAGTATCTGCCGCAGTTCGCATAGCAAGTGGGGTCGCAGTGATCATCCTCGGCGTTGACGGTGGTGGGAGCAAGACGTTCGCAGTCACGGCGGATGAGCGTGGCCGCGTGGTGGGCTTCGGTCGCGGCGGCTGCGGGAACTACGAGGGGCCTGGACTCGAGGCCGCCATGGCTGAAATCGGCGTGGCATGTCGGGGCGCTGTGGATGCGGCTGGCGCGGCGCGGGCGCACGTCGGGTGCTTCTGCCTGGCGGGGGCGGATTTCCCCGAAGACTTCGACATGCTGACCAAGGCCGTCCGCGCGCTTGATGTGGCCGACGCAGTGATCGTCTACAACGACACGCGCGCGGCGTTCGCCGCGGGCAGCCGCCGCGGATACGGCGCGGTCGTCATCATGGGCTCGGGCATGAATGCCGCGGGCTTCGCGCCCGACGGCCGCGACTGCCGCCTGCCGGGGGAAGGATTCCTCTTCGGCGACTGGGGCGGCGCCGGCTCCATCGGCTCCGAAGTGATGCACCGCGTCTTTCGCGCCCACGACGGGCGGGGCGAGCCGACCGCCCTGACCGCGATGGTCCTCGATCGTCTCGGCGTCCCCGACATAGATGGCCTGACGCGACAGCTCAACCACGGGCAGATTCCCTCCGCCGCTTTAGGGCGCCTCACGCTGCTCGTATTCGAGGCAGCCGCGACCGGCGATACGGTCGCCCGTGGGATAGCCGAGCGCGTCGCCGAGGAGACGGCTCTCGCTGCTCTGGCGATGCTGCGCCGCGTGGGTCTGGAGGGGAGCGAGTGTGACGTCGTGCTCGGCGGCGGCGTCTACAAGGCCGGAGGCGCAATGCTCCTCGACCTCGCGACGAAAAAGATTCGCGCGCAGGTGCCGGGCGCTGACGTGATCGTGCCGTCCATGGAGCCGGTCATCGGCGCCGCAATCCTCGCTCTGGAGAAAGCCGGAGTCACGCCCGACGACGCGGTCCGCGCGAACCTTCAGCAGGGGAACGACCGCTTGGTCGCCCCCTACGCGGTGCCCTCGCAGAACAACGTGCGCTGACGTGTGGTCCATCGGTGTGACCGATTTTCGTTGGTGGCTGGGCCGCGCGACCGGATGTGGCCCAGCCGCCCTCGGCTGGGCCTAGGCGGCTCGCAGAGCCGCCCGGCGGAGCTGAGGCCGCATACCAAAGCTCCGCAGTCACACCCCGGTCCATCGAGCAACTGACCCGACTCTGCGGTTTCTCTATACTGTAGCCGCCTCTTGATTCCGAAGGTAGGTGTCTGTGCCCGACTAACCGGATAGAGGATCGAATGATGGTTGCTCGCTGTCGGCGCGGGGCGATTGCGATGGCACTCCCGTGCGCGGCAGCGAACAATGCCGTCTGACGCTGGCGACTGCGCCGTGATTGTCACCGACCACTCGCGCTTGCCCTACGCCGAACTCGTCGCGCATTCCCGCATGATCCGTGACGTATGCAGCGGCCTGCGCGTTTACTTCGAGGACAGCATCGTGCAGCTGTAGAGTCCGCCCGCAAGAGCCCGGCACTCGCCCGCAGCAATCCGTCGCGGTACGCCCTCACCATGGCGACACAGACCCACTCCGTACGGCCACGATACAGGCTACGGGTCAGGATCGAGGCAATGATAGGGACGAGTGCGACAGCGACGTGCGACAATTGCAGCGACAGGTACAGCTTTCCTGGGCGCGCATCAAACTCCTGCTCGCATATTGACTTGAGCACCGCGTTGTGCTATCCTTCCGTCGCTTTCGCCGGGCGCTCGCTGGGGGCGCCTTCTGGATGGCACTCCTATGCGAGTGTGCATGTTCACCGAGTGCTATCTCCCCACGGTCAATGGGGTGGTGGTCTCGGTGAATACGTTTGCGGAGCAACTCCGGCGGCTCGGCGTGGAAGTAACCGTCGTCGCGCCGCGGTATGCGGGCTACAGCGACATAACCGACGGCATGCTCCGACTCCGCTCCGTGACACCGCCGTGGCGCCCCGATTATCCCCTGATGATACCGTGGTGGTCCCGCGTCGCGTCGCGCCTGCGCGGCCGAGAGCCGGACGTCGTCCACGTCCACAGCCCGTTTCTCGCTGGCGGCCTCGGCAGGCGGGTGGCGCGCAAACTGCGCCGGCCGCTCGTGTTCACCTTTCACACCGTGTACGAGGAATACGTTCATTATGTCCCTTTGCCGCGGCCGCTCGCGAGGTTCCTCGCGCGGCGCATCAGTCGGGGCTTTGCACAGCGCTGCGATGCCGTCGTGGCGCCCTCAGACGGCATACGCGACATGCTGCGGCGCGACGGCGTGACCTCGCGCATCGAGGTCATACCAACCGGCCTCGACCTGGAACTCGCGGCCCCCGATCGCCTCACTCCGACCCGCGAGCGCTGGGGAATACCGCCGCAGGCTTCGCTGCTCGCGTACGTCGGGCGCGTCGCGAAAGAGAAAAGCATCGACCTGATGCTGGCCGCGTTCGCGCTCGTCGCGGCGCAGGTGCCGCAGTGCATGCTGCTCGTCGTGGGGTCGGGGGCGTGGGACGCGCAGGCGCGCGCCATGGCAGTGGAACTGGGCATTGCGGACTCGGTGCGCTTCGCAGGCACTCTCCCGCGCGAGGATGCCATACGGTGCGCCGCGGATGCGGATGCCCTGCTGTTTCCGTCCATCACCGACACGCAAGGCCTGGTCGTCGTGGAGGCAATGGCTGCGGGAACGCCGTGCATCGCTGCGCGGAGCGGCGCGGTCACGGGGCTGGTGCGGGATGGAGTCAACGGCGTGATCGTCGAGCACGACGCCGGCGCTGTGGCCGCCGCCGCTGTCTCCCTGCTTCGTGACGCGGACCGGCTGGCGCATATGGGTGCGGCGGCGCGCGAGACAGCCCGGGCGTTCTCCGCCGCGGCAATGGCGGGCCGGCTGCTCGCGCTGTACGAATCGCTGCTGGCGGGCTGAACCCGTCGGCGCACGGGCGAGTGAATGCCGCCGTGCAGGCGGGGGTGCGGCATGGCGGGCGACCAAGCGGCTGCTCGCGGCAAAGTTGCTGACAAAGCGGCGGCTGTGCTATAATGCGCGGCGCGCCGATGCGGAATGCGGCGTCACCGCGGAGAACGGCCGTCGTGGGCGCAGCGTCCGGCGTCAGCACTGGGAGGTACGGTTGAAGAAAGGGGTCATATTCAGCGGCATGCGCCCCACCGGGCCCGTGCATTTGGGGAACCTGGAGGGTGCGCTGCGCTCATGGGTCACGCTGCAGGATGAGTACGAACTCTACTGCGGCATCGTTGACCTGCACGCGCTCACGACTGACCACGAGGACACTTCGGAGCTTGCCGCGCGCGTGCGCCAGATGGCGGTTGATTTCATCTCCGCGGGCATTGACCCCGAGCTCTCGACGATTCTCGTGCAGTCGCACGTGCGCGAGCACGCCGAGTTGCATCTCCTGCTGTCCATGATCACGCCCGTCGGCTGGCTCGAACGCGTGCCGACGTACAAAGAGAAAGTCGATGACCTCCACGGCGCGGCGCCCGGCTACGGGCTGCTCGGATACCCCGTGCTCATGGCGTCGGACATCTTGCTCTATCGGTCAGATACGGTGCCCGTCGGCCAGGATCAGCTCCCGCATCTGGAACTGACGCGTGAGATCGCGCGCAGATTCAATTACCTCTACGGGGAGGTGTTCTCGGAGCCGGCAGCGAAGGTTACCAAGCACGCTGTGCTGCCCGGCCTCGACGGCCGGAAGATGAGCAAGTCCTACGACAACCTGATATACATCGCCGAGGATCCGGAGTCCATTCGCGCCAAGGTCAAGGGCATGTTCACGGATCCGAGCCGGGCCTATCGCACGGATCCGGGGCACCCGGATATCTGCCCGGTGTTCACGTATCACTCGATTTACACCGCGACCGACGTGACGCGCGAGATAGAGCAGGAATGTAAAGGCGCGCAGATCGGCTGCGTCGAGTGCAAGGAGAAGCTGGCGCAGTCCATCATCGCCGCGCTCGCCCCGATTCGAGAACGTCGGCAGGAAATCGAGGCGCGGCCGGGCCTCGTAGATGAGATTCTGCACGAAGGCGCAGAGAGGGCGCGCCGCGTCGCCCGCAGCACAATGGCCCTGGTGCGCGAGGCGATGAAATTGCCGCAGGAGAAGACGACCGCGAGGGAGTAACGGAAGAACGACACAACTCGGCGTCGAGCAACAGACCAACCCGCAGCCAAATCGCAGCACGGAGAGCAGCAATGATCACGGCTCCCAAGCCGCAGACTGAGCCCGAGATACACACGCACTTCACCGGCCACCCCGTTCGGCTCCCCGTTTTCGAGGGCCCTCTCGACTTGCTGTTGTACCTGATTGACCGCGACCAGATTGATATCTACAACATCCCCATCGCGCGCATTACCGCGCAGTATCTCGACTATCTGACCATGCTGGAGTCCTTTAACCTCGAGGTCGCCGGCGAATTCCTGGTCATGGCGGCGACGCTGCTGGAGATCAAGTCGAAGATGCTGCTGCCGCGCGAGTCGGTGCCGGAGGAAGATGAAGAGGGCCCGGACCCACGCGCCGCGCTGGTGGAGCGTCTGCTCGAATACCGGAAGTATCAGGAGGTCGCCGCCGGCCTCGGCGAGCGCGCCGAGATCCAGCGTTGGGTTTTCAGCCGCTCGCTGCTGGGCGAGGAGGAGGAGAGCAGCGGGTACCTGATGCTCAACGCGGCCACGGCGTTCGACCTGTGGTCGGCGCTGCAGCACGTGCTCGCGCGCGCGCAGGATACTCCCGTCGCGGAGCTGCGTCGGCCGCGCGTGACCGTCGCCATGAAAGTCGCCCAGGTGGCGGCGCGCCTGCGCGACGCCGGCGAAGAGGGGCTGGATTTCGTCGCCCTGTTCCCGGAAGTCGTGACCAAGCTCGAGGTCATCGTTACCTTTCTCGCGATCCTGGAGATGATGCGCCGGCAGCTTATACGGGTCGTGCAGAAGCACGCGTTCGGAGCGATCTGGATCCATGCTAATGGAAAGGACTGAAACCGAATCTGGGGCCGCAGCGGATGCCGACGACCGCAGCGATGACGATGTGGCGCGGCTGACGCGATCGGTCGAGGCCCTGCTCTTCATGTCAGGCGCCTCGCTGAGTCTCGACGATCTGTGCGAGTTGACGGGCGAGGCGCCGGAGCAGGTCAACGCAGCGCTCGATCTGCTGCGCCAGGACTGCGAGCGGCGCGCCGTGCACATTGCCAGCGTTGCTGGCGGCTTTCAGTTGGTAACGCGGCGCGAGTACGGCGAGCTGGTCGCCAAGTTGCTCCAGCCGAAGCGCTTTCGCCTCTCTCGCGCCGCCCTCGAGACGCTGGCGATTGTCGCGTACAAGCAGCCCGCCACGCGCCCGGAGGTCGAGGAAATCCGCGGCGTCAATGTCGATGGGGTGATGGAGACCCTGCTCCAGCACGAGTTGGTCCGCGAATGCGGGCGCCGGCGCAGCCCCGGACGGCCTATCCAGTACGCCACCACCGAGAATTTCCTCACGCACTTCGGACTCAACTCGCTGCAAGACTTGCCCGACCTGGATCGTCTCGGGCGGCAGGACGAGGTGGAGACGGAAGAGGACGACGCGGAGACGGAGCCCGCCGAGGCGGAAGCCGACGAGCCGGGGTCGGAAACGGAACAACACGACGCGCAGACGACGGAGGTCATGGGGGAAACGGCGGAAGACGACGGGGCAGCGGACGACCGGAAAGCGCCGACGGAGCAAGGATCCGCCCCCGAAGGGAAGGCGTCGGAGCCAGTCGAAGCAAACACCGGCGGCGGCGAGGAGCAGGCGGCGGAGCCTCGCGATGAGACGCCGCTGTCCGACCCGCAGGCTTCATAACTCACGCGAGAGGAGGAGCGTTTTGCGAGCAGGCATCGCAGCACTAGTCGCAGCAATCATCACGACATCATGCGCGGCGGCCGCACACGCGCGCGCGGACGCACCTAGAATCGAGGCGACGGCGGCCATCCTGGTGGACGCCGAGACGGGCCAGGTGCTGTACGAGAAGAACGCCGACGAGCGGCGCTCCATCGCGAGCACAACCAAGATCATGACCGCGTTGCTGATCATCGAGCGGGGCCAGCTCGACGCGGTGTGCAGCGTGAGCAAGCGGGCCGCCGAAACGCCCCAGAGCTCGATCTCGTTGGACCCCGGCGAGCGACTGCGCCTTGATGACCTGTTGGCCGCGGTGCTGGTGAAGTCGGCGAACGATGCCGCGGTGGCCGCGGCGGAGGCGGTGGCGGGCAGCGAACGGGCTTTCGTGGACACGATGAACCAGCGGGCGCGCGAACTAGGCGCGACGAACACGCATTTCACCAATCCGCACGGGCTGTACGATGCCGAGCATTTCTCCACCGCGCGCGATCTCGCCCTCATGGCGCGCGAGGCGATGCATTCACCACGGTTCGCGGATCTCGTCAGCACCAAGAGCTGCACGATTCCCTGGCCGGGCAAGGATTGTGAGCGACGCCTGGCGAACAAGAATAGGCTGTTGAGTCTCATGCCCGGCGCCGACGGGGTGAAGACGGGTTACGTGAAGGAATCCGGCCCGTGCCTCGTCGCGTCGGTGACGCGTGATGGATGGCGACTGATGGCCGTACTGCTCGACAGCCCCGATCTGTGGACGGAGGCGGAAGCACTGCTCGGCTACGGCTTTGACAATTTCCGTGCGCTGCAATTCGCCCAGCGCGGTAAACCGGTGGCCTCGGTTGAGGTGCAAGGAGGCGAGAGCCCACGGGTGCCTCTCGTTCCCTCCGCGAGCCTGATGCTCGTACTGCCGAAGTGGAGCCGGCAGGACTACGGCTACATGCCTCGCATCGACCTGTCGCGCTCGCGCTTGGGAGCCCCGGTACGCGCGGGACAACAAATGGGCCGCATGGTCCTCGTCGCCGGCGACACAGAGCTGGCGGCGGTGGATCTGCTCGCCGGCGAGACGATCCCGCGATCGCTGCTGTCGAGCATCTGGCTTGGGATGAGCCGGACCATGCTGTGCCTTGTCGCTGCCGTGATCGCCGTACGTGGCTATTCCGTGGCGACCAAGAAGCACCGCACCAGGCGTATCCACGTGCGGCTGACACCTGCGCAGCGAGAGCCCCGTTCCGACATACTGCCGCAGTAGGCGCGCTTTCCTCTGGCACAGGCGTCGAGTTGATTAACCGGGCGTGAGCGCCGCGATGCGCGGAGCGTGCGGGATCCCCAGGAGTCCCCACCTTGGCCGTAAACGAACAAGGTAGTGGAAGGCCTATGCGCCTTCAGAAGTACCTGTCCGCCGCGGGCGTCGCCTCGCGCAGGAGCGCCGAGGAGCTTATCGCCGCCGGGCGCGTGACAGTTGATGGGAAAGTGGCCACATTGGGCGACAAGGCCGATCCGAGCCGCCAGACGGTTGCCGTTGACGGGCAGCCGGTGGCATCGGTGGCCCACGCGTACTTCATGCTCAACAAGCCGAAGGGCTACCTCACGACGGTGTCGGACCGCTTCGGACGGCGCGCCGTCATGGACCTGATCCCGGATGCGCCGCCCGGGACGCATCCCGTGGGACGGCTCGACGCCGACACGGAGGGTCTGCTCCTGCTCACGAATCACGGCGACCTCACCGCCGCTCTCACCCGTCCTTCGCAGGAGATAGAGAAGGTGTACCTGGCCCGCGTGCGAGGGGTACCGTCGCACGGCGATCTCGAGCGTCTGAGATCGGGCGTGAAGCTGGAAGATGGCCTCACGGCGCCTGCGAAGGCGCGGCTCATTGACCGGCAGAACGACGAAGCCATCGTCGAACTCACCATCTACGAGGGACGCAAGCGTCAGGTCAAGCGCATGATGGCGAAAGTGCGCCATCCCGTCGTAGTATTGAAGCGGACGGGATTCGGGCCGCTCAGGCTCGGCGGTCTGCCGCGCGGCGAATCGCGCGAGTTGAGCGACTCCGAAGTGCGCGCCTGCATCGCTGCGGCAACACGTCAGCCCTCCCCGCGGCGCCGGTAACCGACGACCGCCTGAGGTGAACTGCGTGGGCTGCGTACGGCTGTGGCCCCCCGGCCCGCACCACGCCTGTGGAATGGCGACCCACGGAGTCCGGGCTGTTCGAGGGTCTCGGCTATCTGCGAAGCAACTGAGACGCTCGCGGGATCCCGTTGGGGGGAGGCCGGAGGTGAAGCCAAGCCTCACCGGAGTCGGTGAGGGTGGTTCCGAGGTCTGCGCGGCTTATGGCAGCGCCCGAGCCCGGTTTACACTACGCGCTTGACCTTCCCCGCCTTGAGGCACTTCGCGCAGACGCGCAGGGTCTTCTTTCCCTTGGGTCCGGCGGTCTTCACTGGTTGCAGGTTGGGCAACCAGCGGCGCTTGGTGCGCACGTGGGAGTGGCTCACGTTGTATCCGACTTGAGGCGCTTTTCCGCAGACGGCGCAGCGCTGTGCCATGGCGGTCTCCTGTTGAAAAGCCACAGCCCTGCCGGTTTCCAGCAAGGCCGTGGAAGGTGGTCTTTCCCCGTGGAACTGAATCATGTTATCATAATGAGTAAGGTTTAGCAAGGACGAACGGAACCCGCCCGGCGGACGCGGGAGCGCACGCACACCATGGAATCGCTCGGCGACCAGAGAATCGAGACACTGGCCCATCCCTGCCGCACGTTGGATGCCACCGACGGCCTAGGCAAGGCGGTCGAAGCGTTGCGTCAGGCGGGGCTCTCGGCGCTGCCCGTCGTCGCTTCGGGGCAGCTGCTCGGCATGGTCACCGAGGGCGATATCATGCGCCTGCTCACGCAGGAAGCCGCCCGCGGCAATGTCGAGAGCCTGCGCACGACTCCCGTGAGCCGTGCCATGTCCGTCCCCATCGTCGCTCTGTACGGCGGGCAGACGCTGGCGCACGCGCGCGACCTGTTCGCGTCATCCGACCTGCGCGTGCTGCCGGTGATTGATGCCGCCGGGACCTTCCGCGGAGTCGTGACGCGGGCGGACGTCATGTCCGCGCTGTTCGGCGTCACCAGCCCGCCGCGTGTGGGCGGCCTGGCGACGCCGCTCGGCGTCTTCCTTACCACAGGGCACACGCGCGGAGGGGTAGGCGACATCGGCCTGTTTCTGAGCGGCGTCGCTCTCGTGCTGATGTTCCTGGCCGCGAGCTTCCTAACGAACCTCATCGCGCTCGGGATCGAGACGTGGCTGGGCTGGCCGATCTTCGCCATGACTATCGCGCAGGAGGTCGCCGTGAACCGGGACTATGCCGGCGCCGGCATCGCCGGTTTCGGCAGTCTGCTGATCCTTGGCCTGCAACTTGCGATCTTCTTCATCCTGCTGCGCCTCGCGCCACTGACCGGCACGCACGCCGCCGAGCACATGGTGGTTCACGCCATCGAAGAAGGTGAGGAACTCACCATCGACACCGTAGCCAGGAAACCACGTGTACACCCGCGCTGCGGCACCAACCTCATGGCTCTCGTCTTCATCGTGTTCGCCGGCGGCTCGCTCATCATGTCTATGGAGAGTTACCTCGGCAGCATCGGCGCCATCACCGGACTCGGTATGCTTTTGATCGTCGTCTATCTGATCTGGCGCGGGGTCGGGGCTGGCATCCAGCGATTCCTGACCACCAAGCCGCCCAGTCGGCGACAGCTCGAAGGCGCTATCCGCGCCGCGCGACAATTGCTGTCGCGCTATCAGCAACGGCCTTCATACCACGCCGGCGGGTTGGCGAGGCTGTGGAACGTCGGCATCGTTCAGGTCGCCCTCGGCTTCATCGCAACCTGGTCGGCTGCCGGTTATCTGTCGGATTGGCTGCACCTCGGCCTGTTCCCGTTCGGGCGGTGGTAATTCGCATCGAGGAGGAGATCCACGTGACCAGATTCGCCCTTGCGGTTGCGGCGCTTGTGCTCGTTTGCGGCGTCGTCACTGCGGACCACACCGACACCGTCTTCGAGCGCCTGCAGCTCGGCAAGCTCACTGCGCTGCGCGAGGAGGTCAAGGACCTCGCCGAGACCCTGACGCCGGTCGAGACGGGAGATCAGTACAAGGACTTGCGGGCGGTTATCCACTCCCATTCCTACCTCTCGCACGATAGTAGAGGCACGCTCGAGGAAATGGTTGCGGCGGCCCACGCGTCCGGCACCGACGTCGTTATGCTCACCGACCATCGTTCCCAGGAGCAGGACGTGCTGACCGAAGGGTTCTCGGGCATGCACGACGGCGTGTTGTTCTTCCCGGGCTCGGAGGCGCGCGGCCTCCTCATCTACACGCCGACTTCGATTGACATTGACGCGCCGACGACGCTTCAGGATCTGATTGACCTCGTCGAATCGAAGGGAGGCACGACCTTCCTGTCCCACATCGAGGGGCATCAGGACTTCGACCTCACCGGCGTGACCGGCATGGAGATCTACAACCTGCACGCGGCGGCGTACGAGGCCCCCGGCATCTTCCAGGTCATCACGCCGCGCAGCGCGCAGGACGTTGCCCGGCTCATGATCCTGGTGCAGGCGTTTCAGACCTACCCGCGCGAGGCCCTGGCGGCGATAGCCTTCCGCCCCGACCTGTATCTGCGCCGGTTCGATGAGATGACGCAGAAGTACCCGCTCACCGGCGTTGCCGCCCCCGACTCGCACAGCAATACGGGAATCGTGCTCAAGGCCGCCGAGGACGGCAAGGTGCGCGTCGAGGAACTCCTCGGCGATGAGATCGCCGTCCTCGACGCGGCGGCAGTGCCTTTCCCCGGCGTCGTCCGGCCCGACGCGCAGCCCGGCGACGTGCTGTTCAAGCTGCAACTCGATCCGTACGATGCCAGCATGGGACACGTCGGCACGTTCGTTCTCGCCAAGGATCTCACTCCACAGGAGTTTCTCGCCGGCCTGCGCGCCGGCCGCTGCTACGTGGCGTTCGATTGGATCGCCAACCCCGAGGGCTTTCGCTTCACGGCGGTTAAGGACGACCGCCCGGTGGCGATCATGGGCCAGGAGACGGCCTGCGCGCCCGGCCTTGCATTGGAGGCCGCGCTGCCGGCCGAGGCTGTCGTGCGCCTCTACCGCAACGGCGAGCAGTGCGGCGAGATCACGGGTCGCCGCGCGACATGGCCGATCTCGCAGCCCGGCGTCTATCGAGTTGAGGCCTACGTGCAGCTTGTCGGCGAACTGCGCCCCTGGATACTTTCGAATCCCATCTACGTGCGCTGAGCTGGCGCGCAGTGTTTCCGCGCGCACGCATCGCATGTGAGATGCACGCTCCTTGAGCGTAGTATGAATAGCCCAGGCTAGAGCGGTCATGATCAAGGACAAACTGCGCGAGGCGCTGGCTCAGGCCTTCGCCGCCGCCATTGAGGCTGGAGAACTGGGCTCGGCGCCGCAACCCGAGATCGAGCTGCTTGCGCCCCCGGATCCGAGGTTCGGCGATTTCTCCACCAACCTGGCAATGACTGCGGCTGGAGAGCAGGGCCGACCGCCGCGCGAGGTCGCCGCGATTCTGCTGGAGCGGCTGTCCGGGCTCGACGACATCGTCGAGAAGGCCGAGATCGCCGGCCCCGGCTTCATCAACTTCCACCTCAAGCCGACCTGGCTGGACGAAGTGGTGCGCGCCGTGCATTCGTTGGACGACCGCTACGGCGGCGGCGCTGAGGGCGCCGGTCGGAGAATCCTCATCGAGTTCGTCAGCGCGAACCCCGTGGGGCCGCTCACCGTCGCACAGGGGCGCGCTGCGGCGATCGGTGACACGCTGGCGCGGTTGCTCGAAGCACGCGGCTATGACGTGTCCCGCGAGTACTACGTCAACGACGCTGCCAGCAGCACGCAGATACAGAAGCTGGCGGCATCCCTGGACGCGCGGTACGGGCAAGCGCTGGGGCAAGACAAAGCCGTGCCGGAAGACGGCTATCAAGGGGAGTACCTGGCGCGGATGGCCCAGGACATCATCGAGCGCGAGGGCGACCGGTACTTGGCCATGCCCGAGGCGGAGCGGCTTGCCGCGTTCGCCTCGGTTGCCGAGCGGAGCTTCGTCGAGGATCACCGGCGCGTTCTGGAAGCGTTCGGCGTGACGTTTGACAACTGGTTCCGCGAGAGTTCCGTGTTCGAGCGCGGTGAGGTGGACGAGGTGCTCGACTTGCTCAAGCAGCGCGGGTATGCATATGAGTCCGAGGGCGCGCTGTGGCTGCGCTCGACCGCATTCGGCGATGATAAGGATCGGGCGCTGGTGCGGGGCAACGGCAAGCCGACCTACATCGCGGCCGACACTGCGTACCACCGCAACAAGTTCGACCGCGGCTTCGACCGGCTGATTGACATCTGGGGCCCGGATCATCACGGCTACGTGGCGCGCACCAAGGCGGCGACGGCGGCGCTCGGGTACCCCGCCGACAACTTGGACATCATCATTCACCAGCTCGTCCGGCTGTTCAGCGCAGGCGAGATGGTGCGCATGTCCAAGCGCGCGGGCGAAATCATCACGCTCGAGGAGGTGACCGAGGAGGTCGGCGCCGACGCTGCGCGCTACTTCTTCCTGATGCGCTCCTCCGACAGCCCCCTCGATTTCGACCTCGAGTTGGCCAAGCAGGAGACCGCCGAGAACCCCGTCTATTACGTGCAGTACGCCCACGCACGCATCAGCAGCATCCTGCGCAACGCGCAGGAGCAGGGCGTCGCGCTGCCCGATCCCGCGCAGGCCGACCTGTCACTGCTGCGGGAGTCGGATGAGCTGGCCCTGATGCGCAAGCTCGCCGACTTCCCGGACGAAGTCTCCGTGGCCGCGCAGCGCTATGAGCCGCACCGCATGACACGCTACGCCTCCGAGTTGGCCGGCGTGTTCCACGTCTTCTACACTAACTGTCGGGTGCTCGGCGATGACGCGGCGTTGACTGCGGCGCGGCTGACGCTGGTGGGCGCCGCGCTGATCACGCTGCGCAACGTGCTGCGGCTGCTCGGGGTTTCGGCCCCGGAGAGCATGTAGCCCGGGCGCTTACGCAGGGAGCAGGGGCAACCGCGCGCTCATGAGCGATGATCGCGCCGATACCGACAGCCAGGGCGAAGCCGCGGCGCATCACCCCAGTGTCATGCGCGCGCTGCGCAAGTCAATTGCCGACGCGTGGCTCTACCTCGGGCTGTTCGTCGCCGTCAACGTGATCTGGGTGATTCTGCTCGGCTTGCCCCTCGGCTTGCTCGGCCGCCTCGCCCTCAACCCCGCGGTGGCCGTCGGCGGCCTGCTGACGACCGTGCTGACCCTCGCGGCAGGCAACGCCATGCTCTTCCGCCTTGCCAATCGTATGGCCCACGGCGACGTGTCCCTGCGCGATTTCCGCGACGCGCTCGCACGCTACTCCGCGGGCAGTCTCGCGCTCGTCCTCGTTCTCCTGGCGATACTCGCTCTCGGCGCCTTCAACGTGTATTTCTATCTCCAGGTCGTCTCCGGACCGTGGTGGCGCGTCATCGGCGTCGTCTGGGGCTACGTCGTCGTCATGTTCGCGCTCGCCATGCTCTACTGCTACCCGCTCCTGGTCGAGCAGGGATGCGGGCCGCTGACGGCGATGAAACGCTCCGTGCTGCTCACCCTCGACAACCCGGGATACACCCTCGGCGTGGCGGGCGCGCTCGTGTTGTGGACGTTCGTCGCGGTCCTGCCGGCACTCCTGGCGATCCCGGTGCTGGTCGGACTATCGGCGCTCGTGCTCTGCTTCGTCGAGGCAGGCTTTGTCGCGCTCGTGGCGAATAACGCGCTCCTGGAACTGCTGCGCAAGTACGAACGGTCGGAGAGGCAGGACGATGTCGGAGGTAGTCTGCCTGGGGATCCTGGTAGCTGACGTCCTCGCGCGGCCGGTGGAGCGATACCCCGAGCGCGGCCGGCTGGTGTTGGTTGACCGCATCGAGCTCCACAGTGGCGGCTGCGCGGGCAACACGGCGATCGGGCTGAGCCGCATCGGCATCCCGGCAAGCGTCATCGGCAAGGTCGGCGACGACGGATTCGGCGACTTCTTCCTCTCCGCGATGGCCAGCGAAGGCGTGGACGCCGGCGGCATCGTGCGCGACGACTCGGCCAACACGTCGAGCACGATGGTGCTCGTGCATGGGGACGGCGAGCGGTCCTTCATCCATTATATCGGCGCCAACGGCACGCTGCGCTCCGAGGACGTTGACCTCGACCGCGTGGCGAGCGCCAAGGTGCTTCACGTCGCGGGCGCATTGCTCATGCCGGCGCTGGACGGTGAACCGACGGCGGAGTTGATGGCGCACGCCAAGAGCCGCGGCGTTACGACCAGCCTCGACACCGTCTGGGATGGCACCGGCCGCTGGATGAAAGCGCTCGCGCCGTGCCTCGAGCATGTCGATTACTTCCTGCCGAGCATCGAGGAAGCGCGCATGCTCAGCGGCGTCGACACGCCGGAGGACGTCGCGCAGTTCTTCCTCGCACGCGGTGTGGGCGTGGTGGCGCTCAAGATGGGCGAGGCTGGATGCTATGTGGCGAACGGCAACGAGGCCCTGCGCGTCCCTGCCTACGAGGTATCGCCGATTGATGCGACTGGGGCGGGTGACGCGTTCGCGGCAGGGTTCCTCGCCGGCGTGGTCAAAGGATGGAATCTGCGCGAGACGGCGCGCTTCGCCAACGCTGTCGGCGCTCTCTGCACTCTGGCCATCGGTACTACCGCCGGCATCAGGGGCATGGACGAGACGCAGCAGTTTATGAGTTCGACGCCGCTCCGCGAGGTGTGAGTTGCAGGCGCGCGTCCCCAGACGCCGTGACGGCGACGTGACGCGCGTCCGCGCCGGGCAAGTCCGATCCCGATATCGCCGGTTTCGCACTCCGCAGCCATGACACAACGCAAGCGCTCCAAGTGGCAGAAGGCCCAGGCCATCATCGAGGACGCCCTCGACGAAATGCGCCTTCCTGCCTCGTATTGGCAGCGCGCCATGCCGACCGTCGTGCAGGACTGGATGCGGCGCGCCTCGGGCACGCAGGTGCGCTCGCGGCTGCTGGACGCTTTCGACGAGCTGATCTCGCGTCTCGACCGCGAGGCGGCGGGATGGGAGCAGAGCGCGGCGGACCTGTTGCTCGGTCCGCCCACGCCATCGGCGGTGGCGCTGTGGCGACCGGTGGCGGCGCTGCTCGGCGGCCGGCGTCTGCAACGGCCGGACGGTCTTTCGGATGCGGTAGCGGCCTGGAGCGAAGCGGCCGCGCGAGGCGAGGACCTGCCCTGGCACGAAAGACGCCGCGGAGAGCAGTGCGTCCTCGCGCTCGTGGGCACCGACACCACCGCAACCCTGGCGATGTGGCGCGGCGTGCTGCCGAGGCTATCTCAGGCCGCGCGCCATTACGCTGCGAGGGACCGCGAGCCGGATCCGGCCCTGTTCCTCGTCTTCCTCAAGTTGCTGCAACACCGGCTACTGTCCTACGACGAGTTCGCCGATGCCGCGCGCTGCGGGGGCGCGTTCCACCCCGCTCACTATAGCGGGCGCCGCGCAGGGCCACCGTTCTATCAGCCGGTGCTCGATTCCCTCGGGCTCACCCGGAGCCGGTACTTCCGGCTCATGTATCAGCGGCTCGCGCACGAGCAGACGGATCCGGATCGAGCCGGGCGCTGGGAGGATGTCTGGTGGTTGCGAATGCTGAGCGGGCGCGATTACTTCTTCCGCGCGCTCGAGGAGTTGGAGGCCGATCCCTCGGCTTTGCATGCGCTTCACGCCGCGAAGTGGGGCTTTGATTTCGGCGAACGCGGCCCGGACTTGAGTCGCCGGTTGTCGGCGTTCGCGCCGCAGACCCTGGCTTTGGTGTCACTGCTCCGGGACGACCTCGATCGCGAGATTGGCGAGGCGCTCGACGCGGAGGCGCACGCGCAGGCGATGGCGTGGCTGCGCACGTCCGCTCAGGCGGCGTGGGCGCTCGCCGTGGCAGCGCCCGACTGGCTCGTGGAGTGGTGCGCGCGCTCGAGTGAAGTGGTCGCCGACGCAGTGGAAAAGCTGTGGCTGCTTGGCTTGCCTCCGATGATCTCCGCGCGGTCGCTGGAGATGCTGCGGGACGCACCCGACGATGGAGCAGTGTCCGCCGAATCGCAGCGGTACGTCCTGGTCGAGAGGTTCGTGTCGGCGCACCTGTGCCCGGGCTTCACCCGCGTCAGCCTCAACCTCGACTACGCCGATGCGCTGGCCGGCCGGAACGAGGACGCGCTCATCCGGCGCGCGCACGACGACACGGTGAGCGCTATCCGCGCGCTCGGGTTGCTCGATGGCGACGAAAGCAGGCTGGTCGCGGAACTGTTCGCGCTCAAGAAGCGGGGCAATCGCTCGACGCGTGCCGCTGCCGAAGATGCGCTGATGCTCGTCGCGCGGCGGCACGGCCTGACCGATACCGGCGAACTGGAACGCCGCAAGGAGTTGGCGCTCGCGTGGTCGGACGCCGGCCTCGAGGGGCATCGCTCGAAAGTATGGTGGAATATCGGGGATTATCGGGTCCGGCTGTCGGCCGCTCATGGCAAAGTGAAGGTCACGGTCTATGGCCGGCGCGGGCCGCTCAAGACGATCCCCAAGGCGGTGCGCGAGCACCCGGATTTCGAAGAGATCAGCGATGCGCGCCGCGAACTCGCGCAGCAATACGCGGAGTTCCGCAAGAGCCTCGAGGAGTCCATGGTCACCTCGCGGGTCTATGCGGCGTCGGAGTTGACCGTGCTGCGGTCGAACCCGGTGTTCGACGACCTGAGCGAGCGCCTGGTGCTGTGGGTGGGGCAGGAGGTGGCGCTCGGCCGCGATGCCGCAGCCGGGCCGGCGCGGGTCGCCCATCCCGTGGAGCTGCTCAACGCGGGGCTTCTGGAGTCCTGGCAGCACAGGATCTTCGACGAGCGCATCGTCCAACCGTTCAAGCAGTGTTTCCGCGAGGTCTACCGGCCGCTGCCGGACGAGGCGAACGCCGGTCGGTCCGCGAGGTTCGCGGGACACCAGGTTCTGGTCCCGCGCGCCTTCGCGCTGCTGCGGTCGAGAGGCTACTCGCCCGGTCGGGGCGAAGCCCGTCGCGACTGGCCCCACGCGCGCATGCAGGCTCACTTCACCTGGGGGCGCGACCGGCCCAAGCTCGATTACCACCTCGGCGGCGAGGGACGCGCGGAGCCGGTGACAACCGGCGACGTCGCGTTCTACCGGCTGCTGGCGGACGGCAAGCGGGGGGAGCCGGTTGCCATCGGGGAGGTTCCTCCGCTCGTCTACAGTGAGACGATGCGCGATGCCGATCTCGTCGTGTCACTCGCGACCGCGGGCGAACTCGGATTCACGTCCGACCAGACGGTGCAGTTCCGCCGGGCGCTGGCGCGTCAGCTCGCACGCATCCTCGAGTTGCACAACGTCGCCGCCCCTGAGGAGGGCAGCTACGTCGTCGTGCAAGGGCGGCTCGCGACGTATCGCGTCCATCTCGGAAGTGCGAGTGTTTTTATCGAGCCCACTGGCGCGCACTTGCCTCCGCCGCGGCGCCCCACCGCCTCCGTCGGCTTTCTGCCCTTCGAAGATGTGGACTCGGGCACCGCGGAGGTGCTGCGCGTCATCACCGCATTGAGCCGGGATGACGCCATCGAGGACGAGCAGTTCCGCGAATGTCTCGCCCGGCTGGCGGAGCTGACGCGGCCTCAGTAATGTCGCGCTGAGGCGCGTTGCCAAGGGATGTCCCGCGTGCTATAATCGCCGATGAGATGGCGCGCTCCCGCCCGAAGCTAATCGTCGCACTCGATTTCCCCGCTTTGAGCGAAGCACGGGAAGTGGCGGAGAAACTGGCGGGTCTGGCGGACGTGTTCAAGGTGGGGCTCGAGCTGTTCAGCGCCGAGGGCCCGGGGGTGCTGCGGGCGATTGCCGACATCGCCGGACCGGTCTTCTACGACGCGAAGCTGTTGGACATTCCGAATACCGTCGCCGGGGCCGCAGGGAGCATCACCGCCCAGCGCGTCGCCATGTTCAACGTGCACGCGATGGGCGGGCGTGAGGTCATGAGCGCCGCTGTACGCGCCGCCGCTCACAAGGCGGAAGAGTTGGGCATCGAGCGGCCGCGGGTGGTCGGCGTCACTGTCCTGACGAGCATGGACGACGACGACCTGCGAGAGGCTGGCGTGGCGCGCCCGATGCGCGAGCAAGTCGTCGCGCTGGCGCTGTCGGCGCGCGAGGCGGGCCTTGATGGCGTCGTCGCTTCGCCGCAGGAGATCGGCGACGTCAGGGCTGCGTGCGGGAGCGACTTCCTGGTCGTGACCCCCGGCGTGCGCCCGACGTGGGCCAGCCGCGGGGATCAGAAACGAGTGATGACGCCGGGCGAGGCGGCGGAGGCCGGAGCCGACTACGTCGTGGTCGGCAGGCCGATCACGCAAGCGCCCGATCCGGCCGCAGCGGCAATGCGAATCTCACAGGAGCTCGCCGGCTCATGACGGACGCCGAGGTGCTGCGCATACTGGAGGAGACGGGTGCCGCGCAGGACGGCCATTTCGTGCTCAGTTCCGGACTGCACAGCGGTCGGTATTTCCAGTGTGCCCAGGTCCTGCAATACCCCGAGCAGACCGAGCGGCTGTGCCAGAAGTTGGCACTGCGCGTGGGTGAACTCGGGGCTCAAGTGGTGGCGGGGCCGGCGTTCGGCGGTATCGTGGTCGCCTACGAACTCGCGCGCCAGCTCGGCGTCAGATCCGTCTTCGCGGAGCGCGAGAACGATCGCCTCGCGTTCCGGCGAGGGTTCACTGTGTCCCCGGGCGAACGCGTCCTCATCGCAGACGACGTCATCACCAAGGGCGGCTCGGTGCTTGAGTCCGCCGAACTCGTGCGCGCTTGCGGCGGCGAGGTAGTGGGCGCGGGCGTGATTCTCGACCGCAGCGGCGGCGTTGATTTCGGCATGCGCATAGAGGCGCTGGCGCGCGTCACGGTGGAGAACTACTCCCCCGACTCATGCCCGCTGTGCGCTCGAGGCGTCGCGCTCGTCAAGCCGGGGAGTCGAAGCGTATGATCTCGACGCTCACGAAGCCGACCGGCCGTCGGGGGGCCGCGATTGCCGCGAGGTGTGAGCGAGAGTCGAACCGACAGCGCAATCGTCGCAGATACACATGGAACGAGCTGCTTGTGGGCGAGCCATCATGCTCTGTCATTGCGGTATGCCGCCGCGATGCGGCGAGGAGTGGTCGCCGCGCGGAAGCGGACAGCGACGATCGCGAGCGGTTGAACGACACCCGGGGCGGCTCAAGTGCGCGACGAAATCGAAAGGCTCATAAGCGGG
The DNA here is from genome assembly GCA_020354555.1 of Armatimonadota bacterium. NCBI lineage: Bacteria > Bacillati > Armatimonadota > Armatimonadota bacterium. The sequence goes on along the minus strand of CP070648.1, from coordinate 3,771,594 downwards.
CGCATTGACGATCTAGTGAAGCTGGAGCTGGCGCTGTTCTTCCAGCAGAACCCCGGCTTCGTGGACCGCCTGGAGGGCATCGCCCGCCGAGTGGGACACGATCCGAGGATGGTCGAGGACGCCTTGCGCGCGCTCGCAGACGGCGGGCTGCTGGAGCGGTTCGAACTCGGCAGCGGCAAGTACGTGCTCTACAGCTACACGCGCGACCCGGACATGCGCGCGCTCATGGACGGCTTGAGCAGCGCATACCACGAAGACCCGGTGCAGCGCATCGAGATCGTCAAGCGCCTCATGGGGCTCCAGCGCTGACCTGATGCCGGAGCGGCCCGGCGCCGCGCATCTCAGGACAGGTCGAGAGCGCCGCGCGCCGCGAGAGCGTTGATCCTGTCCAGCTCCTCCGGCCGGCCGACGTCGGACCAGAAGCCATCGAACTCGATGCCCCGGATGTCGCATCCCGACTCGACCATGCGCCCAATGCCCACCGGCAGCTCGTACTCGCCCCGCGCCGACGGCTCGAGCCCCGCGAGGACCGGCCACACAGCGGCGGTCAGAACCATGACGCCGGCGTTGTTCCACTTCGTCGAGGATGTCCCGCGCGGAGGCTTCTCGATGATCCTCGTCACGCGATCGCCGTCCCGGTACACGGCCGCGCCCTCCCAGGGGTCATCAACCGGGTTGAGGCCGAGCAGCGCGTCACACGAACTCGATTCGAAGCTGGTGACCAGCCCCCTGTAGTTGGCGCGAGCGCACAGGATGTCGCCGAAGCTCATTACAAACGGCGCCGCCGTCAGGTCATCCTGCGCGAGAAGCGCGGCCTTCGCCGTGCCCGTCCGCTGCTCCTGTGTGCGATAGGTTATCGCCATCCCCACGCCGGCGCCGTCGCCGAAATAGCGCTCGATCTGGTCGCCGAGATGCCCGATGACCAACACGCTCCGCCTGACGCCGACGTCGGCGAGGCGAAGCAGGATGTGCTCCAGGATCGGCGTCCCGGCGACCCGCAGCAGCGGCTTGGGGCGCCGCTCCGTCAGGCTGCCCATGCGCGTGCCCTTGCCCGCCGCGAGGATGAGTGCTTGCTCGATCATGTTCGTCTTCGCTGTCGAGTTCGGCGCGGGTGTGGGCCGTTCCTCGCGCGACTGCTCGACAGTAGCCTGACGGCGGCTGGGGTCGCGCGTCACCGTCGATCTGGGCGGGGCTGAGACTACGGTAGCTGTTACCTACGTATGGTAACGGCGGAAACGCCCTGCATTGCGCTATTGACACAGCCGTGCTCTTTACAATAAACTATCTATTTAACCTAGTAGAGGCAGGTCAGCTCATGGCAGAGGAGTCCATCGCGGGTGGTGAAGGTCTGAGTTTCGACGACGTGCTGCTGGTGCCCCGGCAGACCGAGGTATTGCCGGCCGAAGTCGACACCTCGACTGCCCTGACTCGCGACATCACTCTGCGTGTCCCCCTCGTCAGTTCCCCCATGGACACGGTTACCACGTCTCGCCTCGCCATTGCTCTGGCCCGCGAGGGCGGCATCGGCATCATCCATCGCAATATGCCCGTCGCGGCCCAGGCCGAGGAAGTGGATCGCGTCAAGCGCTCCGAGCACGGCATGATCCGCAACCCGATTACGCTGTCGCCGTCGCACACCGTGCGCGATGCCCTCGATGCCATGGCCCGCTACCACATCTCCGGCGTCCCCGTTACCCGCCGCGGCAAGCTCGTCGGCATCATCACCAACCGCGACGTCCGCTTCGAGGATGACTACTCGAAGAAAATCTCCGAGGTCATGACCAAGGAGCGCCTGATCACCGGCCGCGAGGGCACGACCCTGGACGAGGCCAAGGCGATACTGCAGAAGCATAAGATCGAGAAGCTGCCGATCGTGGACGGCCAAGACCGCCTCAAGGGCCTGGTGACGATCAAGGACATCGAGAAGATTCGCCAATTCCCCGCCGCGACCAAGGACCACAACGGCCGCCTGCGGGTTGGCGGCGCGGTCGGCCCGCTGATCGGGCTCAGGGAGCGCGTCGAGGCGTTGGTCAAAGCCGAGGTGGACGTGATCGTCGTGGACAGCGCCCACGGTCATTCGCGCGGTGTCATCGAGGCGGTGCGCCAGATCAAGCGCGCCCACCGGAAGCTGCCGGTGATCGCGGGCAACGTGGCAACCGCCGAGGCCACACGCTGCTTAGTTGAGGCAGGCGCAGACGCTATCCGCGTCGGCGTCGGGCCTGGGTCCATTTGCACCACGCGGGTTGTGGCCGGCATCGGCGTCCCCCAGCTCACGGCGATCATGGAATGTGCCGCCGAGGCGCGCGCTCAGGGCATCCCCGTCATCGCGGATGGCGGCGTGCGCTACAGCGGCGATGTCGTGAAAGCCCTCGCCGGCGGCGCCGACACGGTGATGATCGGCAGCCTCTTCGCTGGCACCGACGAGAGCCCCGGCGACATCGAGATCTATCGCGGCCGGAGCTTCAAGGTGTACCGCGCGATGGGGTCCATCGGCGCCATGAAGGAGGGATCGAGCGACCGCTACGCGCACCTCGACGAGAGCATGCTCGTGCCCGAGGGCGTCGAGGGGCGCGTGCCGCATCGCGGGCCGCTCTCCGCGACGGTGCATCAGCTCGTGGGCGGACTGCGCTCGGGAATGGGCTACTGCGGCGCCAACACCCTCGCCGAGTTGCGCGGCAGGGCGCGCTTCGTCCGCATGACCACCGCGGGCTGGCGGGAGAGCCATCCCCACGATGTGTGGATCACCCGGGAAAACCCGAACTACAGCTCCATCTTCGCCATGGACAAGTTCCCGGAGGATTAGCGTGGGTTGTCCATGACGAGGTCAGATCCGCCGTCATGAATCACCCCGAGCCCTCAGGCCCGGTTGAGGAACGGCCGGCCTCGCCGACCCGTCGCGGGCACGAGTAATGCGGGTTAGCGGAGCGAGCCGCGTGGCTTGACCGTACGCGGCCTCCGGACGGGGAGTCCCGGGTGCGTCGCGCTGTCAGTCCGCAGCCGGCGCTTGCTTCGTGTGTCGCTTCAACTCCGCCAGCATGTCATCGAGCCGCAAGGGGCGCGGCTTAAACACGGCGACCTTGGGGTGTGTCGCGAGGTACTGCACATACTCGACTTGTCGCGGAAACGCCTGACACCTCTGCGCCGGATCGAGTTCTTTCGCCCCCGGTAGGAATAGGAACACCGCCGACTTCGGCCACGCCACCCACTTCGCGCCGGTGCGGATCACCCTCACTTCCTTGCCCGCAAACGGATCGTGGGCGACCACCCGCGACGTCGGGAACTTCTCCATCATGTCCGCCATCGCGCAGCCGACGTTGCAGTACAGACGCTCCTGGTCGTCGGCGAAGTCGGTGCCCACAACTCTCAGCTTCTCGACGATGACGCCGTCGCAGCGCTCGCACCGTCGCACGTCGTCGTCCGCGGCTGCAACGATTGACTGAGACAACGCGACCACGAGCGCGGTCACGCACAACCGCGATACCCAGCGCGCTCGGGCGGCCGCCGCATTGCAGCCGGACCTCAGCATCGCGCGATAATGACGCACCACCTATGATCTCCTCAACCGTCGGGAGTCATGCTGCCCGATGACCGCATCGCCACCGACGCCGCGCTTACAGATAGCCCAGGTTGCGTAGCCGCTTCTCAACGAGTTCCAGTTCCTCGTCGGAGTAGCCCTCGTCGGGCGCGGCTTCCGCCACGCCGGCCTCGGCTCCGGCGCTGTGCCTGACCTCCGCGAGCCCGGCGACGAGCGCGTCGGTCAGCACCTTGCCATCCATGTTGGTCGGCACCGGCTCGCCGAGCAAGTGCAACGTGGTCGGGGCAATGTCCATGATGTTGGCGCCGGTCAATGAGCAACCGGGTCGCACGCCCCTGCCCCACAGGATCACCGTGCCGTCGGGATGATGTCCGCCCGTCACCACATCCCACAGCGTTGTCGAAGGCAGCGCGTCGGGGGTGCCGTCGGCGGAGTCGCCCAGTCGAATGCGCTCAATCGGCCCCGTATCGTCCCACCACACGATGAGGTCCGGCGAACTGTCCGCGCACGGCCCGTGATACGCGTCCTCGCATCGCAGCACGTGTTTCACCACGGGTCGTCCGGTCGCTGCGTCGCGTGCCGCAAGGAGCTGCTCGGCGATGCCGTCGCGCACGGCGTTGTACTCGGCGGGAGGCACAATGCCGTGTGGCTCGCGCCCCTGCAGATTCACGTACGGGTCGGTGTCCCAGTAATAACAGTATGCCGTCGTGTGCGCCCAGTCCACGTCGAAGATAAAGGACCCCGCGATCATGCGGTGGGAGAGGCCGCGGAAGCGCTCGTCCAGGCGCATCTTGAGGCCGCGCGGGAGCATGCGGTTGAGCGCCTCGAAGGAACGCTTGCCTGCCCGCGCCGCAGCGGAGCGAAGCGACTTGACGGGGCTCAAGGCGCCCCCGCGCCGCGGTGTCAGGGCGCCGATCGCCTCCAGAATGCCGCGCGTGAAGGCCTTGCCGCGCGATTCCGGGCAGCTCCCGTGATCCGACAGGATGACGACCGTCGTATTCTCGTCGACGTGCGCCAGCAGCCGCCCGATCACGGCGTCGGCCTCGGCGTAAGCGCCGGCGAGCACGTCGCCGTACTTGTCGAACGCGCGGCAGTCGTGCTGGGGATGATCGCGGTCGAAATGGCTGAAGTAGTGATTCGCCGCGTCCGTTTCGGTGAAGACGACGGCGGCGACATCCCAGTCCACCCGGCGCAAGCAGAACTCCGCCGCTGCGAGGCGGCTGCGGAAGGAATCCGCGAGATTGCGAAAGGCTTGATCGTAACGACGGGACAACGCCGGTTTGCGCACCTCGGTATGCAAATGGTACTCGCCGCCGGTCGCCGCCAGCAATTCGGCCGCCAACTCGGCCGGGTAGGTGAAGCCCTCGCTGCGAACCGACGGCGTCATCCAATCGGCGACGACCAGCCCGCGCACCTCTTCCGCCGGGTACGTTGACGGCACGTTGAGCGAGATCACTGACTTACGGGCGTCGCTGAGGATCTGAAAAACGGACGGCACCTGACGCATGCCGCTGTGCACGCGGCGCAGGTCGTATGTGCCTGAGATGCGGTTCAGGAAGTTGAAGATGCCGTGCTTTCCCGGGTTGACGCCGGTCATGAACGAGCACCACGCGGAGAAGCTGTTGTAGTTCGGGGTCGAACGCAGAATGCCGAACGCGCCCTCGCGCAGCAGCCGGGCGCAGTTAGGCATTACTCCCGCCGCCGCGAGGCGCTCCACGAGTGCCGGGGGCGCGCCGTCAAGGCCGATGATGAGCACGCGCGGGCGACCGGCGGGCTTGACGTGAGGTGATTGCATGAAGGCTATGCGGCTCTCGGCATCTTCGGTGATGTGCTTCGCTTCGCCGTCGTCGCCGCCAGTCCTCTCACGGATGCTCACCGGCGACTGGGGGAGCCGCCGTCAGCCGTCGGCCGCGGCGTCGCCGTCTCCTTCGCCTTGCGTCTCCACGGTCTCGACCAGGGGGAGGCGCAGGATGAAAGTCGCCCCTTGTTCCGGCTCGGAGCGCGCCTCGATCGTGCCCCCGTGGGCCTCGACCACCTGCTTACAGATGGCAAGCCCGAGGCCAGTGCCATACGGCTTGCCGAAGCTCACGAATGGTTGGAATAGCCGCCCTGCCATCTGCGGCGCTATCCCCGGCCCGGTATCGGAGCAGCGGATCTCGGCGTAGCCGCGCTCGCAGCGGCTGGTGATGGTAAACACTCCCGTCTCGCCCATCGCGTCGCGGGCATTGACGGCGAGATTGAAGATGACCCGGTTCATGCGCCCGGGATCCAAGCGCACGGGCGTCGGACAATCGAGATCGAAGGCGAGGCGAATGCTTGATTCGCGGAAGTCACGCTCGAGGTGTGGTCTGAGTTCGGTCAGATACTGATCCACGGTTATGGCTCGCAGATCGAGCTTCGCCTCCTCGCCGCGTGCGAACTCCAAGAGGTCGTGCGCCATATCGGCGATGCGCTGCACCGACTCGACCAGGATGGCGGCGAACTCCTTTCGCTGATCTGAGGGCAAATCGTCCTCCGCGAGGAGTGGGGCGTAGCCGCGGATGCTGGTCAGGGTGTTCTGGATGTCATGGACGATGCTGCTTGCCGTGCGGCCGATAACCGCGAGGCGCTCCTCGTCGCGGGCGCGCGCCAGACGTTCCGCCATCTGGTTGAACTCGGAGGCGAGTTGCTCCAGTTCGTCGCCGCTGCGCACTCGCAGCCGATAGGAGAAATCCCCTTCGCCGATCCGGCGAGCGCCCGCCTGGAGCTGCTGGATGGGACGGGTGATCCCGCGCGCAGCCAGTGCGGCCAGTATCAATGCGAGTCCGGCACCCACCGAAACCCACACCAGCAGCGCGATCAGCGCGCGGCTCCGCAACCGGGCGGCATCGGCCTGCATGTTATCAACCACTCGCTGCAGCTCGGTCACCGGCGACGCGGTGACGAGCATGCCTACCGCGGTGCCGTTGACGTCGCGCAGCGCGCTGGCGGCGGCGTTGAGGTCAACGCCGGTCGAATGCAGGCGCCCGGTCCAGCGCTGCTTGCCTTCGTCCAGGATCGGGGCCGCGCACTCATGGAACATCACGTCTCCCGCGCTCCCCGCGCCGTCGGTTGGCAGGTTTCCCGCGACCACGACGCTCCCGAGGCAGGCGGCCATGCGGCGTCCGGTCAGGTGGCGATACGCCTTTGCCAACTCCGTACGGCGGTTCAGGACTTGGGCGGCCACCGCGACCCCGCGAATGACTCCGTGCCGATCGCGCAGCGGAAGCACGGCTCCGACCGCCATACCCCTCGACTCGCGCTTGCGTCCGCTCGGCAGCGCAATCGCCGCCTGATCGTTCAACCCGCCGCCGGGCTCGGTCACGCCCGCGACGACAGAGCTGGGAGTGACCTTCTCCGCGCGTAGGGCGGCGGTCGAGAGCACGACGATCCCGGTGGTCTCACGTCCGGCGAATGCTGCACGCACCGACGGCCGCAGATTGGTCACGTATGGCTCCGTGTCCTGGCCTTGATGCCACAGCATGCGGTCGCCGTGAACTGCGGGATGGGTCGCGCGGGCAATCACCAGGCCTCGTCTGTCGAGCACGGTGATCATGCTCGTGCGCGAGGGCTGCAATGCGGAAGCGAGGCGGGTGCCGGCCGCCTCATGCCGCCCTTGGGCGATGAGGTCCCCAACCGCCCCCTCCGCGAGCGCGGTGCTTACCGCTTGCTGGATGCGCTCCGCGCCTTGATCAACCAGCGTGCGCAGGTCGGACAGGTCGCGGTTGATGGCAATGGCGTTCTGGTCGGTGACGTAGCCGAGCGTCGCGTCGGCCTGACGCTGGAGCGTACTCAGCATCAGACGCGTCGTGCCGAGCGACAGCACCGCCATCGGCGGCGCCAGCGCCATGATCATGATAACGGCCAGCTTAGCGCGTATCGTCCACACTTGAGATGAGTGCCCAGGCTTCGACCTGCTGCCGCCGCCCCACGCTGGGGCCGTGCCCGTACCGGCCCACATGAGAGATAGAGAATTCTCGGCATCAGCGGAGCGTCGCTTGCGCCGCCCCCGCACCGGGGCTCCGCTCCGGATCGGTCTCCCCGGCGTCGCCGGGCCCGCTGTCCATACTCCCCGCGGCGCCGCAAGCATTACCGGTCTGCAAGCGCTGCGGAAGCCGTGCGCCTGCCGCGCTCAGGCGCGGCGCAGCCGCGTCGTCCGAGGGGTCCTCCGGGATGGGGTCGTCGGGCACGATCCGCCCGACTTCGCCCCCGCGTTGATCCAAGGACCCCGCTTACGGCAGGAATCCGCAAAGTCTCCGCGCGGCGCGAGCCGGTGCGCGATTATTGCCCGGCGGGCACGAGCGCCGCCGCCTTGCGTCGCGCTCGCTGCAGCTCACGCAGCTCGCGGTACCCGATGAGAACGATGTTCCCGTCCTTGATGATCTGCCGCACCTCGGGGTCGGTGGTGAACAAGCGGTGCTCCTCGGCGCGTTCTTTCCAACTCCCGGTGATCGCCTTGGATTCCTCGCTGGCGAGATTCGTGTGGATGTAGAGTTCCGTGACGCCGGGCTGGAGATTGCGCAGGACGCGCTTCCAGAACACATCCACCGGCTCGCCTTCCTTGCGCAGCCCGTGAATCAGGTCGTCGGGGAAGATGATCCCGAGTTCCCCGGCCTTGACGAAGGCCTGCGCCAGATTGGGAACGGCGGTCATCATCGCCTTCGGCCCGCCGCGCATCGGGACGTCGTACTCGCGGGCGAGCTTGATGTATCGCTCGAGGAACGCCGGGTTGAGCTGCATGGCGCCCATGTGGGAGTCAATGTGCGTCACGTCAACGCCGAACGCCAGCGCGCGCTCGATCTGCGCGCGGGCTTCGCGCTCGGCCTCGTCGGCGGTGGCGTGCTGCCACACCGGCTCGTCGTCCTTCCACAAGTACCCCTGCTCGTCCACGAGACCGGGCACCGCGGCCTTCCCCGCCACCGGCCCCCAGCGGTACAGGCCCCACTCGGCCGTGTGCGTCAGGTGCACCCCGAAGTCCTTGTCGGGGTGCTCGCGCGCGTATTCCGCGATTTCCGGAAACCACGGGCACGGCACCATGATCGTCGAAGTCGTCATCAGGCCGTTCTCCATGCAATCCATGACAGCCTGGTTGGCGCTGTGGCACATGCCTGCGTCGTCGCCGTTGACGATCAACAGCTTCTGATCCGGCTCGTAGCCGAGCAACTCGTTGAGGCTCTCGGCGCTCGCCGCGCACGCGATGACCGTGAATAGGACTACGCAACCGATGATGACCGTCGTCTTCCGCATCGTCCACCTCCTTGTCTCCCGGAGGCGCCGCACCGGCGCCGGGATTCCCACGTAGCTTTCGACTCCGCGGGTGCTCGTCCCTCCCCTCGGGCCCCAGATGGCGCGCCCGGCGCGTTGCCATTGGCGGCCGCCATGCCACCCGGGAGGTTTATTTAACCCCAAGAACTGTCAAATATGTATATGCCCATGTGGAATAGTAATCACGACATGGCAGGAGGTATGACCAAGGTGCGCTGCTCAAGCTGTGGCGCCCTGATAGTCGAGCTTCCCCGCTACCTCGACGGCGCGGTGAAGATAAAGTGCCAGGAGTGTTTCGGCGTGGCGCCGCAGGATGCGTCGCCCGAGATTGACGAACTGCTCAATCGCCGCCACCGGCACGATCTCAGCCGTTATGGCGAGTTGGGGGAAATGGCGTAAGACTTGGCGCCCGCGAAGATGATGAACCAGGCCCCCGTAGCGCACGGGGGCCTGCGTTTTTCCTGGGGGTCGGGAGTCCTTGTTCGCGAGCGGCGCCGTGTACTTACGGCATGGCCACGCCCGTTGATTGCAGGGTTCCCGAGGACTCCTCAGGCCGGTTGCTGCAGGTCAGATGTCTGCGGTACGTTCGGTGTTCTGAAACAGGCGACCGTCGTCAGGTGGTTTCGCGCTGCGCCAGTTGGCCGAGCAAACTGGCAACTTCAATCCGCTCCGCGACGGGGTCGAGCACCTGCACGATGCTCAGGACATACTCCCCGGTTTCCGGGTCGCGCTGCGTCGTGTCCAACTCATCCCCGCCGAGCGTGACGCGACCGTCGTCGGTGACGATGTGATGCAGGAAGGGCCGTGCCGCGTTGGCGGGATTGGGGCGCGAGACGATGGCCGGGTCACCGTTGCTCAGGCGCACGAGCGTTCCGGCCGGGTACTTGCCGAGCATCTCGGTGAACCGCCCCAGGAGCCGCTCGTCGAACTGGCCCCGCCGCGACTCGTGCATCATCTCCAGAGCCTGTTCGGGCGAGAGCGGCGGGCGGTACGGGCGCTCGGTGGTCAGCGCATCGTAGACGTCCGCGATGCTCACGATGAGGCTGTAGAGATTGAGTTCCCACGAGCCGTTGACCTGAGGGTAGCCAGTGCCGTTGCATTGAATGTGGTGCTCGAATGCCACGACGGGGGCCACTGCTGGCGCGCGCTCCTGGCGGAACAGGAGCAGCGCGCCATCCACAGGGTGACGGGCGATTGCCTTGAACTCCTCCGGCGTGAGCTTGTCGGGTTTGCGCAGGATCTCCAGGGGCACGAACACCTTGCCCACGTCGTGCAGCAGGGCGGCGATGCCCAACTCCTTGAGCTTGTCGTGTGACAGGCCGATCGCGTGCCCGAGCCCCAGGCACAGGATGCAGATGTGCAAAGCGTGCGTGAACGTGTACTCGTCGTAGTTCTTCACCGACACTAAACCGAGCATTGCGGACTGCTCGCGCAGGATGGCGTCTATGAGCCGATCAACGGCGCGCTCCGCGCCTTCGATGTTAAGCGGTGCCTCCGCTCCGGCACGACGCACCGCGCCACGCATCACGTCGAGCGCGCCCGCGTAGGTTCCTCGGGCCAGCGACGTCGGCTTGCGGCGCTGCGCTCCTTCCGCCACCGCTTGCAGCGCATCCACCGACACGTGCGTCACCCCGCGTCGGCCGAGCACCGCCGACGCACCGCCTTGGTCGCTCACCTCGTCCGGATCCGTGGTCAGCACCTTGATCAGCTCGCTCACCTCGTTGGGCTTGACGCCCGGCACGAATGTGACGGCGTCTATCCCACGATTGTGACACGCTCCGACCAGGCTGCCGATGGAGCTCGTCATGTCGAACAGCGGGCGGTCATCCAGCACGACGTTGGCCCCGATGAACTTGATCAAGCATTCCCCGCGCGCCACGGCACGGCCCACAGCGCGCGCCGCCTCGGCGGTCATCTCCGCCACCTGCGGATGCTCGGGCGGGTAGAACGTGACGTTCTTCATCGCCCGGCTCAACGCGTTGACGACGTCCTGGACCATCTCGCGGTCGGAGGCGGGCGAGGCAGTGCCGGTGACATCAGCCATGACCGCGTCTCCCTTCGAGCCCCGGCGCCGAGATCGTCGGCGCGTCGCCGTCCTGTGGGCGCGCGATATCCCGTTGCCTCAGGCCGCACTCCGCGAGGGCGCGCTCCGCCTCCGGGCCGGCTATGCACGCCAGCGCCGCTGCCGCCAGTGCGGCCAGTTCGTGCGTCCGGTCCCGAAACAGCAGGCTGCGCTTGCGCGCTATCTCTTCGAGAACAGGCACGCCCTCCGGCGAGCCGAGCTTGCCCAACGCCTCGATCGCCGCCTTCCTGACCTCGAGCGCACGCCCGTGCAGCGGGCCTTTCTTGGCTGCGAGGCTCAGCGCATGCACAGCGCCGGTGGCACCCAGCGCTCCCAGGCTCTCCGCCGCGCGAGCCTGCACATCCGGATCCTCGTCGTACAGCGCGCGGATCAGGAGTTGTTCACTTGCCAGGCCCGGGATGCGGCCGAGCCACTCCGCGAGCCGCATGCGCACCGCCGGCTGCCGGTGATCGAACCCGGCCGCGAGCAGGCTCAGGAATCGCTCGTCGCCGCCCTCGACGAGCGCCGCCGCCGTAAACATCGCGACGTCGAACGGACCTTGTGCCAGGAGATGACGGACCTCCGACGCTCCTCGCTCGCCGGCCTCGGCGAGACAGCGCGCCGCCACGGCCCGCACTTGGTGGTCCTCTGCCGTCTCGATTTGCTCGAGCAGAATTGCGGCGCACTCGTTACCCATCTTGCCAATGACGGCGATGAGTTCCAGGCGCTGCTCGGCGGATGCCTTCTCCAGAGCCGCTCTCATCGCGTGCGCGATCTCTCGCGTGGCTAAACGCTCGAGGCCGGCCTTGGCGATGGGAGATCTGGTAGGATCGCCCGCATCCACTTCCGCGGCCAGCGAGCACACGATGTCCAACACGCCGGGATCGTTCGCAGCCGCGCGCTCTGTCGCGCACGCTTCGATGTGCCCGACCAGATCGAGGTAATGCGCGGCGTCGAGATCGTGCTTGAGCATGCTGAGCAAGATGCTCGCCCTCGACTTCGCCACGGCTTCCCGGGAGATCGTCTTGAGCAGCTCGGGCCATTGCTCGACGGTGCCTCCCTCGGAGGGCGGTAGATCCTCGAAGTCACCGATCCACTCGACGGCTCCGCCGACGCGCATCGCCATGTCAGTCGCGATCTGATCGAGAAGTAACCCGACGACGTTGCGGAAGCTGTCCTGGCTCATTCCGCGCGCCATCAGGCGCTCGCGCAGCAGGGGCTCAAGCGCCAGGAGCTTGCGTTCGTCGGTAAGGGTACGCCGCAGGATGCGCTCGAGAGAGCCTGACGGCTCCCCAACGACAGCGGCAGGTCGAGCTAGAATGAGATCCGCTATCTGCTCCGGCGAGCGGTCGGCGGCGAGGGCGGCGAGCATGTCGGGGGCGGTGCTCCCAGCCTGGCGCGGGGCGCGGAAGATGCGTGCTTGCAGTGGCAGATCGATGCTTGCGACGCGCTGCGCGACGGTTTCCCGCCACGCTCGGCGCACCTTTGAAGGACTCTCCAGCACGGCCTCGCCGCTCGCCTGTATAAGCCACGCTAACCCGACCGCGACATAGTCCTCGGGCGACACGTCGGGCAGGGCGCCAACTTGCTCCTCCAGGGACGATTCCTCGGACTCCGCATCGCCATCCTTCGGTTCGATGACAGGTATGGGAAAAGGCATGGGCACCCCGCGGTCCGAAGCCGGACCGCCTTGGGTCGTGGCGACGCGGTCTCCCAGAGCGTCCAAACAAATGCTGGCCAGGTTCTGCACCGACGCCTGGATGCCGATCTCAGAGCCCGCGAAGGTAGACATCCACTCGGCCTGCGACTCCGGCACCAGGCGCCCATAGTCCACATCGGTCAAGTCAACGTGTGGGCATTGGGCTTCGCTGAGGACGCGCCCGGCGCCACCTCGCTCGAGCAGTTCGTCGGGGTCGGTCGCGAGGACGCTGATGACGGCCGCTACCTCGCCACGGGTGAGGCCGGGGCGAACGGTGACGGCGGCGATCTGACGACGGCTGATCGCCTCGTGCAGCTGCTGAAGCGGCGCGTGATCAGGCAGCTCTTCGCCCTCCGCCACTAGCCCCGACTCGGCTACCGCGAGCGTGAATTGCTTGCGCTCGGACATCATGGCAACCAGGGCCTCCGCGGCGGCATCGCACGCCTCTCGCGTTAACCGATGTTCGCTGCCGTATAGGGACCATTGGCGCGCAGCGCGCACGAGTTCGTCCAGGGCGCGCAGCACCATGTCCGCCTGCGCGGTCCCGCTCGGGCGGTCCTCGGATGACGTCATAACATTTCGCGCCGGAGTGAAGGCGCTCCGGCTGCTCCATCGGCTTATTCCACAGCAGCAGGGCGATATGAGATTGACGGGGCACGTCAGCGGAGCGTATCCGGACGCGCTTGAAGGCGCCAACGCAAGGGACGCATTGCCACCGCGCAGAAGTTGCTACCGCGACACTGAGGAGGAGACCGGTCTCATGCGATTACTGCTTCTCTCGTGGCTCGTCTCGGCGGCCTTGGCGGCTTGCGCTTTGCCTGGACAGGCGAAGCCCGACTACCGCCTCGGCATGTGCCACGGCGGCGACTACCCAACCATGGTCGAAGCCGGCATCGGGTGGTCGCGCCACGACTTGACGTGGTCGAGCGCCGAGCCCGAGCCGGGGAAGTTCGACTGGGCGTGGTACGATGGCGTCGTCGAGCGCGGCGAGCAAGCCGGCCTGAACATACTGCCGATCCTCTGCTATTGGCCCGGCTACTGGGGGGACGGAGAGGAGCAGCCGGACCAGCGGTCCGAGTTCAAGGACTACGGTCGCTTCGCCTTCGAAGCCGCGCGGCACTACGCGGGACGCATAGACGCGTTCGAAGCATGGAACGAGCCGAACCTCGGCGGCTTCTGGCACGGCGAGCCGAACCCGGCCCATTACGTTGAGATGCTGCGCGAAGCGTACGCTGGCATCAAGCGCGCCAACCCCGACGCTATCGTCATCGGCGGTTCCATAGCGGCCGTGGGCAGGCTCGATTGGCCGTACCTCGAGGCGATCTTCGCCCTCGGCGCCGGGCGCTACATGGACGCGCTGTCGCTGCATCCCTATCGCCCGATGCCCGAGGCGGGGCAACCACGGACCGCCTACCGGGTCCGCGAACTGCTCGCGACGTACGGGCTGGCCGACATGCCGGTGTGGATCACGGAGGAAGGCTGGTCCCTGCCCGACGATCCGCGTACGCCGACCGATGAGGCATGGCACGCCAACTACTTCGCGCGGTCCACGCTCATCAGTTGGGCGCTGGGGAACGCCGTGCACATATGGTACGCTTGGGGCGGCGGCTACGGTCTGTCGCGCGGCGACGGGCTGCGACCGGCGTACCGCGCGTGCGAGACCCTCACCGACGTCATCGGCGCGCGCAAGCCCGTCGGTTTCCTGCCCCTCGCGTGGCCGGACTACGGGGTGATCTTCGCTGATGCCGACAGCGCAGTGGCTGCGCTCTGGCGTCCGTTTGGCAAGAGTACGGTGACGTTGGGTGCGCGCGGGAACGGCGTGAAGCTCCTCGATCAATACGGCGCGCCCTTGCCGGTGCGTGGCTCGCGGGTGACGGTCGAGCTGACGCCGTCGGTGACATATGTGACCGGCCTGGGGAGCAATGCCATCCACCGCGCTGCAGCGCAGGTCTATCCGCGCGAAGTGTCGTTGGCGCCCGGGAGAAGCGAGACCGTTAAGATCTGGGTGACGTCAGCCCTGCCCGGGGCACGGATAGCGGACGTTGCTTGGCGCCTTCCCGATGGTTGGTCCGCCCGGCCGGCCCGCTTTGACAAGGTGGCCTACGATGGCACCCATCAGAGCATGACGGGGTGGCGCATCCGCGCCGGACGGAACGCGCGCCTCGGGCGCTGCGTCCTGCGCGCCGATTGCCGCATTCGGGTGGAAGGCAAGACATTCGCCGCCCCGGCGGTCGTGACGGCCACCGTGCGCCCGCCGCTCGCGTGGACTTACGAGGCGGGCTCGCCGATATACAGTTCCTGCGTCACGGCGGACGTTGACCGCGACGGCAAGACGGAGATTATCGGGGCGGGGCGCTGGCAGGACATCTTCTGCCTCGACGGGCAAGGCCGCGAGAAGTGGCGCTATCACCTCGCCGGCGCCATGAACTCCAATCCGGCAGTCGCGGACCTGGATGGCGACGGGAAGTCGGAGATCGTCGCGCTGCCCAACGACGGCGGTCTGCTCGCGCTCAGTTCGGCGGGCGAGTTGCTGTGGCGGGCGGATCTCGATGGCCGCGCGGAGTGGGGCGGCCCGGCGATCGCCGACCTCGACGGCGACGGCACGCCCGAGATCGCGGTGAGCGGCGAGAGGTTCGCGGCGTGCGTGAGCGCCGATGGCGAGGTTCTGTGGCGTCATGCGCTCGGCGGCAACGCCGGGGGCCAGCCGGCGGTCGGCGATGTGGATTCGGACGGCGAGCTGGAAGTGGCGTTCCCCTGCGACGACGGCATCATCCGCTGCTATGAGCCTGACGGCAGCTTGCGCTGGGTATGGCGATGCGGCGGCGCGGCCAACTCGAGCCCGGTCATTGCCGATCTCAATGGCGACGGGCACATGGAGGTTATCTTCGCCTCCGCCGACCGCAGCGTCACGGCCGTCTCCGGGACCGACGGGGGACAGGTCTGGCGATTCCCGGTCCGCGGCGCGCTCGACGCGACGCTCGCCGCGGGTGATGTCACGGGTGACGGCAAACCGGAGATCTTCGCGGGCGACGGCATGGGTGGCATCTACTGCATTCGCAGCGACGGCGCCGAACTGTGGACCGCGGGAGTCGCCGCGACGACCGAAAGCGCGGCGGCGGTCGCCGACCTCGATGGCGACGGTAGCCTCGAAATCGTACTCGGCGATACCGGCGGGGTGGTTCACTGCCTCGACAGCCGAGGGGATCTCCTGTGGCAGTTCGATGCGCGGGACAAAGTCGCCACGACGCCCCTGGTCGCAGATGTCAATGATGACGGATCACTTGAGCTCGTCGTCGGCGGCACCGACAGCCGGCTCTACTGCTTCTCGCTTGCGGCGGAAATGAAAGACCGGCGTCCCTGGCCTGGCGCGCGGGGCAACGCCGCGAACACAGGCGCCCTGGCGAGATAGCCCGCGCGCCGATCGCCGAGATGCCGCAGGAGGAAGGACGTGACGTTGACCCAGCGAGTGACAGCACTTCGGGAACACTTCGAGCGCGTCTTCGGCGCTCCGCCGGCGGGGTTCGTTCGCGCGCCCGGTCGCGTGAACCTTATCGGCGAGCATACGGACTATAACGACGGCTTCGTGCTCCCGGCTGCTATAGAGCGGGATGTGCTGATGGCGGTCGGTCCCAGCGGAGACTCGTCGCTGACCGCGTTCTCGGTTGACTTCGACCGGCACGCAGTCTTCGATGTCGAGCGCCTCGAGCCAAACGCGGACGAGCCGTGGTCGAACTATATCGCCGGCGCGGCATGGGCGCTGTCGGATGCCGGCCACCGAATCGGCGGTGCCCACATCGCCTTGCAGAGCACGATCCCGCCCGGTTCAGGGCTATCGTCCTCGGCGGCATTGGAGTTGGCCACAGCGTTGGGTCTTCAGACGCTGTTCGACCTGCGGATCGAACGTCCCGCCCTCGCCAAGCTCTGCCAGCGCGCCGAGAACGCATTCGTCGGCATGCCCTGCGGGATCATGGATCAGTTCATCGCCGCCCTCGGGCGCGAACGCCACGCGCTCCTGCTCGACTGCCGGTCGCTGGATTACGAATACGTGCCTGTAAGCGCGGCATCGCTCGTCATCGCACATTCGGGCGTACGGCGGGAACTCGTTGGCTCCGAATACCGCGAGCGGCGCGCGCAGTGTGAATCGGCGGTGGCCAAGCTGGCGCCGGTGCTGCCCGGGATCAGCGCGTTGCGCGATGTGTCATCGGCGCAACTGGAGGAACATGCGCAACTCCTTGCGCCCGTCGAGCTTCGCCGCGCGCGCCATGTCGTGACCGAGGATGAGCGGACGCTGCAGGCGGTGCGGGCGCTGAAGGACGGCAACCTTGACGCCTTCGGCGAACTCATGGTCGCATCCCACCACAGCTTGCGCGACGACTATGAGGTGAGTTGTCCGGAGCTTGATCTCCTGGTGGAACTCGCGTTGAGCATGCCGGGGGTGTACGGCTCGCGGATGACCGGCGCCGGTTTCGGGGGATGCACCATCACCCTGGTGCGCCCGGACGCGGTGCCGGCGCTTCAGGAAGGGGTCGCCCGCCGCTACCACGAAGAAACCGGCATCGAGCCGATGGTGTTTGCCACGAGCGCGGCGGCCGGCGCCGACGAGGTAGCGGCTTAGACGCACGTGCCCACGAGGATCGGAGGAGAGATGATGAAGCTCAGTTTCATGACGTTCGCGTGCCCCGAGTGGAGTCTGACCGACGTCATCAAGGGCGCGAAGGAGCACGCGTTCGACGGCTTCGAGCCGCGCGTTCAAGCGGATCATGCTCACGGGATCGAGCTCAGCGCGTCTGCGGCGGACCGGCAGCGGGCGGGACGATTGGTGCGCGACGCCGGGCTCGCGATCAGCTGTGTCGCGACGTCATGCCGGTTCGCCACCGATGACGCCGCGAAGCGCAAGGAGAATGTCGAATCGCTCCGGCGACACCTGGAATTGGCGCGGGACGTTGGGACTGAGCGGCTGCGCGTCTTCGGGGGCAAGCGACCGGAGGGTCTCGATCTCGACACGGCGATTGGGATAGTCGCGGAGGATTTGCGGGCGGCCGCCCACATCGGGGCGGAGGGCGGCGTCACGATCTGCCTCGAAACGCACGACGATTTCCGCCTCGGCAGCAGCGTCGGTCGCGTGCTGCAACTCGCCAACCACAATTCCGTTAGAGCGAATTGGGATGTCATGCATCCCTACCGCGCGCGCGAGGATCTGCCGGAGACGCTGCGCTGGCTCGACGGCCGCGTCGCCCACGTCCACTTTCACGACAGCACCGACGAAGGAAGCGCCTGCGTCCCGGGCGACGGCTGGCTGCCCATCGCTGAGTACGTGCGCGCTCTGGCGCGGCAGGACTTCGACGGCTACGCGTCGGCGGAGATCTGGCCCGATGCCGGCAGCCCGGAGACCATCCTCAGCCGCTATGCCGAGCAGATGCGGCGCTTCGAGCGCCTCGCCGTGGGTGAGTGAGCCTGAGCCCGCTCTGACAACGAGCATCGGCCCCGCGGTGCGCTCCTCGCGGCGCCGTGCGTCGGGCGTGCCTCGGTCTCGCGCGGAATGCCCCGTCGACGCGGATGGGCGGGATTTGCCGCACGACGACCGCGGGTTAGTTTCCCGCCGATTTGGGCATTCAAGAGAATAGACCGCTATGAGTTCCCCTGACGCTGCTGCAATCGAGCCCAAGGCCCGGCGATGGCTTCGCGATGCGCTCGCGATAGCTGCAACCGGCGTCTTGGCCGGCTTTGTGATCGGCATTGCGCGCGCCATACCGCGGCTGGCAGCGCTGCGCTTCGGCGACTACGACCTGGCGCGAATGCTGGCCGCATATGTGGCGAGCTGGGCGGCAAGTCACATGGTCGTTCTCGGCGTCTTTGCCGTCGGCATCGCCGCGGGGCGAGCGGTCCTGCGGCTCTCCGGGCGCGCCGGCGCCGCGCGGGCGCTGCTCGCCGTGGGCATTATGATGTGGGCGGCGTGTGCGGGGTGGCTCTGGCTCGTCCGCGGGGACAACCTGTGGTCGTTGACATCGGGCCTGGCGCCGGCGGTGGCGGGCAAGGTGGGATTCAGCGGCGGCCTCATCCTCGTCGCGGCTCTCAGCGGCTGGGTCATAGGCGCCGCCCATGCCGCGCTCGCCGACGGCAGGCGGCGCGGCGAAACCGCTGCCGGCGCGGGGCAGAAAGCCCGTCGCCGGCGTCTATGGCATGGGCTTCTGCTGGCGAGCGCGGTGGTCGCGTCGGCACTAGTCACGGGGCTTGTTCTTGCCTCGGACCATCTGTCGCCCCGGCCCAACGTCATCGTCATTGTCGTGGATGCGCTGCGGGCGGACCACCTGGGATGCTACGGCTATCAGCGCCCGACGAGCCCCAACATTGACGCCCTCGCCCGCGAGGGAACGCTGTTCGAGGATGCCACGAGTCAGGCGCCGTGGACGCTGCCCTCGATGAGCAGCTTCATGACAGGGCTCTACCCGAGCGCGCACGGCGCGGGCTCGTACCGCACGAGCGAAGACAAGTGGACGTGGATCGGGCTGCCCCAGAGGGCAGTGACGCTGGCCGAGCAACTTTCCGCAGCGGGCTACCGCACCGCGTCCTTCGTCACGGTTCCGTTTGTCAGCACGCATTTCGGACATCACCAGGGATTCCAGCACATGGACGAATCCCTGCTCGACGAACCCGAATCCGCCGTGACCTCCGCACGCGTGTCAGACAACGTGATCGCGTGGCTTCGCCATAACCGCACCCGACCGCTCTTCATCTACGCGCACTACTTCGATCCGCACCACCCCTATATGCCGCAGCCCAAGTACGATTACACCGGCGGCTACAAAGGCCGCTTCCCACCGACCATGAGCCACGACGAGTTGCAGGTTGCCGCCCGCGACATGACGACAGAAGACGTGGCCTACTTCGAAGCGCTCTACGACGGCGAGATCAGCTTCACCGATGAGCAGATCGGGCGCGTCCTTGCAGAGCTGCGCCGCTTGGGCATCGCGGACCGTACGCTGGTGATCCTCACCGCGGATCACGGCGAGGAATTCCGGGAGCACCGGGCGGTTGCCCACGGACTGACCGTCTTCCGGCCGGCGCTGCGCGTGCCCCTTATAATGGCGTGTCCCGGCCGCGTCCCGCCCGGCAAACGTGTCGCGACTGCGGTGCAGTTGACAGACGTCTATCCCACCGTGCTGGACATGTGCCGGTTGGCGGCGCCAGGCGGCCTGCACGGCCGCTCCCTGGCGAGGTTGATGGCAGGACATAGGTGGACGCCGCGGTCCATCCTCAGCGAGGCATGGGTCCACTGGGAGCACGACCACTGGATCCACATGACCGCCTTGCGCCGGGGGCGCTTCAAGCTGATCATGGAGAACGACGTCCCTCGGTACTTCTTCGATCTCGGGGATGACCCCAAGGAGGAGCGCAACCTGCTCGGCAAAGGCGTC
>CP070648.1:3744808-3751500 GCA_020354555.1 Armatimonadota bacterium | reverse complement strand
CTTGCCCGCCAGGTGCACACCTGCCCCATCGGTAGCGGGCGCGTCGCTCAGATCAGTTATCCCAATCGGGACCTGCTATCCTTGACCCCGAGATTACCGTACGCTCGGGCCAACGTGAATGCCTACGAATACCACATGGCCTTTACCGCGCGAGCGCTCCTCTGGGCCGCGCACCGTGCGTTGCCGGCTGAGTTTGCGGCGATGCCGCTGCAAGGGCGGCGTATGCCGCGCGTGCGATTGCCGCGAGAGCTGACGATTGCCCGCGGAGGACCTCGCGGCATGGAGCGTTTTGACTTGGGCGCTTCGGTGCGGCGGCTCGATACAGGCGAACGCGTCGCTGTGAAGCGGCTCCGCTGGGACGATGCCAACGGCGCGATGAGGCTGCTGGGTTCGATGCCTTTGCTGCCCGCTGGAAGATATCTGCTGGAACTGCGTGCCGAGGTCGGCGGCGCAGCGGCGGGCTTCGCGAGCGCGGATTTCGAGATCGTGACTGACGTGGACGCGCCGCAGGTCACGCTCACGCGGGATTTCGTCGAGTTGGGTGAAGCAGTCACCGGTTCGGTCAGGACACACGGCGACCACATCCGAGCTGGCGACGAAGTCGTAATACGGGTGCGCGACTGCTACGAGCGTTCGATTGCCGAATGGTGCCGCCCGGCGGCGCCGCGCGTGGATTTCGAATGGCGCGCGACAGATGCGGCGACCGTGACGATGGCGATCGAGGCGAGTATCTTGCGCGGGGGCGCGGAAGTCATCTCCGCACGGGCCCGGTTCTCGGTTTCGCGGCGGCACCGCGGGCACTGGGCGCAGGTTATGTGGGATGTGCCGACTGACGTTTTGGGCTATTACGGCGTGCAGCGGCTCACCGAGGCGGGGTTCAATGTAAACCTCCGCAGCGGCGATCCGCCGGATGTCGTCGCAGCGCATAACTGGTCGTATATCCCTTACACGACGCGCGTGATGGATCAGTTTGACGGGCAGGGCCTGATGCAGCCCGCGTGCTGGAATGACGAGCCGGCGATCGCTCAACACGTTGCCGACATCGTTTCCCGACAAGCTGCAGCTCGCCGACACGGCGTGTATGCCTACTCGCTGGGGGACGAGACGACTACCCGCGGTGCGTGCACACACCCCTCCTGCCTCGCGGCTTACCGTGCGTGGCTACTCCGGGAATACGATGACTCAATTGACGCGCTCAACGCTGCGTGGGGCAGCGAGTACTCGTCGTTCGAAGAGATTGATCTGATCGGCGGCGGCCGCTACACGGGCGCACGCCTGGCGTACGAGGAAGCCGCCGTTGACGCCGGGCTTTACTCGCGCTGGGCTGACCGGCAACGCTTCGCGCAGCAGAACTACGTGCAGCTCTGCGCGCGGTTCGGGCGGGCGTTCAACGAGTCGGACCCGTGGGCGGTGACGGGCTTCGAGGGCGCGGGCAACTTCGGGGAGGATTACGCAGCGTTGGCGACGACCAACGGCTTCTGGGCGCCGTACGGCGGCCTGGGGGACGAGGTGCTGCGCTCCGTCGCGCCGCGCTCGATGCTCCGTTCAAACTGGATCGGCTACGCGCGCGAGGCAACGCCGCTCATCGCCGACGCCTGGCGGCTCGTGTTCAACGACTGCAACAGCCTGTTCTGGTGGCGGTGGGATAATCTCGGCCGGTTTCACGGCTATCTCGCCCCCGACCTCGACCTGTGGCCGGCCACGCGCGATCTGACCGAGGAGATGCGGATCATGCGCGACGGGCTGGGCGATTGGCTGATGGGCGCGGATCGCCAGCACGACGGCATAGCGATATTCTACTCCGTATCCAGCGCGCTGGCGACACGGACGCCGCCGGGCGCGGCGATCGGCGACTGCGAGCGCAGCCACCTCGCCGCGACGCTTGCCACCGCAGATCTCGGAATGGGGTACGATTACATCACCGACGAGCAGGTCGCGAACGGCGCGTTGCGCGGCGGACAGTACCGTGTGCTGTGGATGCCGTGTACGCTCGCGGTGAGTAACGAGGCGGCGGCGGCCATAGCGGAGTTCGCCAGCTCCGGCGGGGCCATTGTCGCCGATGTCGCGCCGGGCATGTGGGACGAGCATCTCGCGCCGGTTGAGAGGCCTGCTTTGCGCCGCGTGTTCGAACCAGGGGGCGCCGGTCATCTGCTGGGCCCGGAGTTTGCAAAGTACCGCGACGTACGTGAGACCGTTGAAGGCGCCGCAATACGAGCCCGTCTGCAAGATGTCTGCGAGGAGACCGGCGTTGCGCCCGCGGTGAGGCTCACCTATCTCGACGGGCCCGGCTGGGGCGTGCGCATGGTGCGGTGGCGGCGCGGCGAAATCGAGGTTGTCGGGCTGCTCCAGTTGCCCTTGGGCACGTACGACGGCGCGCCGCTCCCGCCGCCCGCGACAGTGCGACTCGCCCTGCCCGAACGGAAGCACGTGAGCGATGTGCGGAGCCGGTCGTATCTCGGAGTCCGGGATGAAATCGAAGTCCAATTGACGCCGGCTCGGGCGCAGTTTCTCGTTCTGCTGAGGAGAGAACCGCAGCCTCTGGACGTCTCGGCGGAGCCCAGGGTGGTCGAGGCCGGACAACCGGTGCGCGTGACCGTGTCTGTCCCGGACGGCATGAGGCCTCGCGTCGTGCGACTCGCGGTGAGGTCGCTTTCCGGGCGTACGGCGCCGTGGTTCAGCCGGACGATTACGGTTGCCCACGGAGGCGAGAGCGTCGCCTTGCAGACGGCCTTTAACGACGAGCGAGGCGTGTGGACGGTTTCGGCAACGGACTTGCTGGGCAGGACGGCCGACGCCGAGTTTCAAGTGAGGTAAGGCAGAGACAGATGACTGCACGTGAGAGACTCAGAGAGACGCTGCTGTTCGGGAAGCCGGACAAGATACCATTGACTCCGGGCGGGCCGCGGGAATCCACGCTGGCGGCGTGGCATGAGCAGGGCTTGCCCGAGGATCGCAACTACATGGATGCGCTGTACGAGATCCTGGACATCGAGCCTGAGCGCACCATGCCGCACGTCGGTATCGGCGTATCCTTCCAAATGATTCCGGTCTTCGAGGAGAAAGTCCTCGAGCACCGCGACGGCCACTACATCGTGCAGGATTGGATGGGCGCGATAACCGAGATTTCGGACCGCTACGACTACACCTACATCCGCGCGGCGAGGGATTTCGTGACGCGCAAGTGGCACCGATTCCCGGTGCAGAATCGCGAGGACTGGGAGAAGATGAAGGAGCGCTACGATCCGCAGGCGCCCGGCCGCTTCCCCGATGATTTCGAGGAGCGGTGTCGGAAACTGCGCGATCGCGACTATCCCGTCGGCATTCACTTCAACGGCCCGTTCTGGCAGATGCGGGAATGGTGCGGCTTCGAGGGGCTGTGCATATTCATGGCTGACGACCCCGGTTTTGTGGACGAGATGGCGTCATTCTGGGCAGAATTCGTGTCGGCGACGATGGCGCCGATTCTGGAGCGAGTCGAACTGGACTCGGGCGGCATCTCCGAGGACATGGCCTACAAGGCGCACAGCATGATATCCCCGGCCATGGTGCGGCGTTTCCTCCTGCCGGCGTACGAGCGCTGGGTTTCGGAGGTCAAGGCGAGCCGCTGCCCGATTATAGACATGGACTCCGACGGCATGGTGGATGAACTCATCCCGCTGTGGATCGAAGCAGGCATCAACTGCTGTGATCCCATCGAGGTCGCCGCCGGGAACGACATCGTGGAGTATCGCCGGCGGTTCAGTCGGCGCATGGCGTATCGTGGGGGGATAGACAAGCGCGCGATCGCCAAAGGGGGCGACGTCATGCGCGCGGAGGTCATGCGCGTCGTCCCGCCGTTATTCGAGGAAGGCGGGTACATCCCAGGCTGCGACCACGGCGTGCCGCCCGACATATCCTGGCCCGACTTCATCGAGTACGCGGGACTTCTGGCGGAGTTGACCGGCTGGCGATAACCTCGGCCTTGTCGGCCAAGCGCCGCCGCCCTTGCCTGGCGCCGCGGCGGGGGAACGCTGTTTCGCACCCGCGACGCGCCTCCAGAATCGCCCATTTCGTGGAATACATCACAGTAGCGTGCTTGCGGCCCGGGAGGGGGCGCATGATTCGGACTTTCTTCTCCGACACGGACAACCGGCGCAAAGAAATCGTCTGGCTCGCACTGGCCCTGCTGGGCGTGATTGTTCTGACCTTCTTTATCGTGCTGTACCTGGGACATCAGGTACCCGTGCGCAGCCGCGATGAAGGCGTCATGCTGGTCGGGCTCGTCGCGTTCCTGGCTTGCGCCATTGCGTACTTCGCCGGCAAGGAGAAGGAGCAACGCCATCTCAATCAGAGCCTCGTCCACAGCTTGCAGGACGCGGTGCGCGAACTTCACAACCGGGTTGGGCTACTCGATGAGCTGAACCGTGCAAACGGCGAACTCGGCGAGTCGGTCAGTCGCCTCCAAGGCGAACTAGACCAGACCTACCCGCGTACCCTTCAGGCGCTGATGAATGCGCTCGACGCCCGCGACGACTATACCGCCGTTCACGGCGAGGAGGTCACGTCAATCGCGGCAGCGATCGCCAAGCGCATGGGCCTGCGCGACGACTTGGTGGAGATAATCGAGAGGTTCGGGCCGCTGCATGATATCGGCAAGATCGGAATCCCGGACGACGTCCTGCATAAGGCGGAGCCGCTGAGCGCTGAGGAAGTCGTACTGTTCCGCCAGCATCCGACCATGGGCGAAGGCATCATACGGCCGCTCCACCCGAGCCCCGAGGCCCTCGCGATGGTGCGCAGCCATCACGAGCGCTGGGACGGCGACGGGTATCCCGACGGGCTTGTGGGCGCAGCGATCCCCCTGCTCGCGCGGATTCTGTGCGTGGCCGACTCGTACCACGCGATCATCTCCAGGCGTCCCTACCAGCCGGCGCGCGAGCGGCGGCCGGCATTGCGGGAGTTGGCTGCCAACGCTGGCACGCAGTTCGATCCCGATGTCGTCGGCGTATTGACGGAGCTGGAGCTGGAAGGTACGCTCCACGTGCGCGGCGCGCGCTAGCGCGCGCGAGGATTCCGCCGCCGGGCCAGCCGACCCCGACGTTCGCAAGCAGCTCTAATCCCCGACGTGGCCGGGCACGATCTTGCCCAGCGGACGGGGATGCGAGGCGCCGGTGGCACGCGGTAGATTCGAGGCGCGGCCGAGCATGGTCTCGTTGGCGAGGATGGCGTAGGCGATGGCCGCTTTCGCCTCGCTATAGATGCCGAAGTCCTCATGTAGGTAAATGGGCAGCCCCGGCAAGCGCGATTGCAGCATCCGACGCAGCGTCGCATTGTAGCTCCCGCTCCCGCCGAGAATCAACTCGTCTATCCGATGCTCCTGGGCGAGGAAGTCGCGGTAGCTCTGCGCGATCGATTCCGCGGTAAACGCCGTCGTCGTTGCCAGCAGATCCTCGACCGTGATGTCGTGGCGTTGGGCCGTGTCGAGCACGCCGCCGATGAACTCCGAGCCGAACTCGAGTCCGGTGCCGGTCTTGGGCGGACTGCGCCGAATGAAGGGGTGAGACATCATGTACTCGAGCAGTTCCCGGCTCACCTCCCCGAGGCTCGCGAGACGGCCGTCGTGGTCGTACAACAGCTTCCCCTCGCTGATGATCTCCGTGATGGTGTCCACGACGCCGTGCCCGGGTCCCGTATCGAAGGAGACGACCGCTCCGGGGTCGTCTCCCGCGGGCACGAGGGTCACGTTCGCCATGCGCTCGATGCTTTGCACCGCGCGCGTCTTCGCGTCGTGATGGAAGAGGACGAAGTCCACGAAGGGCATAAGCGGGGCGCCGCACCCCCCTGCGGCAATGTCCGTGGCGCCGAATTCGCCGATCGTCGTCGCCCCTGTCTGCTCCGCGACAACCGCCAGCTCGCCGATCTGCAGAATCGAGGTGGGACAGGAAAGTTGATCTGCGTCTTCGGGCTGCGTCACGTGATACAGCGTGAGCCCGCCGCAGCCGATGAGATCAACGTCGTGAAGACTGCCGCCGCCCGCGCGCGTCACCTGCTTTGCCGCATCCGCGATGAGATAGCCGAGCGCAAAGTTGAGGCGGCAGATTTCGATCCCAAGGCATTCGGGAGAAGTGGCCCCCATCAGCGCCTCGCGCATTTGCACCGAGTAGCCCGCCCGTCGGAATCGCAACAGGCTGATCTGCGTTCCCGCACCGGCTCCTGCGATGTCAAGCAGCACGGCGTCTATGCCGGTCAAAGAAGCCGCCACCCCAACGACGCGCCGGTTCGCTTTGTCGGCATATTGACTGATGGCCTGCATTGGCGTGCAACCCCACCGCGCGCAAACGCCGCGCGGGCTTCTCAGTTATTCCCGCTCGCGGCGCGCGTCACCCTTCGTGAGACGTCAATGGTCGCAGTGCCCGGATAGTAGGCCTGGAGTATCTCGTGTGCTGAGCACCCGGCGCGCGCCCGACCGTTTGCTCCATACTGGCATAGGCCGAGACCGTGGCCCCAGCCGGCGCCTTGGAATGAGAATGCGAGCGGCCGCCCGGTGCCGTCGCGCTTCGTGTGCAGGCAGAACAGGGTGCTCGGCAGGCCGTTCGGGCCAGGCGTGCCATCGCCGAAGATCCAGCGAATGTCATTGCGCTTGACGTCGTACTCGCCGCGGTCGGTGGTAATGTGGAGCGTCTGCACGCGTCCGCCCGGTGATCGTCCATCGG
>CP070648.1:3736707-3744708 GCA_020354555.1 Armatimonadota bacterium | reverse complement strand
CCGGTCCCACAGGAGCCTGCGGCCGAAGTCATAGGTCCGCGCCACCATCAGCTCGTGGAGCGTCGGCGAGTCGAGCAGCAGGTTGATGCATTCGGCGATGCCAGCGGGATCGCCGAAATCAGCAATCATACCCCGTCCGTTGCCCAACATCTCGAAGGCGTAGAGGTAGGGAGTACTGACGATCGGAATGCCTGCCGCGACGGCGTAGCACAACGCTCCGCTCACCATCTGCTCCGGGTCGAGGTACGGGGTGACGTATATGTCAGTCGCGTCGAGGTACGAAATGAGTTGAGGCTTCGTCAGATACCGATTGTCGAATACGATGTGCTCCGCCATGCCGAGATCGGCGATCAGGCGCTCCAGCATGTCGCGGTAACTCTCTCCGGAGTGGCGGCGCACGCCGGGATGGGTCTGGCCCAGGATGAGGTAGAGCGCATCCGGATGCCGTTCGACCACCTGCGGCATCGCCCGGATGGCATATTCGATGCCCTTGCCGGGGCTAATCAGCCCGAAAGTCGAGATGACCTTGCGTCCGACAAGCTTCAGCTGCGCCTTCCTCTTCGGCCCGAGTTCCGGGCTGAACTTGGGCGCCCCGTGGTGGATATGTCGGATCTTGTGCGCAGGCACGCCGTATGTCTGCCGGAGAACGTGCGCCGCGATGCTGTTCATGACCACGAACGACTGGAACAGTCGGCACAACTCCTGGGTGACCTCCTTCGCTTCCGGCTCGGGCTTGCGCAGCACGGTGTGGAAGGTGGCCACCGCCGGCTTTCGCAGAGCTTTCAGGAACGGAATCACGTGGTAGCCCCACGACCCGCCGAAAATGCCGAACTCGTGCTGCACCGACACGAGGTCAACGTCAGACACGTTGAGATATTCGGCCGCCTCCAGGTAATCGGCCTGGTTGTTGCGGTCAATGGTGAACCTGACGTGTGGCGAGTAGGTGAGCGGCGCCTCCTCGGTGTTGATGGCGACGATAACGGAATGCGGCAGGGTGCGCTGGCGGTCAACCGCCCGCGTGAGATCCTCGGTGAATGTCGCGATTCCGCACTGGGTCGGCGGAAATGTGCTGACGTAGGCCACGCGGGGGCCGGCTCCGGTCGCATCTCCCTTGGAAAGTCGGACCTTTCCGATCATCCTCAGCCTCCTTTCCGCAGGGACCGCGCCACTCCCGGAATCAACGCGGGCCGCGTCGCATCCGGTCGGTCAACGCGCCTCCGGTAGCGTCACCGAAGGGTACTCCCTCAGCTTCGAGTAGACGACATCCTCGATGCGCGACAGGGCCTCGGGCGAAGTCGCCTCGAATCGCAGCGTAAGGTACGGATTCGTGTTCGAGGCCCGCACCAGCGCCCAGCCTTCGGGGAACTGGATCCTCGCCCCATCAATGTCGAGAACCGGATAGTGGCTCTTGAAGTAGCTCGTGATCTCGTCCACCACCCGAAACTTGTCCGCTTCAGGAGTCGGCGCCTTCAGCTCCGGGGTGTGGTATGTCTCCGGGAGCCCGTCCCAGCAGCGCGACAGCGGCACATTCGCCTTCGAGATGACCCCTAAGAGGCGCGCGGCCGCGTACAGGCCATCGTCGAAGCCATAGTAGTCGTCGGCAAAGAACATATGGCCGCTCACCTCGCCGGCAAGCCGGATCCCGTCCTCCTTCATCTTGCGCTTGATGAGCGAATGTCCTGTCTTATACATGACCGGTTCGCCGCCATGTACCCTAATATCTTCGACCAAATTGTGCGAAGACTTAACATCCATCATCACCTTGGCCCCGGGATAGCGCTCCAGGTAGTCACGCGCCAGGAGGATGAGCAGCTCGTCCGCCTCGTGACGCCGGCCGGTCTCGTCTATCACTCCGAGCCGGTCGCAATCGCCGTCGAGCGCCACGCCGAGATCCGCTTTCTCGCTCACGACCATGCGTTTCAGGTCGCCGAGCGTCGCCTCGTCCTCGGGATCGGGCAGGTGATGAGGGAAAGTGCCGTCTGACACGCAGTAGAGCTCAACGACCTCGCAGCCGATCCGGCGCAGAAGGCCGGGGGCGAAAGGGCTCGCCGTGCCGTTGCCGCAGTCAAGGCATATCTTCAGTCGGCGGTGCAGGCGCGCGCGCCCCGCAATGTCCGATAGGTACTCCTCCGTCACCGACCGCTCGTGCAGCTCGCCTGGGCCAGATGTGAAGTTGCCGTCCTCGGCGATC
This sequence comes from Armatimonadota bacterium, assembly GCA_020354555.1. Lineage (NCBI taxonomy): Bacteria > Bacillati > Armatimonadota > Armatimonadota bacterium. Next base: position 3,742,517 of record CP070648.1, on the reverse strand, counting down.
CGCCGGATCTCTTGTATCTCTTCCTCCGCTATCGCCCGCGCCTCGCGTCCGGTCAGCTTCAGTCCGTTATACTCGATCGGATTGTGACTGCCGGTTACATTGACGCCGCCGTCGAGTCCGAGGTGGCAAACCGCGAAGTAGAGCATCGGCGACGTCGCGAGGCCGATGTCCGTTATCTCGCAGCCCGCTGAGAGCGCGCCGTTGATGAAGGCTTGATGCAAGGCAGGGGAGGAGGTGCGGTTGTCGTGCCCGATGGCGACGCGCGGCCCGTCCTTGCCGCCGATATATGTGCCGAACGCCCTGCCGATGATCTCAGTGCTCTGCGGAGTCAGCTCGTCAGCGACTTTGCCGCGAATGTCGTACGCCCGGAACATGACCTCGCTCAGAACCGGCATGCGCTCCTCCCTAAGCCCCCTGTGCCGTTACATGCTGGCGGTCGCCCACAGCTCCGCCATCGAGACAGACGCCCGGGTCGACCCGGACGCGCCGCCCGACAACGCACCGCGTCAGCGTTGCGCCCGCCCCGACGACTGTACCGTTCCACAACACGCTGTCAACTACGCGGGCACCGGCCTCGACGTGCACATCGTGTCCCAGCACCGCGTACGGCCCGACCGTCGCGCCGGCCTTGATGACACAGCGCTCGCCCATCACCGCGGGCGGGACAACCGTGGCGTCGGGATCGACGTGCACTCCCGGGCCGGCCCACATGCCCGGCTGCACCTCCTCGCCGGCTCCGCGGCGAGGTAGCCTGCCGGACAGGATATCGCGATGTGCCTGGACGTATTTCTCGGCCGTGCCGATGTCCAGCCAGTAGGATGAGTCACGGTAGCCGAACATGGGCACCCCGCGCTCCAGCGCCTGAGGATAGAACTCCCTCTCGATCGAGAAGCGTTTCTCGGCCGGCATCTCCGCCAGGGCCTCCGGCTCGAAGACATAGGTGCCGGCGTTGATGTAGTGGCTGGTGATCTCGTGGGGCTTGGGTTTCTCGCGAAAGCGCAGAATGTGGCCGGACTCGTCGGTTTCGATCACGCCGTAAGGAGTGGGGTCCTCAACATACGTCAGGGAGATGCTGACCTTCGCGCCGCTGCGCTCATGCTTGCGCGCCATGTCGCGCAAGTCGAGCCCGGTCAGGATATCGCCGTTGAAAACGTAGAACGTGCCGTCGAGGAGTTGCTCGCAGTTCTTGATCGCGCCGCCGGTGCCGAGAGGGCGCTCCTCGATGACGTACTCAATGTTGACCCCATGGTCCGCCCCCGACTTGAAGTGCTCGCGGATCGCGTCAGGCAGATAACACGTGGTCAGGATGATGTCCCGGATGCCGTGCGAGTGCAGCCATTCGATCATATGCTCGAGAAAGGGCCGATTGAGCACGGGGACCATGGGTTTGGGCAGGTTGAACGTGAGCGGATAGAGTCGAGTGCTTTTGCCTCCCGCGAGAATCAAGCCCTTCATCTTTGCTCCCGACACGACGTGAGACAACGCACCGCACGAGACGCGAAGGGCGCCGCACACGTAGCCAGCGAGGTAACTGGGCTGCCCCCAAAGCGCGCGGCCCAGTTGTCGGCCCGCGCAGTCAGATAACCGCCCGAATCCGCCCATGATTATACGCAGTCCGGCACCGAGGTGTCAACGATACGTCAGTGGGGCTTGTGCGACAGCCTCGACAGAAACGGCTGACTTCCCAGCAGTCACGCACGACGCGTGGTTGGCTTGAATGTCATCCATGTCATGCCTCAGAGACACTCTTGCGGCCGCCCGTCGTGGGGTGACCGCCGCTCGACGGTGCTCATGGCAGGACTTTGCATGCTTGTACGCAAAGACTCAACACGCAGTCATGCGAACCACCGCATCCACCGATCCATTGCACGACCACTATCGTGAGACACCCCGTTTGGTGCGCGCGCGGCTACTGGCAGGCGTCGCCGTTATGCATGTGGCGATGGGCACGGCGGGAGTAGGCATTTCACTCCTGGCCATCGCTCTCGGGGCGGATTCGCTTGCTCTCGGAGTCATCGGCACCGTCGGCACCGTCGTCTACACGGGGCTCGCGTTTACATTCGGTCGTCTTTCGGATCGCGGGGGGCGGATGATCCTCGTCCGAGTTGCGCCGTTGGCATACGCGGCCGCCTTGCTGGCGGCCACGCTGGGCAAGACCTGGCAGCACTTGATCCCCATCGCGGTTGTGACCGCGGTGAGCATGGCGATGCTGTGGCCGGCGTACATGGCGATGGTCGCCGAAGCCGCGCCACGCGGGCGACTTGCCGGTCAGATCGCCGCGTATAATGTCGCGTGGTGCTCCGGCATCACCGTCGGGAATTCCCTCGGCGGGACGTTCTCGGGGCAGTTCGTGACGCTCCCGCTCTACGTTGCGTCCGCTCTCGCGATTGTGGTCGCGCTGATGCTGGCGGGGCTACGACCCGGAGCGCGTTCGAGAGACGACGCAGCATCCGATGGCCCGCCGGATGGGGTAGTGCCGGTGTCGGTCCACCGAGCGCGCGCGCTGCTGCTTGCCTCGTGGTGCGCGATGTTCGCGTCCGTCTTCGGGGCGGCGAGCCTGCGCGTACTGTTCCCCAAGCTCGCGTTGGACCTCGAGTTCCAGCCTGCCGTGATAGGGCTCGTCCTCGCAGCGCTCACCGCGGGTCAGGCAATCATGTTCCTCGTCCTGGGCGGGGGCGCGTGGTGGCGTTACCGGCTTCTGCCCCTTGTCCTGGTTCAGGGAGCATCCGCCGTGGCCTACGTCGCGGTTGGCCTCGTCCGCGCACCTGCCGCCTTTGGCGCGGCGTTCGCCGTAATCGGCGCGGCAGGCGCCCTCGCCTATACGTCAAGCTACTACTACGGTGTCAACCGAGCGGCCCGCCGCGGCGCGTTCACCGGAATCCACGAAGCCATTCTTGGCGCAGGAGGAGCACTCAGCCCACTGCTCGGCGGCATCCTGGCGCGCGAGGTGAGCTTGCGCCTTCCCTATTTTGTGGCCGGCGGGGTCATCGTGGCAGCGATTGGCGTCGAGGTCGCGCTCCACGGCTTTTGGCAAAGAGGGGAGCGAACCCGCCAAGCGAATCGAGACAGTTGACGATGTGCGACGCACCGAAGGAGTTGCTTATGTCCCCCGAAACCGAGCTTGGCCGAAAACAACGCCTCGTGCTTGAGTTCCTTGACCGTGAGGACCTGGACGGTCTGCTGTTGTCCAAGAACGCGAACTTCGCGTGGGTGACGTGCGGCGGCAGCAATCACGTCGCGGTCAACAGTGACACCGGCGTGGCGCACGTTCTGGTCACGCGCCACGGCAGGTGGGTCATCTGCGACAACATCGAGTCGCGTCGCGTGATGGAGGAGGAAGTCGCGTCGCTCGGGTTCGCGTCCGAGTCCTTCTACTGGTACGAGAATAAGCTGGCGGAAGCTGTGGAGCGGTTGGCGCCCGGAGCCCGAATCGGCTCCGACACCGGACGTGCCGGCATGGAGAACGTCGAGGCGCGGCTTGGCCCGTTGAGGGCGAGCCTATTGCCCGAGGAGGTAGATCGCTATCGCAGCGTGGGCGCGGCGACGGCCGCGTGCATGACCGAGGCATGTCGGAAGGTGCGGCCCGGCGTGACGGAGCATCAGATTGCCGGCATGTTGGGCGAGGAGATGCTGGCGCGCGGCGTGTTCCCTGTGGTCATTCTGATCGCGGCCGACGATCGAGCGTTCAACTACCGCCATCCTATTCCGACTGGCAAGCGCGTCGAGAGCCACGCGATGCTCGTCGTTTGTGGGCGCAAAGGCGGGCTCATCGTCTCGATGACGCGACTCGTACACTTCGGTGCGCTGCCGGCCGAGCTTCGGCGCAAGCACGACGCCGTGGCCGCGGTTGATGCAGCGTTTATCGCAAACACCACGCCTGGCGCGCGGGTGGGCGATGTATTCAGCGCGGCCGTCGAGGCGTACGCCGCCGGCGGTTTCCCGGATGAGTGGAGACTCCATCACCAGGGCGGCCCCACCGGTTATGTCGGGCGTGAGTTTCGCGCTACGGCTGACACAGAGCAGATCGTTGTGGATAAGCAGGCGTTTGCGTGGAATCCATCTATCGCCGGTACGAAATCCGAGGATACGATCATTGCGTTGAGCGACGGGCCGGAGGTGATTTCGGCGACGCCCGAGCTGCCGGTGATTGAAGTCGAGGCGGCCGGCCAGGTAATCCGGCGCTCCGACATACTCATCCTGTAGCGCGTCTCGATGTTTGGCGGCCGGCTGGTTGTGCGAGCAGGGCGGCTCGCGGGCGAGGGACGTCCTTTGCAGTGCCATGGGGGACGTCGTCGCGCACCCCAACGAAGGGCTCGCCGTTCGGGCGGGCTCAAATACGCCAGTAGCCTTGCTGACTGGTTGCGATCCTGCGGCTCAATGTCCGTCTCGCGGCTTCCGAAGAGGAGCGCGGGGGCTTGACAAAGCTGTTTGGTATGCTATAATTACCGATGGACTAAGGTAGGCACCTTGAGTTTGGCCTGCCTGCGGGCAGGTGGGATAGGCGGAAAGAGAGGCATCGGGCCTCTCTTTCATGCGCCTATTTGCGGCCTTGTGGGGGGTGGGTAGGCGAGGGGTGCAGGTGGTCCGAGGCCGGTGGTTCGCGGGGGGAGTGGACGCGGGGCACGGGCGTCGGACTGGGCAACCCACGCACCTTGACAACTGAACAGCGCAGAGACAGATGGTGTGAGCCAGCTTGTCCGCCGTCGCGATGAGCGGCGGTGGCGCCCTGCGGGGTGACGGTGTTGCCCTTGCGGGGTGAGTGGAGAAAGAGCCCGCCCTGGGAGCGCCTCGGCGCGAGTTGGGGAGGCTTGCGGGGAGGGGCTTGAAGTTAATTACTGGAGAGTTTGATCCTGGCTCAGGACGAACGCTAGCGGCGTGCTTAACACATGCAAGTCGAGCGGGCTCATTGACGCGAAGGGGCTTCGGCTCCGGAGGGTTGATGAGCGAGCGGCGAACGGGTGAGTAACACGTGAGCAACCTACCCCGGCGTCTGGGATAACCACGCGAAAGCGGGGCTAATACCGGATACTGTCCCTGGGGCGCATGTTCTGGGGAGCAAAGGAGCGATTCGCGCTGGGAGGGGCTCGTGGCCTATCAGCTAGTCGGCGGGGTAACGGCCCACCGAGGCGACGACGGGTAACCGGCCTGAGAGGGTGGCCGGTCACACTGGGACTGAGACACGGCCCAGACTCCTACGGGAGGCAGCAGTGGGGAATCTTGCGCAATGGGCGAAAGCCTGACGCAGCGACGCCGCGTGGGCGAAGAAGGCCTTCGGGTTGTAAAGCCCTGTTGGCGGGAAAGACACACGACGGTACCCGCTGAGGAAGCCCCGGCTAACTCCGTGCCAGCAGCCGCGGTAAGACGGAGGGGGCGAGCGTTGTCCGGAATTACTGGGCGTAAAGGGCGCGTAGGCGGCTTGCTAAGTCGGTTGTGAAAGCCTCAGGCTCAACCTGGGGAGGCCAGCCGATACTGGGAGGCTTGAGTGCAGGAGAGGGAAGCGGAACTGCCGGTGTAGCGGTGGAATGCGTAGATATCGGCAGGAACACCCGCGGCGAAGGCGGCTTCCTGGACTGCAACTGACGCTGAGGCGCGAAAGCCAGGGGAGCGAACGGGAGTAGATACCCCGGTCGTCCTGGCCCTAAACGATGAGCACTTGGCTGCGGGTTCATCCACGAACTCGCAGCCGTAGCGAAAGTGGTAAGTGCTCCGCCTGGGGAGTACGGTCGCTAGGCTGAAACTCAAAGGAATTGACGGGGGCTCACACAACCGGTGGAGGATGTTGCTTAATTCGAAGCAACGCGAAGAACCTT
>CP070648.1:3691256-3736607 GCA_020354555.1 Armatimonadota bacterium | reverse complement strand
TTACCGATGTAGTCACAGAAGGTTGGTTGCAGGATGCACATGGGAGTCGCTCGGGCAACGAAGGAGCAAGGAGACCCAGGCCGGGAGCGGCGGCCGCAAACTGCAGGCAGTCCTCCGGTGGCAGTAAGCATGATTGTATCTGGCCGGGGTTGTCGGTCATGTGTCTGTGTCCTCCACGATCACGCGACGCCAGAATCGGTCCGCTATCCCATGCGGGACTTCAAGCGCTTATGACTTCTTGGTGGGCCGCTTGGGCTTGGCCTCAAAAAGCTTCAGCACACGGTCGCGCAAGTAGCGTTGCACGAACGAGTTGACGGTGCCGTCCGGATACAGGACCCGGTTTCCGATCAGCAGCCTCATCTTCTTTCCGAAGGCATACTCCGAGAGGGCGCTCTTGGCAGCGAGTTCCTCACGGGGGTACACCGCGTTCTTCCAAAGCCACTCCCAGACCTCGCCCTCGGAGTCGCCGCGGAGAGGACGGAGGTTCTTCGTGCGCAGGACGGTTGTATTGGTCCACGCAACGATAATCTTGATCAGGTCCAGGTCGTCGCCAATCAGGAGCACGACCTCGGGCTTCTCGTTCTGCTTGAAGTGCGCGAGCTTCTCCGCGTAAAGGTCGCCGCTCAATGGATTCCTCTCCGTTCAACGGCAGTGCCAAGCCACGCAGCATACGGCGGTGAGCGGTGCTCAGCGTCAGAAGCTGCCGCGTCTCGATCGTTGTCAGCCCTGGCGGTCCCGGCAAAACAGCGGTAGGTCTTCCTGCGGTTTTCTCTTAGGCATGCGACGCGGGGCGCACAACCATTCGGCCGAGGGATCATGCTGCTCGAAGAACTTCCTCGAGACCTGGAGATTGGTGACCGCATAACAATAAGCGCAGCCGTGTAAGCAGGTGTCATATGCGCCAATGTCGCGCGAGTAGTGGCAAGCGCACTGTGTGCCGCGATGGCCCGGTTTCCAGCCAAGAATCGGCCGGTTAGCGACCTCACTCAGACGCTGAGCATCTATACAGATGGCTTCCGCAATGCCCGGGCTCAGGTACTCGGGCTGAGCGCACAGGCGGAGCGTCATGCCGTTCCGCGCCGCGATCGCTGACAGCTCGGTGAGGAAGTCTCGTTTGCGTTCCCGGGCGGGATCCTCCCACTGGAATCCCGCCTGCCGTGCGGCGCGGGCCAGACTTGTTCCCGTCTTGCGGTAGACAAATGAGGCATATGCCACAACGACCTCATCCACCACACCGGCAAGCGCACCGGTGAGTCGGGCGAAGTTATCGCGATGGAAATTGAAGTCCGTCGCGCTCGTGATGAGGATTGGATCATAGCGCCAAATGCCAACTACGGGTCCGCAGGCTTGAGCGACGGACCGCATGTGCGCGATGGCTGTTTCCGCGGGCGGGATTGATGGCTCCAGAAACCGCGGGTAGCCATTGATGGTATAGTGGATGACGAACGGAAAGCCGCGCTCTTGAAGTACTGCGAGCTTCGGCAGAAACGGCCGCAGGTTCTTCGTCCAGAAGAAGAACCCATCGACATCTTCACGCCGCAGACTGATCCGGTAAGTGTGGCCGTTGAAGGGGTTGACCGATAGACAATACCCAGCATCGAGGCGGTTATGGAACCAGTTCCCGTAAAACGCGGGGATGTCCGTTCTAGAACTGGCAGAGATAATCATTGTCCTTCCGACGCTTCATCCAGTAATCTAGCACGTTTGCCAGTGTGCTTCTCCCAGCGATCGATGATTATCCGCCGATGCTCCGCGCTACCGCGCTGACCGCGTGATCGTTCAACCTTGGGTTGTCTTGCCAGGGCGTCAGCTTGGACAACTCGATCTCTCGAATCTCTAGCGTCCCCGTCACCCCACTCATGGATCTCCGTCCTTGCGCTCCCGAGTACGCATCGCGTCTGTACGCTTGCGGTCGATCCGGGCTCTTCGTGCCTCGTAGTCCGTGATGCAAAACAACGTTTGCATAATGGTACATCTCAAACTTCTGTTTGTCAAGAAGAAAAGCCGATCTGAGGGCGTCAGCTGCGCTCCCGTGCGGTCCCAGATGGGCAGGCTCGGCATGAGCGGCGCATGCAGAGTCATATGAGGGGGGCGGCTCTCGAGCACTTTGGCGGCAGCATCCAGCGGCCAGCGGCCTCGTCAGACGATGCGCGCGCTCGCCACTTCCAGCATGTTTGTCATACTTTGCCCCGCCGCTTCGATTCAATCGAGGTGGCGGCGTGAGGCAATAGTAAGGAGTGGAAGGGTGAAGAGGACTGCCGCGGGGGCGAACCGAGCGCCAGCGGCCTGCCACCGTTGACTCCGTTTCGTTCCCGAAGTATACTCTTCGGAGTGGTTTGCGCCTGCCGCCGACCTTTCGCGGGTCACCCGGATGAATGGCCGGGGCGGTTCCGTCATCTTCCGGGGCACAGGCTAACTCAGCTCGACGAAGAGAGGGAACGGATCCATGACAGAACACGGTTTCACGCGGCGCACGTTTCTGATGGGAAGTGCCTTGGCGATTGCGGGCTTCGCGACTGCCGGGCGTTCCGCCACGAGGAGGGTTTCTCCGAACGAGAAGCTGGACATGGCCGCCATCGGTGCGGGCGGACAGGGGGGCGGCGACATATCGAGCATGGACGAGGAAAACATCGTCGCGTTGTGTGACGTGGACTGGGCCCGCGCGGGCGGCACGTTCGGAAGGTTCCCCAAAGCCCGGCGGTACAAAGATTTCCGGGTCATGCTCGAGAAGGAGAAGCTGGACGCCGTCACCATCTCGACGCCGGACCACACCCACACGGTAGCCGCGCTGGCCGCGATGCAACTGGGCATTCACGTCCGGGTGCAGAAGCCGCTGACGTGGTCGATTGCCGAGGCGCAGGCGCTCACGAAGGCGGCGCGCAAGTACAACGTGGTGACGGCGATGGGCAACCAGGGCCACGCCGGCGACGGGGTGCGGCAGATGTGCGAGATCATCTGGTCGAACGCCATCGGCCCGGTTCGCGAGGCGCACATCTGGACCGACCGGCCGCTGTGGGACCAGAGCGCAACAGCGAAGCTGCCGTCGGTGGCGGTGCCCGACGACCTGGACTGGGACCTCTGGTTAGGTCCCGCGCCGTACCGCCATTTCAACCCCGGGTATGCGCCGTGGAACTGGCGGGGGTGGTGGGAATTCGGCTGTGGCGCCCTGGGCGACATGGCCTGCCACATCATGGACCCGGCGAACTGGGCGCTCCAGCTCGGCACGCCCACCGGTGTCGAATGCGTCGTCCTCGAGGGCTGCAGTGAGGAGACGCCGCCCGTGAGATCGGTGGTCAAGTACGAGTTCCCGGCGCGGCCGTTCCGGGAGAAGGTGGACGTCGCGTGGAAGGGAAAGACCCTGCCGCCGGTGACGGTGTATTGGTACGACGGCGGGTGCATGCCGCCGCATCCCGCAGGTGTTCCGCAAGGCACGGAACTGGGTGACGGCAGCAACGGCTCGTACTTCGTCGGCGACGACGGCGTGGCGACGACGGGCTGCTACGGCGGCAACACGCGCTTGCTGCCCGAGGAGCGGATGAAGGATTTCCAGATGCCGGACGAAGTCATCCCGCGCGTGCCGCTCGGCAGTTCGTCCCTGGAGTTCGCCAACGCGTGCAAAGGCGGTCCGCTGCCGGGCTCGAATTTCGACTACTCCGGCCCGTTCACGGAGGTGGTACACCTGGGCAGCCTGGCAGCGCGCGCCGGCTTGGGCAAGAAGATCGAGTGGGACTCGAAAGCCATGCGTTCGCCCAACATGCCGGAGGTCAACCAATTCGTCGAACGGCAGAACACGCGCCGCGGCTGGGAAATCAGCGTGTAACCCACGCAGCCCCAATGCATCGAGGAGACAAGAGGCCCTCCCGAAAGGGAGGGCCTTGTATTTCCGGGATTTCGCCGGTGGAATTCCCTGGGGCGGTGGAGCGCCCATGAGGCCACCGCACGACACGTGCGGAGCGCTTAACTCAACCGGACGCCTGCGGCGGCGCAGGCCCGGAGATCTCGTCGTCGGTGAGATAGCACGTGGGATCCGCCCCCCAGGGATCGCCGTGAATCGCTGCGGCGCGGATGCGACAGCCGCCGCAGTAATCCTTGAACCCGCACTCGCCGCAGCGGCCGCCGACCCCGAGCGGCATCTGCTTCAGGCGCCCCATGAGCGGGTGGCTGGAGTCGTTCCAGATCGCCGAGAATGGCCGGTCGCGCACGTTGCCCAGTGATTCGTGGCCCCAGAACTGGCACGCATGGACATCCCCGGTGACGTCAATATTGGCGAACTTCCGGCCTGCCGAGCAGCCGCCGTGCATGGCGAGCAGCTGCAGGACCTCCTCCGCCCGCCCGGGATCGCGCGCCGCGATTTCGCGGTACAAGTAGATCCCGTCGGCGTGGTTGTCCGTGGTCAGGATCTCGATCTTCCTGCCTTCCTGGTGCAGCTCTTTCGTCTTGCCGATGAGCCATTGAATCAACTCGCGCCGCTGTGCCGCGGAGAGATCGCGCTGCGGCAGATCGGCGCCGCGCCCGGCGTAGACGAGATGGTAGAGGCAGAAGCGGTCCGCCTGCTCAGCCACGGCCTGCCCGATGACGCCGGGCAGATCGTCGGCGTTGTCGCGGGTGACGGTGAACCTGACGCCGCTCCTCAAGCCGGCGGTGCGGGCGTTGCGCAGGCCGTCCCAGGCGGCGGCAGAGGCGCCCGCTTTGCGCCGGAACGCATCGTGCCGCTCGGCGAGGCCGTCGATCGAGATGCCGACATACTGGAAACCCGCGTCTTTCAGTCGCTGCGCCACCTCAGGGGTGATGAGCGTCCCGTTCGTTGACAGCACCGCGCGGAGCCCTCGGTCGCTTGCGTAGCGACCGAGTTGATAGCCATCCGGCCGCAGCACCGGCTCACCACCCGAGAACAGCAGCACCGGGACGCCCATCTGCGACAGGTCGTCGATGAGCGCCTCCGCCTCGGCGGTGGTAAGCTCAGGACGCCGCGATGCCTCCGACGAATCGTTGTAGCAATGGACGCAGCGCAGGTTGCACCGCGTCGTCATGTTCCACACCACCAGCGGGCGATCCGCCGTCGTGAACTGGAGCAGACCGGGCTCCTGACCGCCCTGGCTGACCTGGCGCAGCGCGCCGGACACGGTTGCCGTGCCGCATAGGAGTTTCGTGAATCCGATCAAGTGCTGCCTCCTCCGGACAACCAACGAGATGGAGCGTACTCGTCCAAGCGCAGCGACCGGCCCGGCATTGGCGCTGCCCATGACAGCGATCGCCTCGCACCCGCGCGGCGCAGATGGCGCTAGGGATCATACATGACTACGACGCGCGCGGCAACCGCCGCGTACGCCTCGCGGGCGACGCCCTCCATCGTGAGATAGACCTGCGAACCACGATTAGGAGAATTGTACCCGTTACGGCGCTGCTCCAGACCGCCGCAATCGCGACTGGTTCGTCCATTGCGCGCCCCGCCGGCGGGCGCTATGACTTCAGAGACGGCGCATCCTCGGCGCGGGCGGCGCGCTTCCCCCGCAGCAGCAGGTGCAACCCGCTTTTCCACGCCATGCGCGGGATGAGCCGCAGGTTGCACTTGCGCAGCACGACGCTGCGATAGCTGGTTCGCCCCGACACGCAGTCGAACAGCGCCTGGCGCAGATCAGCATCGTCCCGCGCTTCGGCGACGAACGCGGGCAGTACTCCCCAGCGCGACACCAGCCCCGTCAGCATCCTGACGACGCGGCCGTACTGCAAGTCACCCGTCAGGTGCCGACGGCTGGCGGCGAAGTAATCGAATGCTTGCCGCGACACGCCGCGCGTCAACATCGTCGTCGCAGCCAGGGAACCGGCTTCGATGGCGGCGTTGATCCCCTTGCCCTTGAACGGCCGGACCAGGCCCGCTGCATCGCCGAGGACGACGTAGCGGTCACCGTAAAGGCAGCCCGCGGGGCCGAGGGGAAAGGATCCCTTGAAGGCGCCTTGGATGTCGCACGCCGGCGGCAGCAGGCGCCCCGCATACCGCGACAGGAATGTCGTCATGTCGGCCTCGCGGAGCCGGCGCCCTGCGATGATAACCGTCACGTGATTGCTCTTGGGCACCAACGCGCCGAACTCAACCGTGCGGTCACGGGGCAAGAAGACGTGAATGTGGTCGTCCAGCAGGCCTGGTATGTGGTCGAGCCCGGCGGGATGCAGCTTGCACGCCAGGGTCTCCAGCGATGCGGGCGGCCTGTACCGCGTGGCGCGCGCGAACGCCTGCGCGATACCGGGGTCGAGCCCGAACGCGCCCACCGCAACATCGCCGTGGAACGTCCCGCTATCGGTGTACACGACCACGCCGTCGGGGTTGACCTCGACATCGTCCGCGCGGGCGTGAACGACTTGCGCGCCTGCCCGTTGCGCGGCTCGCAGCAGCAGGCCGTCGAGTTGCACGCGCCGCAACGCGTTGGCGCGTTCGCCGAGTTCGTCACCGTCAAGCGCGATGGTGCCCCCATTGGCGTGAAGCGTGTAGCCGCGAATATCCCTTTGGGCAAGGCCGTTGGGGAGACGCGCGCCCAGCATTCCCTCTATCATTTGCAGCCCGGGCGGTGAGATGACGCCGGCACACTGGTTCTGGTGCTCGCCGAAGCGCTTTTCCTCGATCAGGATGATCCGCGGTACGCGCCGCAGCAGCCGCCCCGCCCGGGCCAGAGTTATCGCGCACGCTGCGCCGGCGGGCCCGCCGCCGATGATGAGCACCGTCTGCTCCGAGCCCAACGGCCCGAGCGCAGGTGAGATTGGGCGGCGCGCGCGGCGCGGGCGCAAAGCGGGGATTCGCATCCGAGCGGCCACGTCGCGCGCGAGCGCGCGCGCGATCGCCCAGTGCAGGCGCAGGTCGAGCAGCCGGGACGCGATTGATCGGTACGGTATATTGCCGGTGAACATGCCCCACAGCACGGCGCTGAGGCGCTTCGGGCGTCCGCGCGCGGCCTGCTCCGCGCGCGCGACCGCGACGTGCGACCGGGCCACGGTGGGCGATGATGAGATGATGTCATGGAGCCTGAACAGCGCGCGTCCGTAGCGATTGTCGCGCACGTAGTACTGACAGCGCGACACATACCGGCGAGCCAGCGCGTCCGCCCGCAAGTCGCCTGCAACAATCGCCCGGGCGGCCCAGCACGCAGTGTAGAAGCTGGACTCGATCCCGTTCTTGAGGTAGCGTGCCACGTGGGCATCGCCGATGATCAGGATGCGGTCGCTGACCGCGTTGCGCGCCGCCGTGATCGGCAGCCAAGGCCCGCAAGCGCAGAACCGTCCCGGCGCTTGCCATCCCGCCGGCATGCGCCGCTTGACGTAAGGGGAATCGAGGAACTCCTCAAGGTCGGGGCGACGCGGGTGGGCGCCGATCAGCGTCACCGTCACGTGCTGGCGCTTGGGGGTGATCGCAGCGAACTCGAGATGCGGAAGGCCGAGCGCGAAGATGAACACGCGGTCGCCCATCTCGCGCTCGATGAAATCAGGGTCAACCGGAATCTCCGCCTGAAACGCGCGCGCCACCTCGGGCGCGCGGTAGCCGAAGCCAAGGCGCTCGAAAATGCGCACCAGGTTGCTGTTGACGCCGAAGGCGCCGACCACGATGTCCGCCTCGTGTCGCGCTCCGTCCCGCGAGACAACCACGCACGGCTCCGACGGCGAGGGCGGCACTGCGACGTCAACCACCATCTTGTTGAGATACGTGACACCGCGCTGCTCCGCTTCGCGCAGGAGAAAGTAGTCGAACCCCTGTCGCGCCGACGGGTACATACCCAGGGGCCCGGGACCGCGGAAGGTACTGTAGAGCTGGGTGCCGGGCGGAGTGGGGATGTCGACTGCGCCGCCTTTGGTCTCCAGACAATAACCGGCGATGCGGCGCTGGATGACGTGCTCGGGGAGTTCGATGCCGAAGCGCCGCATGTTGCGCACGAGCGAGTCGGGGATGATGCCGGCGCACATGTTGCATCCGGCCGGGCCGGGCTTCTCGAAGCTCTTGTGGTCGAACACGACGATCTCCATGTCGTGTCCGGCCTGTCGTGCCAGCCTGCTGAGCCAGATCGCGCAGAAGGCGCCCGCCGGCCCCCCGCCGAGGATTGCCACTCTCGTCCCGTGGGAGCACAGCGTTCGGTCTGGGTGTTTGCCGCAGTTGCGTGACACGTACGTCCCTGTTACGGTCTCGCGCATAGCCCGGCGGCCGCGCTACGCCGAGATTGCGGGCGGTTGGTCTTGCTGCCGATTCGCTGCGCCGGGGCGGCGGTGTTCGCCGCTAGCCATGTCTGGGGGTTCCCTTCTGGCGGGGACGCGCGGATGTCTGCGCATGGCATTCGGTGCAGCTGTCCTCTCCGTGGCACAGTGCGCACAGGTCCATATTGCCCGCGCCGACGTTGCCATGCTCGGATTTCCAGTCGGGCGACTCGTGGTCGGACGGCGCAAGCGCGGCGTGACACGTCGCGCAGTCGTTATGATCGGCACGGTGGCATTTCCCGCAGGTCGAGGGGGATGCCGCCGCCTGAGCGCCGTGGTCGCCGGCCCAGTCGTCGGGATGAGGCATCGCCACGCCATGGCACTTCGTGCAGTACAACGCGGCGTGGCACGCTGCGCACTGCTGCCGCTTCTCGGGGGTTGCCGCCTGGCTGCCGTGCGCGGCAGGCCAGTCCGTGGGGTGAGGCATCCTGACCCCGCGGTGGCACGCCAGACACAGACTGTCTGTGTGACACGTCCTGCACGTCTTGGCGTCGGCCTTTGCCTGGGTGCCGTGACGCGCGACCCAGCCGTCCTGGTGTGACTTGGGCTGCGTGCTGCGGTGGCAGCCGACACAGAAGTTTTCGTTGTGGCAGCGCGCGCACACGCTCCGGTCGCGCTTCGCCGCCGGCCGGTGGCCGTCCGACCAGCCCTGCGGATGCGGCATCGGCAGGCGGTGGCACGATTCACAGTAGGAGCTTTCGTGACAAATGCGGCACGCGGCTTCGCCGGTCAGCGCCGTCGTTCCGTGTGTCCGCGACCACTGCGGGTCATGAGAGCGCGGCCGGCCGGCCTGGGATCTGTGGCAAGTCTGACAGAAGTCCGGTCGGTGGCAGACGACGCAGTCACCTTCCCCAGCGTTGACCGCTGCGCCATGTTGCTGTCGCCATTGCGCATCGTGCGTCTTCGGCACCGCCTGCTGGTGGCATCGGCCGCAGTACTGCTCGGTATGGCACACTCGACAACCGTCAGGCTTGGCGCGCGCCTGGGCCGGGTGCGTGCGCAGCCAGTCGTCGGGATGATGGCGGTAGATGGCATGGCAATCCGCACAGAAGCGCTCCTCGTGGCACCGGGCGCAGTCCTTGGGATCCCGCTTGAACCCCTCGGGATGAGTGCTGACCCAGTCCAGGCTATGAGCCCGGCGCAGGGCATGGCAGTCCTTGCAGAATGACATCTCCTCGCCTTCGCCCGGCAGCGCGTGGCACACGCGACAGCTCTTGGGCTTGGCGCGGAATTCCTTGGGATGCACAGCGACCCAGTCGGCAGCGTGTGGATCGGCGGTGCGGTGACAGTTGTCGCAGAAGGTCGAGCGATGACACCGGCTGCATGACTCGCCGTGCTGCCGGATATTCTCCTTGTGCGCCTCAACCCACTCCGGACGAAAAGTGACTGGGCTCCGCTGCCCCAGCACGATATGGCACGTTGAGCACTCGTTGGGCGCGCGCTCGCCGTCGTGGCACTTGTAGCACGTCTCCATCCGCGGCGGATTCCCGAAAGCAGGTTGCGGTCCGTGCACCATCTCCCCATGGCAGAACGTGCACTTGGTGCCCCGATCCCAGTGCGCCTGGTGGGTGATCTGGATCGTGTGATAGACCACGAGTTCACGCGTCCGCGGATGGCACGCCTTGCAGTTGGCGTCGGGCACGTGAGCCTGGATGGCGGAGCTCTGGACGGGACCGCGGACATGCAGGTAGACCTGGCGCAACGCCGCCACTTTGCTGCGGAACATGTTGATCGTGCCGGGCATGATATGGCATTCCGCACACGGGACGTCGTGATGGGTCGAGATGCGCCAGGTGCTCACCGGCAGCCCCATCTCGTGGCATGAGAGGCAGAACACGGGCCGGCTCGTCTCGTGCAGGGCAACTCCGGTGCCCATGCCGAGGACGACGATAACGGCCAGGATGATGCCCACCGGGATGCGCCAGCAAACCCATGGTATCGTGACGCGCCGCGTTATCCCGGCCCGCAGCCAGCGCCATATTTTTCGTGCGATCGCTCTCATCAGCTCACTATGACGTATGTCTCGAGATCGGCACCCGGAGTCTCCGAGCCGCGAGGCGTCGGTGCAAGTGCCGCGACGCAGTCCGAGCTGTGCCGCATTCGCGGAACCATCGCTCGTCCTTGTCCATCGGAAACGACCCCGCCCTAGTCGGACCGGCCCGTCGGCTCCGGCGATTGAGTCTCGGCAGGGTTTCCCGAGTCATGCGCGATCATCCGCTCGTACTCCAGCGGGTGATTCTCGCGCAGCTCCTGCAAGCCGATCTTCCCCGTGAGCCAAATCCTGCTCATCGGGAAGACCGAGGGGTTGAAGTGAACGTTATACATGTGCCAGATGATGATGGCCAGGAAGGCCATGATCGCCTCCCAGCCGTGGGCGACCACGGCGACGTCCATCACCCACTTGGGAAGCGCTGCGAGAGTGAGCACTGGCGACCACAGGAGAATCCCGGTCGTGATCATGACCACTGAGCCCCAACCCACGGCAAGATACTCGAACTTCTCGATGTAGTTGTAGCGGTCGAAACGGGGGCGCGTCTCCGTCAAGCCGGAGTAGAAGAGGAGCATGTGCACAAGTTGGAGCAGGTCGCGGGGGAGCGGGATGAGCTGCCTGAACTCCCAATAGCCCCGCCGAGAGAAGAGCACGTACATGAGGTGGAACGCGGTGAGCCCGATGAGCAGCAGAGCCGCCACGCGGTGGATGATGGCTCGCGCCCCCGCGCCGCCCAATAGCGTGACGACGCTTCGGGAAAGCTCTGCACCCGGCACCATGACGGGAAGACCTGTGAACATGAGCACCAGGAACGTCGCGATCAGCACCCAGTGCTGGATGCGTTGGGCGAGGGTGAGCCTCTCGAACTCAGGCTCCGCTTCTCCGCGCGCAGCCCGGTGGCCCGCGGCGATGCGCCGGCGTAGCCGCGCCAGCAGGTCGAGGCCGATGTACGCCAGGAACGCCAGCATGAGCCCGGCGATGAAAACCTGATACGCGATCTTGACCCAGAACACCGCGCGGTCCTGTGTCGGGGATGGGCGCAGGTGAACCGTGCCGATCGGGAAGTTGGCCCCCGCGCCCGGATGGCAATGCCCGCAGGTGTGCGGCAGATTGGCGTGGTTCACGCTCGAACGGGGGTCGCTCGAGGGCAGGATCAAGTGCGCCTCGTGGCAGCTTGCACAGTTTGCCATTCGGCTTGATCCGAGCGCCGTCGCAGCGCCGTGGTAGGTGCCCAAGTAGGTGGCGAAACGCTCACCCGCCAGGGCATAGCGGCGCTGAAGCCCCGGGTCGTCGTGGCACGCTATACACGTCGCGATGACGCCGCCGCGGGCGACATCCGGCAGGCGCCCTGCGTCCCGGGGATGTTCCACGTGGCAGTCCGGGCACGATGGCACGCTGCGATCCCCTGCTTGCAGCGCCGTGCCGTGGACGCTCTGCTCGTAATCGTGTCTCGCCTTCTCGTGGCACGTGCCGCAGGTCGCGGGCGCGCGCGTGCCGCTCACGAGTGACGGGGGATTCAGGGGAGATCTGATGTTGTGATCGCCATGACAATCGCGGCAGGCTGGAGAGCGCAGTTTGCCTCTGTCCGCTGTCCGTTCGTGTAGGCCGGAGACGGCTTGCTCGGCGACGCCGAGCGGCGGCAAGGGCTGAACGTAATGGCAGCGCGTGCAGTCCACTGGGCTCAGGCGCTTGGCATGTGGCACGGTGCGCGCATCTCGGTGGCAGTCCGCGCATTCGAGGTCACTGTGAACCGATGACCTCAGGACAAGCTCATCAACGAACGCGGCTTTGCGCGCTTCGACCGCCCCGGCCCGCTCTGCCGTCGGTGCGCCGTGACAGCCGAGACATATCCCCGCGCGCACCGCGGCCGTCGCCGGCTGGACGAGGACGGTGACACACACCAGGACCAGCATGAAGACCGCCGCGACCGTACGGGCGCGGCGACCGTCGCCGGCCGGTGAGACGCCACGGCACGCGGCGCCGCGCGCCGGAGCCGCTCGGCGCCCGTGTCGTCTCGCCCTCCCTTCAAGACGCACCAGGCCTCGTATCAGCGGTACACAGAACACAGCAGAGACTTGCCCAGCCGACCTAGTCGCCGGCGTAGGAGTGCACACTCTCCGAAAAGATTGCCAGGAAGCTGACGCCAATGAACGTGAACATGATGACGGCAAAGCCGACGATGGCGATGACGTTGACCTTCACACCCCGCCACCCCGCTCGCAGTCGCGCGTGGAGGTAGAACGCGTACACCAGCAACGTGATAAGTGACCACGTTTCCTTGGGATCCCAGCCCCAGTACCTCCCCCACGCGTCATACGCCCAGATCGCGCCGGTGATGTTGACCAGGGCCAGGAACGGAAACGCGAACGCGATGCAGCGGTACACCGCCTGGTCGAGATCCGGGGGCGAGGGAAGGCGACGCAGCCACGACTTCTCGCCAGGCCACCGGTTGCGGGCGAGGTAAAGCACCGCAAGCGCGGTCGCCACACCCGCCGCCCCGTATCCGACGACCGCGGTGAAGACATGGAAGATGAGCCAGTTGCTCTTGAGCACGGGCATCAGCGTCTCCGCCTGCTTCAACTCCGGCGACAGGCTCGACGCATAGCCGAGGAGTCCCACCGCGATGAACAGCGCTAGCGCGCCGCCAGGGCGCAGGTCCGCCCGCGCGCTGGCGTACCGCCACTCCAGGACGAGGTATATCGCGGCCACCGCCCAGGCGAAAGCCGTCAGATACTCGTACATCGTGACGTAGGGAACGCGGCCGGCGACGATGCCGCGCGCCACTAACACCGCAGAGTTGGCCCCCAGCCCGAGCCAGGCGAGAGCCGTGGAGAGCTGCCCAACGCGCTCCCACCGAGAAGCGGCGTAGAGCACGTAGCCCAGCGCCCCTGCGAGATACAGCCCGAAGCAGAGCTTGAAGAATGTCGCCTCGGCCTCGATCACTACCCCGCTCCCGAAGCAGACGCGGCCTGTGGCTTCTCGAACTGATGGCTGCCCTTGGGCATGTGGCATCCCGCGCAATTCTGGGGCGGGCTGTGCTGGTCGCCCGCGAGCGGCGCCTTGTGGCAGTCCAGGCACAGCTCATCCGCCGGCTTGTGCAACTGATATGGCTGACCGCTCCTGACGCCGTGGGGATCGTGACAGGTGCTGCACACGACGCCCTGGGCCAGGTGTTTGCTGTTCGCGAAGTCGTTGTACTGGCTGTACCGGGAACCCGGCTCCCAGGTTGCGTCCAGCTTGAACGATTGCGCCAAGTCATCGCCGGGCTTGAAGCCAAGCGCGAACGGCAGCCCATCCGGATTGCTGCCCCGCGCGTGGCAGCGGCCGCAAATCATCGCCTGGCGCTCTGCCGGCAGTTCCTGCGGGCGTCCGATAGACGCGAGCTTGTCTTTGCTCTTGGCGTGGCTTGAACCCGCCCCGTGGCACGCCTCGCACGTAACGCCGGGGTCACTCCACTTTCCGGTCGCGGGGTCGTACCCCGTCGTATGGCAGCCGAGGCAGCTCTTCTTTGGTTCGCCCGCCGGCACCGGTTCCCACTGCTTGCTCGCGACCCACCACTCCTTGGGCAGTGCATTCAACTCGGCACCCAGGTACGCCTGGGCGCGCACGCCCTTGCCGACGACGTATGCGACGTCCGCCTGCGCGAACCCCGCGTCAGCCCCGAAGTCGCCGAGCACCTTGTGCGCCGGGCCCTTGTCGTCCACGGCCCAGAGAGCGGCGCCGTGCGCGCTAAGTGGCTGCTTCTGCACGATTTGCTCGTCGCTCTTCTTGTGACACGCGGCGCACAGTTTGACCCCTGCATAGCCCTCGAGGCCGTCTCTGCCCATCGCGGGCGCCACCAACGCCGCCGCCACGACGCAACCTATGACGATGATTCTCGCTCTGGTCATGCCGTATCCACCTCCTCCGAAGCCGACAAATCGGCCTGCAGCGAGCGCACCGTGCGGTCGGGCGCGGGACCGAATCCCACCGCGCTCGCCCCCAGTAGTATCGTCGTCCCCCGCCCCGGCCCGGAAGCCAGCCTCGCGACGATGTCCCGGCGGGTGACGAAGAATGCCAGCACGGAGCCCACCAGCATCAGCCCGAACCCGGTCCACACCAGCGGTATGCCGAGATCGCGATGGACACCCAGTTGAACCTGCTTGCCCCCCCTTGCCTCCACCAGTTCAAAATGCACGCCGTTGTACTCAATGCCTCCGGCACTCACCCAGCCTACGTCCCGCCGGTCGGGACTCACCGCGCCGCTCTCGTCCACACTAACCAGCGCGGCAGGGAGTTCGTCCTGCGACGACGCAGGGCGGAAGTCGCTCACCCACGCCAGCCACGGCGGGTCTTCCACGTGCGTCACGCTGGCCATCATATCCACGTGACCGTGCTCGTCGAGCACCACCGGCACGTATGACACCGAGTCACCCTTCGCCACCTCGACCGCGTAGTCAGGAGCGGAGAGCGGATACAGGCTGTTCAATACGACATTGGTGCCGCGATAGCGCAGCGGGTGATTCGGCGTGATCCTCACATCGCGCACCACCTTGCCGCCGTCCACGATCTGCGTCTCCGCCCAGTACTGGGATGGTGCGCCTTCGGGTGTGGTCTCGATGCCCGCGTCCAGCAGGCGAATCCCGAACGACAGATCGCCGATCTCAACGCGATGAGTCTCGCCAGCCCGCACGTCGGCCGGCTGGTCAAAAGCCAGGGACGGCCACCGTCCGTACGCTGCCCCCACGAGTAGGACGAGCAGCCCGAGATGCACGACAAGCGGCCCCCACGCTCGAGCCCTGCCGCGCCGGGCGCGCAGCGCCGCGGCTTCCCCCGCGCCTGGGTCGACCACCGACACGTCATACCCTCGGTGGCGCAAGACCTGCGTCAGTCGCTGCGCTGCGTCCTGGAGGGATAGCTTCGCCGTGAACTCGGCGACGGCGCGCTGCCCTCGCACCTGGGACGCGGTGACCGCCGCTGCTGCCGCGGATTTCGCCCGCCGCAGCGTCCCGAGACGCTTGACCACGCACGCCGCGAGATTCACTCCGAGCAGGGCGAACAGTGCGATGAACCACCAGGAACCGTAAATGCCGCTCAGGGAACTGCGCGCGATCAAGCCGCCGAATGCTTGGCCGAAGGCCCGCTCGTAAACCTCGCGCCTGGCGTGCTGGGGGACGACCGTGCCGACCGCCATCCAGGCGATGAGCAGGCCCAGCAGCCACAGCGTCAGATCGGGAGAGTAGAGCCAGGCCCAAACGCCTTTGCGCCCGTTGCGGCCGGACGGCGAAGCGCCCATAGCATCGGCGCCCACAGCGTGAGATTGAGCGACCTCATGCTGCGGGCGGCCGGCGGGCGGGCGCCTTTGCTCCGGCCGTCCGGGCCGGCGCGGACCATCTTCTTCATTCATGGTTTAGTCCATAGGCAGGCCGCGCAGCGTCTCGCTGCGCGGCCCACATTCGTATCACTACGCTGAGGGATTCCCCATAGGCCCTCGGCTTCCTTGGCGGTTCGACCGATCAGAACTTCTTGCGCACACCGATGCGCCACAGATCGTACGATCCGTCCTGACTCGCGTTGTCCTCGTTCACCCATTCGCGCTGCTGGAAGCTCAACACAAGTTCCGTGTACGGATCGACCAAGTAGCCGACCCCGAACCACTTGTCCTTCGTCGTGATATCAAACGGGTTGAGCGTCAGCGCCACGCCGTCGAGGTCCGGATCCTGATCCAGGTAGTCGCCGAGGTTACTGGCGACGGTTGCGCCGTCGCTCTGAGTGCGGTTGAAGCGCCCGAACAGCCGCAGCCGCGGCGTGAGCCAGTGCGACGCATCAAGGCGAACCGTCTGCGCGTTGTAGTCGAACGCCGCGTGCGAGTCGATGAAGTCGAAGTCGGCAATGGGGTTCCCCAGATCGTCCTCGAGCGTGTAAATGTCGGCGCCGTAGGTGACGTCCGAACGCATGCTACCTTCCTGATCGTAGATGCCGGCCGTCAGCCGTGTGCGCCCGTCGATGGAGTAATACAACTCCGCGCCCTTGGTCGTGATCTCGTCGTTGTCGCTGCGCAACACGCTCAGCAGCGGCTCGTTGACCGTCCACGCGCGATCGAGCTTGGAGTAGAGCAACGTGCCAAGCAGCCGAGACGTGAGTCCGTAGCTGGCAACCGCCGACAGCAGTTCCTCGTCGTCGGGCTCGGTGATCCAGCGTGCTGGGAAGTGCGCCGGTGCCGCAGCGGGATCATAGTTGCCCTCGACATCGGTGCTCGCGTCGCGATAGCGTATGTTGAGACTGGCGCCGCTCGGATGCCGCGTGACGAGATTGGCGCTCAGGGCGGTGGTCTCGCTATTGCGCGGCACGAAGTCGTGGTGACTCGAGCGATCGACGTCGTCGCGCCTGAACCCAACGCTCAGTGTCGAGTAGGGCAACGCGGTGTAGCGCAGCACCAGGTTCGACGTGTCGCGATCGCGAGAGATGCCGTCGGACACGCCGTTGTCGAACTCATAGTTGAAGAAGCTGGCGGTCAGCTTCAGGTCGGGTGCGATGCGCCAGCCAGCGCCGCCTCCTGTGGTCTGGACCTCGAGCCCGTAGCCGTTGAACAGATTGTCGCGCTCCTTGTTGCTCCATAGTCCGCTGAGCGCCACGGCGGATCCCGGCACCAACATCAAGCGTACCTCGTCGGCGCTGGTTTCGGTCTCGGACATGCCGAACAGCGGTGCCAGGCCGCTGTAAACGGAGCCTCGTGCTTCATCAAAGTCGTACGCGAGCTCCGGGGCTCGATTCTTGAATCGGCCTTCAGTGTGCATGTAACGGACGGCGGCCGCGTCGGAGGCGATCTCCACGCCGGCTGACGCCTCGGTGGTCACCCGCTCGATCGGCTCCTCAAGCTGAACCTTGTGACAGCTCGTGCAGCGGTCGAGGAAGGTGAACTGCTGCGTGCCGTGCTCCGACTCGCGCCAATAACGGCCGAGCCAGCGCACGTTGCGCAACTTGGGACAGCGCGCGGCGAGGTTGATCTCGGTGACGTTGCGCTCGATCTCGAAGTCGCGGCGACCATTGGAGAGATCGGTGGTCTCAATGCTGTTGCCGGGGTAATCCACCGGCCCTTCGACATCGTCAAAACGCGGCAGGCGATGAGTCAGGACATCGTACTTGATGTCGCCACTCACCGTCGGGCTGCCGAAGTATATCTCTGCCGCCTCGTCACCCGCGGCGGGATCACGCAGGCGCAAGTGGTAGTCGCTGCCCTCGGCATACTGGTCAACGCCGAGTTTCCAGCGCGGGAACTCGTAGTTCTTGCCGTCGTACTCGCGGACGTAGGTCGGACTACCTTCCTCGTCTATGGAGCCCAGCTCGAAGTCGCTGAAGCCCCACGCGGCGCCGGCGGCGTCAAGCGGCAGCGCCGCCAGGCCCGCCAGCGCCCACGGCCCGGCGGGGGAGGTGCTGCTGGTGCGCTCGAGCGGCGAAGCAGGCCGCCCGGGCATGAAGGTGCCATTGTCCGTGCCGGACGGCAAGTCGCTGCCGTGGATGCGCGGGTGGCAGCTGGTGCACTTGTCATAGAAGCCGTGAATGGCGGTCATCGCCTCAGCCACCCCTGCTTCTGAGGTATCGAGGGGCACCAGGGGCGTGCGGTGGCCATCGTGATGGCCCGGGTGGCATTGCAGGCACAGCATCGGCTCATCCACGATGAGCAAGCGGTCATTCTGCGCGCCGTGCGCCTTGTGGCAGACGGTGCAGTCCTCCGTCACTGGCGCATGCTCGTACATGAACGGCCCTGCCTTCTCCGCGTGGCACCGGTAGCACATCTCGGAACTGGACTCGGCCGCCAAGCTGCCATTGATATCGCCGTGCGAGTTATGGCAGTCACTGCATTCCATCTTGCCCTCGGGAACCGGATGGTGGGAGGGCAGGTGCATCTCCGCCGCCTGCTGCGGATGGCATTGACTGCACACCTCGGGGTCGCTCTGCCTCAGCATCGCGCGGCCCTCGCCGCCGTGCGGATCGTGACAGGAGAGACATGCCTGTGGCAGCCTGGAGTGCGCCGTGGTTCCCCACATCATCTGCCCGCCGCCCTTGTGGCACGACAGGCACATCGCGCCGACTTGATCGCGTGAAAGCGTCTTCAGGTCGGCCGGGGTTGCGGACGGATCCTCGAGATGCGCGGCCAAGCCGGTGTGACAGCCGCCGCAGCCCTCGCGATCGTCCGCCAACTGAGGCGCATCCACGGTGCGCCGGTGAACCGTCTTGGCCCAGGCCGCCGTCTGGTCCTCGTGACACTGGGCGCACTGCGCGGCGATGCCGGGAATCGGCAACTCGCGCTCCGACGCCGCCGGCGCGTTGGCGCAAACCCGACACGCCAGCGCCAGGACAACGATTGTGCCGAAGCGTGATAAGTGCCACATCGGGCGACGGCGAAAGCCGTCGAGCTGCCGGGCCGCGAGGCCGAACAACTGGGTAGTAACGCTACGACTCGAAGTTGGCATGAGCGCTCCCTCCGGGGACGGAGTGACTATCTTCAGTGGCGCCCCGGCAAGCGTCACTTGAAGCCTTGGTGTGTGCCGCGTCGTGCTCGACGAGTTCAAACAGCTCCTGCACTGCGGCCGCGAGCGTGAATTGCTCGCCATCGGGGTGAGCCCGCAGGGCCTTGGTCGGCGCGTGGAGCAATCGCTTGACCAGCAGATCGGTCAGCCGCTCCACGACTTCCAGGTCCTCCGATGACAGGTGACCAAGCTTGCCGCGGACTTGTTGCAGGCACGTTTGCCTGATTGCCTCGACACTGCGCCGCATATCGCGGATCAGCGGGGCGATATCGCCCCGCAGCCGCCACTCCTCGAATGACTGGACTTCCTCCGCGATGATGCTGCGCGCGGCTTTGACTTCGCCCTCGCGTGCCTTAGCGTTCTCGGCGACTAACGGTTCCAGATCGTCGAGATTGAACAGGCGCACCCCGGCGACAGAACTCGCCTTTGGGTCGACATCGCGAGGGACGCTGACATCTATCACCACCAGCGGCTGTCCCGCGCGCTCCGCTGCCGCACGTCGCACCTCATCGGCCTCGAGGATAAAGTGAGGGGCCGAGGTGCACGTGATGACGAGATCCGCGGTGGTCAGCAGGCGGGGCAAGTTGGCGATGGTGTCGGCGGTGCCGCCGAGGCGGTTTGCCACTTCACGGGCTCGCTCCAGGGTACGGTTGGCCACTGTAACAGGTGCGGCCCCCTGGTGCGCGAGGTGCTTCGCGGTGGATTCGGCGATGCGGCCGGCGCCAATCACCAGCAGCGCCTTGCCTCTCAGATCACCGAGCACCTCCTTGGCAGCATGCGCCGCACAGTGGCCGACCGAGAATATGCCGGAAGCGATGCGCGTCTCCGCGCGTGCGCGCTTGCCCGCGCGCAGAGCGTGGTCGAACAGCCTGGTCAAGACGCGCCCGGCACACCCGCAGTCGCGCGCGGCGCGGGACGCAGCCTTGACCTGACCCATGATCTCGTGCTCGCCCAGGATGAGGGAATCGAGTCCTGCCGCGACCTCGGCGAGATGGGTGGCCGCATCGTGGCCCGCAAGGGCATAGACCTCACTGGCGCGAATGTCGGCGCGGTCGCTATCGCCCAGCTGCAGGAGATCGAGCACAACCGCCTGGGGATCGTTGGTGTCGTCGCCGACGAAGGAGATTTCAGTGCGGTTGCACGTGGAAAGGATAACGCACTCCTCGGCATTCAGGCGCTCGCGCGCGCGCTGAAGCATCAGCGAGAGGGCGTCAGGAGCGACGGCCACCTTCTCTCGGCGATGAACCGGCGTCAGCCGGTGGCTAATTCCAATGCAACGAATCACGAATCGCGCCTACCTGCTTCCCTGGCGAAGACCTCAGATTTGTCTGCCGTCGGCGTGCGCAGCAACAGCGACACGAGCCCCCGCAACGGACTTACGTCCTCAATGGTTGCGCCCTGCGCCGGCAGAACAATCCGGTCCGTCAGATTCAGGATCGAGCTAATCCCTGCCGACGCCGCGATCTCGGCAACCTCCTGCGCGAGATCACTCTCCGGCGCGATCACCGCCACGGTGAGGCCCAGACTGCGCGCCGACTGCGGCAATTCGCGAACAGGCTTCACGATGAGCCCACCTACCTCCTGTCCGACATGTCTACCATCATCACAGAAGACGGCGGAGATTATGCACCCGACGCTACGGAAGTCCTCGATCACACCCGGGTAGCGCGACAACCGCTCACACCCCAGCCAAGCCGCATGGCGCGGCTCGGCCAAGCCCGCGGCGCGGCGCAGGTTCTCGCTTAAGACGTCGACCGAATAGCCCGCGCCGCGTCGGCCCCAGTGGCCGACCGCGGACAGATCCTTGCGCACCGACGCCGCCGAGATGCCGATGCGCAGCCCAAGTTCAGCGGCGGCCACGCGCTGAACGCCGTCCCGACTCAACTCGTGAAGCGCCACGAGGTACAGCGGCAAGCGCTGCATAAGACGGGGCGGCAGATCCGCGGCAGAATGCCCCTGCCGCATAGACCTAAGGTCAAGAAGTGCCTCGACCAACGACCTGCCGCCCCGCTTGCCGGCGAGATTCCGGGCGAGACTGCACTCCATCTCCTCGCCCGCTTCAAGGACTGGGCAAGAACTCAATTCGCACTCACGGCAGGACGGTACACCCTTCGACCTCACGCAGGTGTAGAGAGCGCACTCGGTGCCTTCACCGCGCCGCATCCTTGAGTTCCCCCGCAGACACGCGGGGCAATCATCATTCACATGGTGCTCGCACGAGGCACAGCTGGCGAGGCCACAGATGCTGTGGGGCGCCCGTCGCCATACACCAGAATGTGCATCATCCGAGCCGACGCGAGTATCCAGCATTCGTGAAACTACTTCCGCTTCCAACGATAACAACGTGAAGTATTTCGCTTACTTTCGGGCCTCGATATGCGATTCCTTCCTGGCCTGCCGCGAATTTCGTGAAAAATTTCACCAAGGCAAATACACTGCCCCGGCCCTCGCCGAGCGGAGCACCACGACGTCACGCGACCGCACGATGACGACCCAGGGGCAAGTGAAGGCCCGCCCGATCGGGGGAGTGGGTATCGGCGGCGAGAGACGCGCGTCGCGCGGGGAACAGCAGCGACGCGTTAGCGCGGATCATTCATGACGAGTTCAGACTTCGTGCGGACTGCCTGCCTCGGCTGCGCCTGAGGCGCACAAGCGTCATGAATAATCCGCGAGCAGTGAGTGGGGCGCACGCGAAGACGATGCCGCCGACCTGCGACAGGTGTCAATCATGCAGGCTAGTGCGAAACGTGGGAAGTCGGCCGCGGTGACGCTCCTCTGGCCAGCGGCGCGGAGAACTCGACAGGCTCAAGCCCGCGAATGAGCCTGCTGAACTAAAGGGGGGCGCAGACGCGAGTGGCTTCGTCGTCGCGGCAGGTGCCCGACTCCGAATCACTCGACATGTGATGCCGTGCGAGGCGCATGGGAGAGCATCGAGCGAACCATCATGTACAACATGACGAGGGCCCCGCCCCAGACGACGGGGATGGCGACCAGGACGACAGCCAACCTGAGAACCGTCAGGCCGACGGCCGTGTAACTCAGGATCTCGTTCAGACCTAGGTCTGCCATGTACCACCTCCGGGCCGAAGCTGGGACGACACCTCTCCATGTCGTCCCGGCCGACGACCGCCGCCGCACTGTGTCCGATTACCCCTCTTATAACCACAGTGTACCGACCGTCCAGCAGCGCGCCAATTGTGGATGACCACATTGTGGGTGGCCGCAAAGGAATGGGGGTAGCCGGAAGTGGGGCGTCGAACGGCAGTTTGCCATCCGCGCGACATCTCTTCTAGGGTGGGGATCCGACGGCCCACGCCACTGCATCCATCAGCCCTGAGCGGTTGCGCAGCGCGCCGCCGGCGCCAACTGCACTCGCACCGGCAAAGCTAGATCTCGTAGCACACCGCCGTCGCCCCCTGGGCGACGAGGTGTCGTTCTCGAAGGTCGGCAAGCGTTGTCTTTTCCAACACCGAGATGATCGCGTCGTCAACCTGCTGCCACAGGTCACGCGCCGCACAACCGGCTGCACGCTCGCAGGCTGCCGGGTCGTGCACGCAGTCCAGGATGTCGACCGGGCCATCAACCGCCTCCACGATATCCCGTGCGGCGATGCCCGACGGAGGCTGGGCGAGCCGATAGCCCCCGAGCGGTCCGCGTTCGGCCTCGAGCAGGCCGGCCCGCCGCAAGGCCACGCGGCCAGTTGCTCGAGGTACTTCGGCGAGACGTCCTGGACGATGGCGGCCAGGCGAAGCTGAAGCCGCCTTGTGCCTTCATGCAGCGCGAGGCCGATCCTCGCCCGCACGGCGTAGCGAGAACGCGTTGAGAGTTTCAGCACATTGCCTACTCATCCCATGGGCATAGCGGCCTTGACATAACGCTCGGAATGGCAGATGTCAGGCGCTGCGGCGGTTTTTCCTGGATCGCTGGCAGCCTGCTTCCGTACGCGAGGATGCAACAAGCGCCTGGCCTGTCGGCGACCGTAATGCATCGAGGTCGTTAACCTTGCTAGAAGAAATGCACGGTTATGTTGGAAACGCGCAGGAGAGCGGGTAACAGAAAGAGAACTGCTTCACTAGTTCGCACACGGCGCTAAGTGGGCCACCCTACACGCCGGCCGTGACGGCTGAGGCGCAGTACATCAAGATCTACAAGTCCAGGAATGTAACGCCATTCACCCAGCCGTCAGCGCACGTCACGCTCAACGGATTGGAGCCTGTCGTGGCGCAGTACGCCCGGCCGGCGGGATGGTGTTCTATGATTACCCGGAGCCGGGCGACCTGACCGTCGTAATCACCAACGACGACCCCGAAACCGGGCAATGCATCGCGTTGTCCGATGTGGACTTTGGGGTCGCCGGCTACGAGCCGGACTGGGAGGAACTCGGCCGCCTCGCCAATATGGGGCTGGATGGAGACCGCTCCGCGGCGGTCGAGGCCAATGGCGGCCGACCGGCGAAATAATCCCAACCGAGCAGCGGACGAGTAACGCGATCCGGATTCCAAAGGAACGCTAGTGGAACGCGCGAACGAGGAAGAGACAGCGCAACGAGGGGCGGCTCTCCTGGCGGCGTCACTGCGCGGAGCAGTCGCGCCAGTCCGGGTAGAAGCCGGCGAAACCGTCGTTCGCCAAGGCGACCCGGGGCGACGTTTCTACTTCGTCGAGTCGGGTGCCCTCGACGTCGTCGTCACCTCCGGCATGGGGCTCCGCCTGCCCGTCGCCAGGCTGGGGCCGGGCAGTCATTTCGGTGAGATGTCCATCCTCGCCGGGATGCCTGTGTCGGCGGACGTGGTCGCGTGCGAGGCAAGCGTGCTCTATGCGCCGACCGCCGAGGAGTTCGATCAACTCGTGCGGCGGAACCCGGACCTGCTCGAACACCTGGCCGGGGAGCTGGCGTTCCGCCTCAAGCGGACGAATGAGCAACTTGCGGCGCAGCAGCAGCGACAAGCGACCCTGAGCAAACTCGTCAGCTTCCGCCCCAGTTCTCCGTTCAAGCGCGACATCCCAAGCTTCGGTGCGAAGATGACCGCAGCCCTGGCGGAGGCGAGCGGCTCCGATCTGCCTCTGCTCATCACCGGTGAGAAGGGGGTCGGGAAGAGAGCCCTGGCTTTGCAGGTGCACTCGACCAGCGCGCGACGGGATGAGGCGGTTCTCGTGGTGGACTGCCGGGAGCTGTCCCCGGAGGAGGCGCGGAGTCAGTTGTTCGGCGACGCGTCGCCTGATTTCGTGAGCCGCTTTGCTGACAGCCTCGGCTACCTGCAGGCTGCCGACCGCGGGACGCTGATCCTCGCCAACGTTGATTCCCTGTCTGCTGAGGTACAGGCGGATGTGGCGACCTTCCTGCGCACCCAGCAAGAATCGTCCGCGGACGACCGGGTGGATGTGAGACTAATCGCGACCGCCGACAGGCCTGGCGCGGGCTCGGGTGCAGAGGAAGGCCAGCGCGGCCCGCTGTTCGAGGCGCTCACCCGCGTGCAGGTGATCGATCTTCGGCCTCTCCGCGAGCGTCGGCGCGACATCGTTCCACTCGCCGAGCATTTCCTGGAACGGGCGGGTCAGCTCAACGGTTCTCCGCCTAAGCAACTCGGCGAAAGCGCAGTGCGCGAGCTTCAGACCTACGACTTCCGCTTCGAGAACGTCGAGGAACTGAGGCAGGTGATCAATCTCGCTGCCGCTCTGGCGGAGGGCGACGTCGTCCACTCCGAGCATCTCTTCTTCGGCTCGGGCACGGGAGCGGACGCCCTTCAGATTGACCTCCTGCGCTGGCCGCGCGTGGAGCAGTTGTTCCTCGACAAACGTTTCATGGTCGGCCTCAAGGCATTGGTCGCGGCGGCGTTTGCGGGGATCATAGCGGCCTGCTTCGTTGCCCCAGCGTCCGCGCTCGGCCGGTTCGCCAATCTGATGGTCTGGGGAGTCTGGTGGCCGGTACTGGTCATCGCTTCCGTGCTCCTCGGGCGTGTCTGGTGTGCGGTTTGCCCCCTCAGCAGCGGCTCGGAAGTCGTCCAGCGCGCCGCGGGCCGGGGGCTGTCAGCGCCGGACCGTCTGAAGCGGATCGGCCCGGCTCTGGCGCTGGCGGGCTTCGTGGGCATCATCTGGGTCGAACACGTCACCGGCATGATCGGCAATCCGCGATACACGGCTTTGCTGTTGTTGGGCCTCGCGGCGATTGCCGCAGCCGTGGGCTGGCTCTATCAGCGCCATGCGTGGTGCCGCTATCTGTGCCCTCTCGGCGCGATGGGTGGCGTGTTGAGCGTCGCCTCCGCCCTGCGGCTGCAGGCGCGCAAGGAGGTGTGCCAGGCGTCATGTACCGGCCATGAATGCTACAAGGGCACGGAGCACGCTCAAGGCTGCCCAATGTTCAACCACGCCATGTTTCTCACCAGCGGGCAACACTGCAAGCTGTGTTTTGAATGCCTGCGAGCGTGCCCCACGCGTTCCCCGCGACTTGTGCTGCAACTGCCGGTGCGAGACATCTGGCGGTCGAATTCGGTCGGCGCCGACCTGGCGCCGCTCGCAGTGGTCGTGGGCCTGATGGCCTTGGTGCTGGCGGCACTGCCGTCGGGAAGTCTGCATGCGCCGCTTAACAAGTGGTGGTTCACGGCCGGCGCTCTCGCGGTCGTCGCAGCAGGCGTCATCCTGCTGCGCCTACTGCGACCCCGTGACCGGACCGAAAGCGGCACCACGCTCTCGTGGGTCGCGCGGCTCGTCTATGCGTTCGCGCCGGCGGCAGCAGCCGCTCTGTTTGCGTTCCACGTTCAGTCCACGCCGTGGCTGGATGAGATCTCGCTGCGCGTGGGTATGACCGAGGTCGAGGTGTTCGGACTATCGCTGTTGCGGCTCGTGCAGGGATCGGCGGTTACCGTCGGCGGTCTCATGTCGCTGTGGGCCCTGTGGCGACTGTGCCGCCAACGCGCGGCGGGGAAGTTGGCGATGGCCCTTGTCGCATGGACGCCGTTAGCCTTACTGACTGCTGCCTATCTCGTGACCGCGCTGGCGCTGCTCGGCCGAGGTTAGGCGAGGAACTGATTGCCATGCATGGTGCAGGCGCATGACGAGACAACGAGGCCACGTCCCCGTCAACGCGCAACATGCAGTAGTCCGACGCTTGTCGCATGCGGTGCTCGACGGCCTCGTCGTCCTCGTTGCCCTCCACAGTGTCGTGCTCGGGGTGTGCCTGCTCCTCTTCCCACTGACGACACTCGGGCTTGTCGGATGGGAGTTCGCCGGGCCGCGGTTTTGGCCCAGCCAGGCGGGTCTGTTTCTCCTGATACTCGGCGTCGCGTACGTCGCCGCACTCCGCTTCAGACCGTTTGTCTGGTTAGTCATCGGCTCAAAGGTCAGCGCATTCTTGTTCCTGCGGGCGAGCGTCGTGTGGCTCGATGCCCCGCGTCTGGTCGCGGTTCTGGGCTGCGGTGATGGGCTGATGGGGGTCGCTGTAGCCATTGCGCTGTGGCGCGTACATCGTGCGGAGCGCCCGCGATGACTGCCGATGCCGGGTGCTTGACGCATTCGCAGGATCGGGCAGAGCGCGAGGGCTGCGAATGCCGTGCTCCCTCGCACCTCGATGTCGCCGCTCGTTGAGGGCGCGGGGCCGCATCCTCGAAGCCGCCTAAGCCGTTTTGGTCGCGAGAACACCCAGGTCAATGGCGCGTAGGCCGTGGCTGCGCACGCGATGCCCCGTCAGTCCCGAGGATGGAGACGTTCCTCCACCCGACCGTCAATCCACAACGCACCGGCCACCGAATTCCCTGAGTACCGGACATCGGGTGCATTGGCGGGCAGGCCTTTCTACTGACGTCCCAATGCCCTCTGGCACCCGGTGTCATCGCCCCTTGGCCGCCGCGACGAGCGCGATTCGCGACCGCATGCGCTTGCATGAATCGGGCTGTTGATGGAGAATAGGGGCGCCGAGGAGGGCGTCACCATGATCGGTAAGCAAATCCGGATCGAACGAATCATCAACCGCGATACCCAGCGCACGGTCATCGTCCCGATGGACCACGGCACGACGGTCGGACCGATCCCCGGGCTGGAAGACATGCGCGATACCGTCACCAAGATCGTCAATGGGGGGGCCAACGCCATTCTCATGCACAAAGGGATGGTGACGGCGGGCCATCGCGGCGGCGGACGGGACGTCGGGCTCATCGTGCACCTCTCGGCCGGCACCACGCTCAGCCCCGACCCTCACGCCAAAGTGCAGGTGTGCACCGTGGAGGAGGCGATCAAGCTCGGCGCCGATGCGGTCTCGATCCATGTCAACCTGGGCGCCGCCACGGACTCGGAAATGCTGGCGAACTTCGGCGAGATCTCCGGCACGTGCATGACGTGGGGCATGCCGCTCGTGGCGATGGTTTACACCCGCGGGGCAAAGATCAAGAGCGAGTACGACGTCGCGCACATCAAGCACGCTGCCCGGGTGGGCGCGGAGTTGGGCGCGGACATCGTGAAGGTCAACTACCCGGGCACCCCCGATGCCTTCCGAGAAGTAGTGGAGGGCTGCCCGGTGCCGGTGGTCATCGCCGGCGGCGAGAAGATGGGGAGCGACGAAGAACTGCTGCAAATGGTCGCCGGCGCGCTCCAAGTCGAGGGCGCGGGAGGCGTTTCGATCGGGCGCAACGCCTTTCAGCATCGCGATCCGGAGGGCATGGTGCGCGCGATCAGCATGATAGTGCATGAAGGGGCGACGGCCGCGGAAAGCAAGAAGTATCTGGAATCGCGCCGATGAAACACATCTGGGTCAAGATCGATCCGTGGGACGAGGCGCTTGCAGGCGCGGCGCTCGAGAGCGGGGCGGACGCGGTCGTCCTCGCGGCCGGTGACACCCCGAAGATGAAAGCGCTGGGGGCACTGCCCACGGTAGCGCCGGACGGCGATATCGTTCCGGGCACGGATGTCTTCTGGATGGAGATTCGCGACAAGGCCGATGAGGAGGCCGCCGCCGCGACGCACCTCGACAAGACCGTGGTGCTCAAGACGAGCGACTGGACGGTGATCCCCCTGGAGAACCTGATCGCGCGACGCGGCAATCTGATGGCGGAGATCGGCAGCGCCCCGGAAGCGCGGCTCGTCATCGCGGTGCTGGAGAAGGGCGTGGACGGGGTGGTACTCGAATCGCGCTCCGCCGAGGCGATCCGAGAGACGGTCGAGTTGGTACATTCCATATCCCCCACGGTCGAACTCGTCGCGGCGACGGTGACGTCGGTACGGCCGCTGGGCATGGGTGATCGCTCGTGCGTTGATACGTGCACCCAAATGGGGCGCGGCGAAGGGATGCTCGTCGGCAACAGCGGGCGCGGGTTCCTGCTGGTGCATTCCGAGAGCCTGGAGACGCCCTACGTTGCGGCGCGCCCGTTTCGCGTAAACGCGGGGGCGATTCACGCCTATGTCTACCTGCCGGACGGTGCAACCAGGTATCTCAGCGAACTGAAGGCGGGGGACGAGGTGCTGCTCGTCCGTGCCACTGGGGAGACCTCGGTCGCCTATGTCGGACGAAACAAGATCGAGCGCCGGCCGCTGCTGTTGGTCGAGGCCGAAGCGGCGGGCGAGACGATTTCGCTCGTGCTCCAGAACGCGGAGACGATCAGGCTGACCACGCCCGAGGGCGAGGCGGTCTCGGTGGCGGAGCTGCAGGTCGGCGATCAGGTGCTGGCGCACCTGGAGAAGGGCGGCCGGCATTTCGGTACCGCGGTGGACGAGACGATCGTCGAACAATAGACCGCGGAAGCCGCCCGCGCGATCCCCAACCCGGCACACCAATCCATGTCGCGCGGTGAACCGGCGTCGGAATGCTGCGGGGCCTCACGCGCGTCTGGGATAGCGCGGTGGCCCTGCTTGACTCCGTTCCGGACACCTATTTGATCTAATCGATCCTGCAGCCGCCGAGCTGGGTCAGATGCGCGTCGGAACGACAGCGGCCGGCGCGAAGCGGAATCTCGCCAGCGCGTGTGAGAAACGGAGGCCAGGCCACATGGGCTACTTGTCAAAGCAGGAGAGAGACGTTCGCCTCGGCCGAGTGAGAGAGATCATGAGCGCCAAGAGCCTGCAGGCGGCTCTTGTCTACTACGACGAGTTCAACATCGGCAACGGCTGGTATCTCACCGGCTGGTGCCCTCAGTTCGAGAGCGGCGCGGTGCTCGTTACGGCGGTCGGCGAACCCATGATCCTGGGCGGCCCCGAGAGCGAACCGTTCGCCAAACTCGACAGCGCGATCCCCGAGACCCGCAATTTCCCGGTGTTCATGGTGCCCGACGAGGAGTATCCCAACGCCCAGATCACGGATTTCCGCGCTCTCTTTGCGGAGCTGCAATCCAGGCTGGGGAAGATCAACCGGGTTGGTGTGGTGGGCGCGGGGCGCATGCCGGCGGATTGTTACCGCCAGATCGTCGAAGGTTTCGCGAACGTCGAACTGGTTGACATCACCGACGAGTTCGTCGCACTCCGGTATGTCAAGTCTGCATGGGAACGGGAGCGAATCCGGGAGGCGTTCGCACTCGCGGACTGCTGCTACGATGCGATGAAAGCGGCGATCGCGGCGGGCGTTTCAGAGATCGAGGTGGCGGCGGCGGGGGAATACGCGGCACGCAGCCGGGGCGCGAGCGGCTTCGGCTTCAGCGCCATCGTTGGCAGCGGCAAACGGTCCAACGCGGTGGTGCCCACCGCCAGTTCCAAGCAACTCGAGGCCGGCGAGATGGTGATGATCGGCATTGCGCCCAAGGTGGCCGGATACGCGGGCGTGGTGGGGGATGTACTGCCGGTATCGGGAGCATACACCGCAAGTCAGAAGGAATGCGTCCGGCACCTGAGAGAAGCGTTTCGTCTCACGAAGGAACAGCTTGTGGTGGGGAAACGCGGCAAGGAGATTGATGCCCCAGCGCGGGCCTATTTCGCCAAGCACGGCTTCTCGCAGTACCTGGTGTGCCCGTTTGCCCACACCATCGGCCTGCATGAGGCCGAATCTCCGTTCTTTGGGCCGAACAGCAACGATATGCTCGAGGCCGGCATGACCGTGTGCGTGGACATCAGTTTCTTCGGCCACCCTGAGTTTGATGGCGTGCGAATCGAGACGGGCTACGAGATAACCGAACAGAGCGCGGTACCGATGAGCCCCAGGATCGACGAGATGTTGCGCTCGGACGTCTAGGGAGAGGATGTCCACACCCCTGGCGCTCGCGGACAGGCTCACGACCAGCAGCGGCCGGGCGGCGAACTCGTAAGGGCGGTTCGGGCCGCCTGCAGGAATCCACGGGAGTCCTCACCATGGACTGGGTCAACCAACGTAGTCGCCTCTACTGGTACGATCAATATGCCCTCAACGAACAGGAGACCGCGTT
Organism: Armatimonadota bacterium; assembly: GCA_020354555.1. NCBI lineage: Bacteria > Bacillati > Armatimonadota > Armatimonadota bacterium. The sequence continues at coordinate 3,706,545 of CP070648.1, read as the reverse complement.
CGCGAGATACGATCCCGACCGCATCGCAGCGGAGCTTGTCGGTGTGGGCGTGGATATCGTTACGGTGTATGCAGCCAACCAGTATGGCATCGCTTACTACCCGAGCGCGATCCTGCCGCAGCATCCCAACTTGGGGGGCAGGGACTATGTCGGCGACCTCGTCACCCGCCTCCGCGCGCACGACAAGCGGGTTATCCTCTATATCAACTGGCTCGATTCGAAGCACCCGGAATGGAACATGGTGCCGCTGGGATGCCACCAGGCCGCAGTCCGCGCCCCGCAGCAGTCAGCAAGCTGGGCCGATCCGTCACACCCCAACGGACGGGTGCAAGCCCTGCCCGGGGGCGCGTGGCAAGTGCCCTGCATCAACTCGCCGCGCGCCGAGCAAGTCGCGAGCATTGCGCGTGAAATCGTCGACCGGTATCACCCGGACGGCTTCCACCTCGACATGTTCAGCAACGGCGACGTCTGCGTGTGCGATTACTGCCGCCCGACGCTGGAGCGGATCTGCGGCACCGCGGACATCACGCGCGAGGTCATACGCGAGCACTGGGTGGAGTTTATCGATTGGCGCTGCGGGCGCAGCGCGGCGGTGCTGTCGAACGTGTCCGCCGTGCTCCGCGAACGAGGGATCGTGGCGGCACATAATCCTTTCGCTCCGCTCTACGTGGCCGCCATCTGGGGACAGGATGAAGCGTGGTTGGACTCTCTGGATGTCTTTCTCTCGGAGTGTTTCGACCGCTTCCTTGCTCCGTGCAGCGACCTCAACTCCACCAGCATCAATGTGCGCTGGCAGCATGCCGTCGGCAAGCCGGCATGGATCATCCCGACCCAGCATCCCATACACTATGCCCATTGGCCGATCTCGCAGGTGCTGTGGGAGGTCTTCGCCGCAGCCTGCAAGGCCAATGGCTGCAAGGCGTTCGGTCCCTGCGGCGTGGGCACCCGTCCCGACACCACGACCTCACCGAAGATGCTCGCGAACGTGAGGCACGGTTTCGACTTCTACATGCGCGATGCGGACCTCGACGACAACGCAGTCTCGGCGGCCAAGATCGCCCTCGTCTTCTCCTGGGCTACGCGCAAGTACTTCGGCGCGGGCGATCAACAGTGGCTGGAGGAGTTCAGCGGTTGGGCGCGTCTTCTGATCGAGGAGCATCTGCCCTATGATATAGTCGCGGCCGAACGCATCGGCGACGGGGCTGACCTGAAGCAGTATGACCTGGTGATCCTCCCCAACTCCGCGAACCTCAGCGACCGGGTCTGTCGGGCACTTCGCGACTATGTCCGCCGCGGCGGCCGGGTACTGGCTACGGCCGAGACGTCGCTGTGGGATGGCAGGGGCGGCAGGCGCACCGATTTCGCCCTGGCGGATGCCCTGGGGATATCGTGGCGAGGTTCGGTCGCCGGCCACTTCGCGGTGCAGCGGCCCGACGAGGCGGAACCGGCGTCAGGCGTCTTCCAGCAGGTTGCGAGTCGGGGGAAGACCATAGCCCATCGCGTCGATGTGGATCCTGCCGGCTCGGTTGCGGGCACCAAGGATCCCTTGCCGGTACAGGTCAGCGACTGGCCCGTGGTCGTGGTTGGCTCCTTCGGCGAGGGTGAGACCTGCTACGTCGCCTTTGACATCGGTCGCTATTTCTCAATGCACGGCGATGAGCACATCGGCGCCTGGATGGCGGAGTTGCTCGACGCAATCCTTCCCGCGCGACAGGTCGCGGTGCAAGCGCCGCGCACAGTCGAGGTTACCGTTTGGCGGCAGACCACTCCCGAGAGGACCATCATCCACCTGGCCAATAGGACCGTCGCGTGGACCTTGCCCACCGACGCGCGCCAGATCACGGAGATCATCCCGGTACACGATATCGAGGTGACTATTGACAAGCCCTATCACAACTCCGTGGTGACAGCCCGCGGTGCCGATGTGAAAGCGCGAGCAGACGGCGACAAACTTGTAGCCCACGTAGCGGTTGTGCAGGCCTACGCTGCGATCGTGATCGAAGCGTCGTCTCCAGCGAGCGGCGGGGAGCAGTGACGATGGATGTCAGTCAACTGCCGATGGGCTCAGCGCCCGACCCCGTCGCCTGCCCTCATTTCCCGGATCGGCTGCATGCATTCGTTTGGCGCAACTGGCAACTGATACCCGCAGAACGGCTCGCCGGTGTAATCGGCGCGCAGCCGGAGCAGATATGCGAAATTGCGGGCCTCCTGGGCCTGTCGCAGCAGCCCGAGATCACGGAAGACCAGCAGCGCCGCACCTACGTGACGATCATTCGTCGCAACTGGCATCTGCTGCCATACGAACAACTAATCGAGCTGCTCGGATGGACGGTCGAGAAAATGGACTTCGTCCTGCGCGAGGGCGACGGGTTGTTCTGGTGGATGGGCAACTACAAGCCGCGGATTGACCGACTCCGCTACGAGCCGCCCACCGCCGAGGCCAGAGCGCGCGCCCTCGCCATCGGCGCCGCGGCGCGCAGCGACCTGGGCGCCGACTTCGACCGGGCTCGCGACCCGCTCCTGTCCTTTATCGGGCGCCTATCCGAAGCCCCGGCGTCTGCATCTCCGACCCGTCGCAGCGCGTTCGTTCCGCGTTTCTGCTACTCGTACTTCGGGTCTTTCCGCAACGCGCTGTCGAGCGACGAGGATTGCTATCCCGAGGGATACCTCGCGCAGCTCGCCGCGGCGGGCGTCGACGGGGTGTGGCTGCACGAGCCGCTGTATCACTTGGCGCCGTTCCCGTGGGATGAGCGACTCGGTGCGCACCGCGAGGAATACATACGCAATCTGCGCGCGCTCGTGGCGCGGGCGAAGCGACACGGCATCGGCGTGTATATCTATCTCAACGAGCCGAGGCCCATGCCGCTGGCTTTCTTCGACGAGCATCCGGAACTGAAGGGCATCGAGGATGTCGGAGTCTTGCGCGGCCAACTAGCGACGCTTTGCACCAGCGTCCCCGAGGTCCACAGTTACCTGCGTGACGGCATGGCCTATCTCTGCGCAGCGGTGCCCGACCTCGCCGGCGTGTTCACCATCACCGCCTCGGAAAGCTACACCAACTGCTGGTCGCATGACACCGGAAACGAATGCCCGCGCTGCGGCAAGCGCTCGCCGCAAGAGGTCATCGCCGAAGTCAATGCCGTGCTGCACGAGGGGATACGCGAGGCCGGCAGCGAGTGCAAGCTGATCGTGTGGGATTGGGGGTGGCGGGATGAATGGGCGCCGGGGATCATCCAGCGCCTGCCTCCCGACGCCTGGTTCATGAGCGTCAGCGAATGGAGTATGCCCATCAACCGCGGCGGCGTCGAGAGCGAGGTCGGCGAGTATTCGCTGTCGGTGATCGGGCCGGGGCCGCGCGCTACGCGCCACTGGAAGCTCGCCAAAGACCGAGGGCTGAAGACCGTCGCTCGCATCACGGCGAGCAGCACTTGGGAATTGGCCGCAGTACCCTACATCCCTGTGGTGGCGAACGTCGCTCAGCATGCGGCGAACCTGCGCCATGCCGATGTGGACGGCCTGATGTTGAGCTGGACGCTCGGAGGGTATCCCTCGCCGAACCTCGAGGCGATCATCGCGATCGGTGAAGCGCGGAGACCGTCTGTCGAAGCGGCCATGGAAGGCGTCGCCAGGCGACGTTTCGGCGCCGCCGCGCCCGCCGTTGTCGAGGCGTGGAGCGCACTGAGCGCCGCGTTCAGGGAGTACCCGTTCGCCTGCGCATCCCTCTACCAGAGCCCAGTGCACATGGGGCCCGCCAATCTGCTGTGGGGGGAAGCGACCGGGTATGAGGGCGTGGGTACTATGGCCTTCGCCCATCCGGTTGACGACCTCGAAGCGTGGCGAACCATCTACCCGCCCGCAGCGTTCGCCGCGCAATTCAAGAAGGTCGCCGACGGGTTTGACCACGCCCTGGCGGCATTGAAGGAGCGGGGTGCCGAGTTGAGCCTCGACCCGATCGCAGCGCGCGCCTTGGACGAGGAAACGGGCATCGTCGAGGCGTGCGCCATTCATCTTCGCAGCGTGTACAACCAGGTCCGATTCGTCATGGCGCGGCGCCAGCTCGACGACGGGAGCACGCCGGACGAAGCGCGCGCGCTGATCGCCACGCTTGACGAGGTGCTCCACAGCGAGATCGCCCTGGCCACCCGCCTGCACGCGCTTCAAAGCCGCGACTCGCGCATTGGGTTCGAGGCGGCGTGTCAGTACTTCTACATCGCGGTTGATCTCGCGGAGAAGATCGTCAACTGCCGCGATCTGCTCGCGCGCTGGATGCCGCAGCAGCGGGCGAAACACGGGGTGATGTGACATGAGCAAGCTCACGGTGGTGCTCGGCTTCGACATGGAGACCGACATTGGAAGCTGGACGCCGTTTTACGAGGGGCTGGTCAACGGCACCCCGATCATTCTCGATATCCTCGAGCGCCATGGCATCAGCGCTACCTTCTTCTTCACCGGCGACAGTGTCACGAAACATCCTGAGGTGGTGCGGGCGGTCAAGCAGCGAGGACACGAGATTGGCGCGCACACGCTGTTCCACGAGACGATCGGCGATGCGCTGTTCGATATCCCCGGCATGATGCCGATCCTGCCGGAGGAGGTGCCCAACCGCTTGCGCCGGTGCACCGACTGCATTGAGCAGGTGGCCGGCGTCCGTCCCGTGTCGTTCCGCTGCCCGCGCCTGTTCGGGTCGACCGCGGTCGTCAATGCCTTGGAGTCTCTGTGCTACGTCGCGGACGCATCGTACCCGATGTACTACTTCCGCGAGCGCCTGAGGCCATATCACCCGAGCCGGGATGACTGGACTCAGGAGGGTGACCTGCGAATCGTGGAACTGCCCAACTTCGCGGATCTCTCGATGACGTCGCAAGACCCCTTCGGTCGCGACCGGGATCAGTGGCCGCTCTTCCGCACGGAAAGCGCGGAGGCGCTGCTGCGACACATTGACGGCTATGTCGGCTACTGTCGAGCCCAAGCGGTCGAGCCGTTCCTGTGCTTCTACTTTCACCCCTGGGAACTGCACCCGATGCCGGAGACAGAGATCCGCTTCGGCGAGGGGAGCGTTCTGCCCGACCCATTCATCGTCCGGAACTGCGGCCCGTACGCGGCGGAGCAGTTGGACGCGCTGATTGGCGAGCTGCTCGAGCGCGGAGCGCAGTTTCTTCAGGCACAGCACGCTGCAAAGGAGCTATGAGATGCGGGCGATTCCTGACCACGAGTACGGCGACCGGATGAAGAAGTTCCAGCGCAACCTCCGCGCGGCCGGCCTGGATGCGGCGCTGGTGCACTCCAATGAGGCGGATTTCGCGAACGTGCGATACCTTTCCGAGTATTGGCCGACCTTCGAGAGCGCGGGGGTGTTCGTGCCTGCGACGGGCACGCCGGTGCTCATCATCGGCCCTGAGAGTGGCGCCTACGCCGAGGCCCGCAGCAAGATTCGATGGACAGAGCTGATGATCGAGTACCGGGAATCGGCCGATCCCGACTACCCGGGGATTCCCGTCGCCAGCTTCAAGCAGATTGTCAGAAAGGCGATGCCGCGCCGGAGACTCAAGAAGCTCGGCCTGGTCGGCTATTCGATCATGCCGCTGCCGGTCTATGAGAGCCTGCGCAATGAGTTGCCGCGAGTCGAACTGATTAGGGCTGACGATACGCTCATCAACCTGCGCATCGTCAAGAGCCCGAGCGAGATCGCGCTCATGAGGAAAGCGTTCCAGGTCAGCGAGAAAGCGATTGACGCGGTCCTCGGTGAGATCAGGCCGGGCATGACGGAACTTCAGGTCATCGGCATCGCGCAGCGCGAGATCTACCGGCACGGCGCCGAGTACGAAGGCCATGCTTTGTACTGCTTCTGCGGCCCCGCGACGCGGCACGCGATCTCCCGCCCGACACACAACAAGATTAAGCGCCGCGAGGTCATCCAACTCGACATCGGCGCCCGCGTCGGCGGATACGCGTCGAGCGTGGGCCTTCCGGTCTTCTTCGGCACGCTTCCGTCCGCGAAGCGGCGCCTGGTGGAATTCGGCCTCGAAGCGCATTTCAAGACCATGGAGCTGCTCAAAGCGGGCAAGCCTGCCTCGCGAGTAGTTGCCGAATACGAGGCCTTCGTCGAGCAGCGCGGCTTCAAGGCAAACATGCTGTACGGCCCGTGCCACGGCATCGGCATGATGGAAGTCGAGCGCCCCTGGATGGAGTCCACCTCGACCTACAGGCTCAAGCAGGGCATGACTTTCCAGGTGGATACGTTCTTCCAAGGCGAGGACTTCGGCTTACGGTGGGAGAACGGCGTGCGCATTACCAAGACCGGTGTGGAGAAGCTATCCAAGAAGTTCATGAGGATCGTGGAACTCTGAGGCGCCGCGCGCCCATCCGCTGCCTTTGACACCCGGTCGCTGCGTGGGGCTTCAGGCCCGGGCAAGTGGACGGTGTGATGATTTCAGCGAGGAGTGAGATGCGCGAATTGGTGCTTGTTCTCGCGGCTCTGCTTGTGCTCTGTTCCAGCGCGTCGGTCGGTGTGGGCGCAGAGCTGTCCTTCGAATCGGGCGCGGATGTGCCCGAAGGGTGGTGGCCCGGCCCGGGCGCGATGCGGGCAACCCGTTACGCGCGGACCGGTGCGCGTTCCCTGGGCGCGACGACGCGCTCCACGGATCGCTCATGGTCGAGCTACCCGGTACCCCTCGAAGTCGGTCAGGCCTATCGGTTGGGCGGATGGATTCGGTGCCGCGAAGGGGTGGCGCGCCTCGGGATGGATCTGCTCGATGAGGCGGGGCGCGTGATCGGCTCGGCGCGCACGCCGCCGGTCGTGCCTGCGCAGCGCTGGCAATACGTCGCCGCGGAGGCCGACCTGCCCCCGCGGGCCACCTCGGCAAGCCTCTGGTTTGAGGTCGAAGGAGAGGCCTATCTCGATGATGTCGTCTTCGCGCCCATAGCGGCCAACCTGGCGTTCAATCCGTCCTTCGAGGGCGATGCAAAGGGACGCGTGGGATACTGGTCGCAGGAGACACGCTCCCCGGTACCCGGGCCGGGGGCCGGGGCTCTGCGAGCCGATGCCGCCGGCGGCCGCACCGGTGGAGCCATGCTGCTCGAAGCGGAGAGCGGATGGTATGCGGCGCGCATGGTTGACATGCCTCTACCCCAGGGATACACGCTGTTCCGGTTCTCGGGCTGGAGCCGCGCGGACGCTGCCGAGTTGCGCCTGTGGGTCGTCTGGGTCAACGCCTGGGGCAAGGTCATCGGCGCGGATCACGCCGCGCGCGTGGCGACGGAGCAGGACTGGGCGCGGTGGGAGTGCCGGGTCGGCCCTCCGGCCGGCGCGGTGGGGGCGAGGTTGGTCGTTGCGGTGCGCGGCGGCAGGGCATGGCTGGATGATTTCCGGTTCTCGCTCTGTGCGCCCGCTACCCGGCGGCACCCGGTAGTCCGCGTGCATGTGAACCAGGTCGGCTACGAACTGAAGGGGCCGAAGAGCCTGGTCGTTGCCACTAACTTCTTCCCGACGGATTCGGCACAGGGGGAACTCGAGATTAGGTCCGAATCTGGCCGGCCGGTTGTGAAGCTGCCGCTGCGGTGTTCCGGGCGCATCCACGAGGGCCAACCCGCTGACTGGGGCGATTACTACTGGCGAGCTGATTTCTCTTCGCTCACCGCTCCCGGGAGATACCGCGCGGCGGCGCGCTTCGGCGCCCGGAACGGAACATCGCCGCCCTTCGAAATCGGCCGCGATCTCCTGTTACGCCGGACCGCCGACCTCGGCGTCAAGTTCTTCTTCGTCCAGCGGTGCGGCTTCGACGTGCCCGGGTGGCACCGGGCGTGTCACCTCGATGACGCCCGGCTGCCCGACGGTACCCACATTAACGCCACGGGCGGCTGGCACAGCGCAGGCGACTACAACAAGATAATGTATGAGAATGGCGACGGGGGCGTCGCCTACGCGCTGCTCCAGGCGCACCATGCTGCGCCCGAGATCTTCGCTCGCTTCGACCGCAATGGTGACGGCACATCCGACGTGCTTGACGAAGCGACATGGGGCGCCCGTTTCGTGGCCAAGATGCAGATCCCGGAGAGCGGCGGGCTGTACGGCACGATCTCTCAGGGGCCGGGCCGCGCGTGGACGAAGTGGTCTCCGCCGGAGGTCCATACCGACAACATCATAGGTACCGATGACGACCCGGTCGTCGCCGAAGGAGAAGGGAGTTCCCCGCTGGTGATCGGAGCCTGGGCGCGCCTCTCGGCCATGCCGGAGCTGGCCGCCGCGGCCGACGACTACCTCCGGCGGGCGGTCAAGCTCTTCGATCACGCAACACAGGGCGCGACGTCAAGCGGCAGTCCGCATCTCCTGCTGAGCGCAATGGATCTCCACGCAGTCACGGGCGAAAGGCGCTACCTCGACTTCGCGCGCGACAGCGCGGAAGCGATTATGGCAACGCAGCAACCGGCCGGCCGCCTGCGGGGCGCATTCGGCAGTTATGGCGAGATCAGCGCTGGGGCGCTCGCCACCTTCGCGCTGAACTACCCGGATGACCCCGTGTGCGCGAGGATTCGGGCGGCCATGCGCCCATTTGTCAGGTTCTGCCTGAGCACTGCCGACAACCCCTTCGGACTGAGCAAGCAGGCGGTGGGGCAGCAGGACTACTTCTTCGAGCCCACGTCAACCCTGGGGCACAATTTCGAGTGCCTTGGCCGCGCATGGGCGGCGGCACAGATACATCACCTCATTGGTGATCGGCGTGCGCTCCGCTTCGCAGCCGATCAGATCGACTGGGTGCTGGGGAAGAACCCGATCGGCCTGTGCATGTTCGAGGGGAAGGGCACGTTCAACCCTCCACGCTATCATCATCGATACGACGCCATCGCCGGCCGGCCCCGGGGCGCCGTGCCCGGCGCCATTCCCAACGGATTCGTCCGGTCGGCCTACGGGCTGGATCAGCCCGGGTTTGACCTGTCGCGCGTCGGCTCGGGGCGCGACCACCCGTCATATCGCACCAGCGAGCCGTGGCTGACCCACAACATGTGGTACCTCATGGCGCTGAGCGCATTGCCTCGGAAAGGATGACGAGGCCGCGGAGCCTTGGGCCACGGGTTGATGTGATCGACTGGGCCGTATCGCCCCGGGCATGCGGACGGCAGGAGCGCAACGGCAGCCAGAGAAGATGCATTAAGCGGAGAGGGAACCTGGAGGTGCAGCGATGCCACGAGTGGAGCCGGTTGTCTATTTCGAGGACACGGGTAAGGTTCAGCGGAATACCCGGATCGTCGTGGAAACGGTGGGCGAATACCTCAAGGATCACCGCGCGCGGCACGTCGTGATGGCCACGAACACGGGGTATGTCGGCGCGCAGTTCGCGCGGCTGGCGGATGCCCACCGCAAGGTGAACTTCGTCGCGGTGAAGATGGCGCCGGCCGTGGATAAGATGTACGACATCAAATGGAACGCGCGCTACGCCAAAGCAATGGACAAAGCGGGCATCAAGGTGGTGTGCGGAGTGCACGCGCTGACCGGCGGAGTGGATCACGCGCTGCGGGCGAAGTTCGAGGGCTTTCCGCCGAGCGCGGTGATGGCGGAGACGCTCTACCTGTTCTCGCAGGGCATGAAGGTGTGCCTGGAGATCATTGCCATGGCGTGCGACGCCGGCCTGGTTCCCGAGGGGGTGCAGGTGATCTCATGCGCGGGCACGGGCCACGGGTCGGACACCGCGGTGGTCGCGACCTCCGCGGCGGGTGCGAACTTCTTCGACATCGACGTGCATCGGATCCTGGCGATGCCGCTCAAGAAGTAGCGGCGTCAGGCCGATTGCCGTCTCGCGCGGCAACTGCGCCCATCAGCGGGTTGGCGCAACGGCCGCACGGCGAGCCGGTCGGTCAGCGCGCGAATTCCTCGGCCAGCTCCTGAGCGATCTGCGTCCATTCCCACATGCGGTGCGGCTCGTTGCGACAGGTGTGAAGATCCTTCATGATGATCTCGACCGCGCAGCCCCGCGTCTTCTCGAGCACGTCACGCAGACCCGCCCTCGCCGCGTTCGGATCCCACGCCTCGCCGCCGAGAATCGCCGGGTTGGGCTTGTAGGAGAATACGAGGTCCTGTCCCACGGCGGCGGCTCCCGTTTCGACGTCAACCCAGGGGCTCATGGAAATGCGGCGCAGGTTCGGGATGTGCTTCCTGACGATGTCCACTTTTCGGTGCAGCGGCTCGCAGCACCCGTAGCCCGCAAGGCCGAAGCGCTTGAGGTAGCGGCCTTCGTATTGCAGGCCGAACTCCTCATGCATCGCCGGAGAGACGACCGAGAAGATCTGCGTCGTCGCGTGCCCCCACATATCTCTGGCGCGCACGTGGGCGCCGTCGAAATCCGCTTGCGGCAGTTCATCGGTGAAGCCCAGCCCCCCCGGCCCGACGCCCACGTTGCCGTTGTTCAACCCCAGCGCGTTCTGCCGTTCCAGCGCCTCGAGTTGATCGAGCATGCCTTCGGTCATGCGCTCCAGCACGCGGTGCATCCATGCCGGGCGATCAACCATATCCACAAAGGCCTGATCCAGACCTCGCCACTGGATGAACTGGTCGAAGATGGCGAACCAGAAGCCGCACTGCCCCCTCTTCCGCACGGTGAAGATGCCGTCGTAGAAATCAGCGTGGCGCTCGAAGGCCCGTTCCGTTTCCTCCCAGTCAACAGTGACCCGGGGCAGTTGGATCTTATCAATGTCCTGTTCCGACCTAATGACCGGCTCGTAGTGCGCAGCGCCGAAGTAATGGTCGGGGCGCACCGCGTTGACGCTCAAGCCCCATCCGGTATCGCGCACGACAATCGGCGAGTAGATGACATCCTCGACGACCATATCGCCGGGCATGTGCTCCCACTGGTAGAGCACGCGGCGCAGGTGCAGCTCCTGCGCGCGGCAGAAGCCGTTGCTGCACTGCGCTTCGCTGTCATCCAGTGTTTCGTTCCACGCACCGTTTTGCAGCATCACCATCGGCCGCATCGGGTCGAGGCGGTTGAGCCGGCGCCACAGCTCGGCCTTCTCCTTTTGGATCGGGAGGGAAGCGATCTCGGCGACCTGCTTGGCGAGATCGCGAACCATCGCCCGCTCTTTGTCCGGCATTCCCATAGCGGTCTCCTTGCGGCGCGGCACCGGGCGCGCGCACATGACGCGGCGCCGCGGCGCGTGATTCGCATGCCGGGCGTTCTTCCGCGTCGAGCCACCGCCATCCTGCACGAGCCGCTCCAGCGCACCGGCGCGCGCTTCGAGCCGAGCCGTGCGGACCACGCAGCCCGAGACACCGACGATTCGCCGCCGCCGCGGAGCGTTGCCGACCTTCACGATCACCGCCGGACGGCAGGACTTGACGGAAGCAGCGAGAACCGATGTCACGTCCGGTTCGATTGCCCCGGTGAGTCGAGTCTCGGTACGCTGCGCTTGGCGTTTCGCCGCTGCGTCGCAGGTGCGCTTGCCGCGGCTCAGCGCGGAATGAGGAGGTGAGTGTGAAGCTGCATACAGCATATGCCATCAACGGGAAGCCTGTGCTCGGCACGTACGGCCGAACCGACCTCGAAGCCCTGGCGCTGGTGAAAGAGGTCGGGATGAACCTCGTCTTCGGCGGGGCCGACCTGCTCGACGCGACCACGGAGCGAGGGGAGTTCTGCCGCGACAACGGGATCAAGGTGATGTACTCCATCACCGGACACGTCCACGGCAGACCGGGCTTGAGCGACGATGTCACCGAGACGCAGACGGAGATCCCGATCCGCGGCGGCGTGCCGCTTCCGCCGCCCGGGCCGGTGCAAGTCGACGACGAACTCATCCGCTACCGGGAAGCCACGCCGGCGGCGCTCCTGGGCTGCGAGCGCGGGGCCGAAGGGACGACGCCGGCGCCCCATCGCGCCGGAATCATCCTGTTCTGGCCCGAGCCGCTCGCCAGGGAAGTCGCCGGCGTCCAGGCCTCGCCCAACCTTTATGGCTACTACATCCTCGACGATAGCCCGGGCCCGGCATTGTCCGCGCTCCGCGGGATGTACCGAGTTGTCAGACGCGCGGACAGCGTCCGTCCACTGTGCGGCGGATACAGCGGCGCCACGACGCTCCACAACTTCGCGCGGGATGCCGCCGATGTCCTGATGCTGTATTACTATCCGGTCCTGAAGACCGGCTGCGACCGAACGATGACGAGCTACGACACGCAGTGGATGCTGACCGATGCCCGTCGGCGCGTTCCAGGCATACCGTTCTTCGGCATCTATCAGGCATTCTGGGGCGGCGACTGGAACAAGCAGGAGCCGCTCACTGCCGCCGAGGTGCGAGAGCAGATCGAAGACTTCGTGCGCGAGGGCGCGTCGGGCCTGATCGCGTTCTACCTCGCGCCCGACGACGGCCCGCTGGGCGGATGGAACCTGAACCAGGACATGCAGCGGGTCATCCGCGACGCCAACCATGAGATCCTCAGCACCGGCGGCCTGACCGTGCCGCCGGAATCGCCGGACATGGCGCGGGCGCGCTTCCAGCCCACCGGGCACTGGACGCACCCGCGCGACGTGCCCGGCATCGTCCCGGCATGGCACGTCCTTGCGCCGTTCGATGACGCCCAAGCAAAGAAGCTCGACGCCGCGTTTCCGCCGGAGGACGAGGTTGATCTCGAAGCGACCTACTCCGGCAAGGGCAGAACGATCCGCTGGATGACACAGCGGACGATCGCCGGCGCGGTCGGGTTCGTGGAACTCTACGGTGACATAGAGCATCTCGCGCACTGCCTGGCCTACGCGACGTGCGACGTGACAAGCCCGCGCGAGCAGGACGTGCAGATGCGGTTCTCCAGCGATGACGCGGCCATCGTATGGTTGAATGGACGACAGGTGTGGCGGCACGACGGGCCGCGGGGCGTGCACTGGGATTCCGACGTCGTCCCGGTCAAGCTGGAAGCGGGTGACACTCGCGTTGTGGTAAAGGTGTACAACGGAGTCGGGCAGTGGGGGTTCTTCATGCGGTTCACAGACGCCGACGGCAAGCCCCCGGCCGACCTCAGCTTCTCACCGACCCTCTGAAGCCTCGCCGACTGAGCGATGGGAACCGTGGCTCAACGGGGCGATCTGGGTCAGCAGCGGATCCATCATCACGCGCGTCCGTAGCTGAGCAAAGGGGAGTCGGCTCAACGTCGCCCAGCGTCCGCTGCACCAGAGCGTCTTTCAGCCGCCGCTTTACGTCAGTGTTCCGCTCCGTCCTCTCGGCGCAAGGCGAGCGAGAGCCGCGCCGAAGTCGCTGGCGCCGACTCATAGACTGACGTGAAGCGGGTTAGCTGCCGGCGGCCTCCTGGTCGTCGCGCAGTTCTCTGGCTGCCGCCGCCATGGTCCTGTACAACTCGGGGAGTTCGTCCAACTCCACCGCCGAGAACGCCACCCGAATGTCGCGCTCGCCGTCGGCGATCACCCCGATGCCGTACTTGTCCAGCAGGTGCTTGCGGTAGATCTCCGCAGTTGTGTCCTTGAGCGTCAAGCACATGAAGTAGCCCGAGTTGAAGGGATACGGCTCCCACACATCCGCGAACTCCGAGGAGCTGAGGATGTCGCGCACCGCCTTGGCCCTGGCTTCGAGGACTGCGCGCTTCTCCTGATGCTGCGCGGCAATGGCGTCGCCGGCAAGTGCCTTCGCCAGCACGGACTGCGCGGGCTGGGAGCAGTTGGAGATTACGCTGCGGATCGCCCCGGCGACCTTCTTCTCCAGCGCGGCATAGAGCGCTTCGTCGCTGAGGGCAGCGCGTGCCCCGAACGTCATCATGCCGGTGCGGAACCCCCAGACGAACTGCTCCTTGGTTGGGCCGTCCGCCTTGATCGCCAGGATGCGCTCGTGGGCGCCGGCCAGGCGGGCGAACAGAGACTCCTGCAGCACCTGCTCATCGTAGAACAGGCCGAAGTATGCATCGTCCGTCACGACCACCAGGTTGCAGCCGTTGTCCGCTGCCTCGATCAGCGCGGAGACAACGGCGTCGGCTTCTTGCATCGTCACCGAGTACCCGGTCGGATTGTTCGGGAAGTTGAGCACGACGATCGTCTTCCAGCTTCCGACCCGGGTGAACAGCGCCTGGCGCAGCCCCTCCACGTTGAAGCCGCCCGCGGCGCTGAAGAACGGGTAGAGCATCAGTTGCGCCTGGAACCGGGCCGCGTACAGAAGCTCGTAGTTCTCCCAGAACTTGTCCGGCAGCAGGACGACGTCGCCTTGATCTACGAACAGGTCGCCGACCAGGCTGAGGGCGTGCGTTACGCCACTGGTGACGATGGGTGTCGAGAAGCTCTTGCCGGCGAGGCTCGGGTTCTTGTCGAGCAGGAGCTGGCGCCACATGCGGCGCAGATCCGGCTGACCGGTGGCAGGCGCGTAGCTCAGAGCTGCAGCTGGGGTGAGGCCCGGGAAGCTCTCCATGATGGACGGCAGGAACATCGGCGCGCCGCGCTCGCGCGCGATGCCGATGGTCGCGTTGAAGCGGCTGGCCTTCTCTTTCGCCTCGGCGCTCTGGCTCAGGATGCCCTTGGGGAAGTGGATGCGCCTGCCGAACTCGGAGAGCATGGCGTAGACTTGAGGGTTCTCGCGCTCAATGACCTCGTTGAGTTCGGCGGCGAGGGGCCGGATTTCGGCGCCCGGCTTGAGCAACGAGATCGGCGCCCTGAGCCGGAGCTGGAGCGCTTCGTGCTGCTCCCACAGCGCTTTCGGGAACCTGCTGCCGAATTGCTGGAAGAAACCGGTGACGCTTTCGGTCTCTTCGTACCAGTCCTCGCAGTTGACGGCGAGCAGCTTCTCCATATCCTCATGGGAGAACTCAAGGCCGGCCAGGTCGAGGGCGTCCGGGGTCGGCACGTAGCCTATGGGGGTCCGGCGAGCGTCCGCTTCCCCGCGACAGCGGTCGAGAATCCACTCGATGACTCGGAGATTCTCCCCGTATCCTGGCCACAGCAGGTCGCCGTTCTCGTCGGTGCGGAACCAGTTGACATGGAAGATCCTGGGCGGCTGCGTCATGCGCTGTCCCATGTTGAGCCAATGCTCGAAGTAGTCGCCCATGTGGTAGCCGCAGAACGGCAGCATGGCCATCGGGTCGCGCCGTACTTCGCCGAGCTTGCCGAACTGCGCGGCCGTGCGTTCCGACGCCATGGCGGCTCCGACGTACGCCCCGTGTTCCCAGTCGAATGCCTCATATACCAGCGGCGCCAGATGCGCGCGGCGCCCGCCGAACACAACCGCCGAGATCGGGACGCCGTGATGGTGCTCGGTTCTGAACGAATGGGAAGGGCACTGCGTCAGCGGCGTGGTGAACCGGCTGTTCGGGTGCGCC
>CP070648.1:3687032-3691156 GCA_020354555.1 Armatimonadota bacterium | reverse complement strand
GGCGCCGCTGCCGCGCGCGAGGGTGCCAGCGGCGCAGGGGCGCGTCGCGAGACGCGAAAGGAGACGTAGATATGATTAGACGTGTTGTAGTTGTCCTATTCCTGCTGACGGCCGTCAGCGCTGCGGCACATGCGAGGCGGGAGCCGATCCCCATCGCGGTGAGCTACGGCGTCTTCCTGCCGAGCGACTCGACGACGCAAACTGTTTTCGGGGACTCTTGGCCGCGCCTCAGCATCGGCGTGTTCGACCCGCAGATGGCACCGGAGTGGCGGCGCACCGCGGACTTCACGGCATACATGCATGAGGAAGACGGCGAGGCGAAGCTATACTCGCTGAGCTTCGGCGCGGAGCGGAGGCTCAGTACCAAGGGTCTGACCCAGCCCTATGTGGCGCTGCGCGCCGGGCCGTACTACGGGAAGGTCGAGGTGCCCGCGCTCAGCATTGATGAGAGCAAGATCGGCCTCAACGCGAACGCGAGCCTCGGCGTGATCTACAAAGAGCGCGTATTCCTCGAAGCCCGCTACGACAAGTTCAGCCGCATCGCCGGGTTCGACTTCGACGGATTCACGTTCTGGGGCGGCGTGCGCCTGTTCGACATACGCCTGTAACCGGGCGCGCAAGGCCAACCCGGCGGGGAGCGTGCCGCCGGGATCGTTGCCCGGCCGTCGGGGCCGGCATGGCGTGCCGGGGCGGCCGACGTAACATTTATCCACGCAGGTCGGCGAAGAGGTCGGTGGAGAGATAGCGCTCCCCGGTGCTCGGGTGGACCGTGACGATAGTCTTCCCGGCGTTGTCGGGCCGTTGCGCCACCTGCACAGCGGCCCAGGTGTTGGCGCCGGAGGAGATGCCGCAGAGGATGCCCTCCTCGCGGATGATTCTCCGCGCCATCGCCATGGCATCTTCGTCGGCCACGCGCACCACCTCGTCCACCACCGACATGTCGAGCACATCCGGCTTGAAGCCCGCGCCGATGCCTTGTATCTTGTGCGGCCCCGGTTCGCCGCCGGAGAGCACCGGTGAGCGCCCCGGTTCTACGGCAATCACGCTGAGCTGTGGGAGGCGCTGCTTGAGCGCCTGCCCGACCCCGGTGATCGTCCCGCCGGTGCCGACGCCCGCGACGAAGATATGGAATTCGCCGTCCGTGTCGCGCCAGATCTCCTCGGCCGTCGTCTCGCGGTGAACTTGCGGATTCGCCGGGTTGTTGAACTGCTGCGGCATGAACCCCTCCCGCGTCTGCGCCAGCAGTTGCTCAGCTCTGGCGATAGCGCCGCGCATGCCCTCCGCGCCGGGTGTGAGCACCAGCTCGGCGCCAAAGGCACGCAGCAGCATCCGCCGCTCCTGGCTCATCGTCTCGGGCATGGTGAGAATCAGGCGGTAGCCCTTCGCTGCGGCCACCATCGCGAGCGCGATTCCCGTGTTGCCGGAAGTCGGCTCGATGAGCACGCTCTTGCCCGGTTCGATCAGCCCCGCCCGTTCCGCCGCATCAATCATAGACCATCCGATGCGATCCTTGACACTGCCGGCGGGGTTGAAGAACTCCAGCTTCGCCAGCACGCGTGCCTCCGCGCCGTCCGTCACACGGTTGAGTTGCACGAGTGGGGTGTTGCCGATTACATCAACGATACTGCGCGCGATCCGCGCCATGACGCACCTCCGGAATCTCAGGTGGCAGAATGATTAGACCGTTTCGCCGCGGCCTTACGAGCACCCCCGCAATACGCCTTGATCCAGTCAATTTCCAAACGAAAAGGCCCCTCCTGTTTATCGGCGATGAGGAGACTGAACGACCTTATCCTACGAGGATCTACGCCCGGCGTATCCTGCAGCACTCGGCCGTGAAAGCTGGGAACGAAGTCATGGAAGGGTAGATCCACGTCTATCCAGGTCTCCGCTTGGGTGGCGAAGCCGGCCTGATGGGCGACGCCGTCAAATGCTGCATCGGCTCGTAACGAGAGCTTGTAGGTCTTCCCGTCGCCCTTCACGCGGACCCGAATGCCGCTGCAACGACGGAGGTCATAATCGCGCACGGCGGAACGAACGGACGCGAACCCGCCGTAGTTCTCCAGGGAAACGGTTCCCGCAAACACGGCCGTGCTCGCGCCGCCGGCCTCGAGCGTGCTTCGGGACACCCCGCCCATGACGGTGTCGTTGATCGGCTCCCATTCCTCGACATCACGCGGCTCGTCGAAGTCGAATAGGACTATCTCCGTCCTGCCGCGATTCATGGTGTGATAGCCGAGGGAGCTTCAGAGTCCCGCCCGCCGACGCATGATGTCTTTCACTCCTGGCGGCATGTTTCCTGGCATGGCGGCGCCGCGCATGTCCAACCAACACGACATGCGGCGCGCGGTTTCGCGTTCGCGTGTCGCGGGATCTCGTGGCGCTTCGGAAACGATCCGCGGAAGCTCTGAACCCGGCGAGAGCAGTCCGCGGGGTCGATAAAGAGCAACCACGAGGGAGGGATTATCAGCGCCGACGTCGGAATACGTACCGGACACGGCCGTCCTGGATGTGGGGACTGCCGGTCCGTCAGGCGCCGCACGTGCCCGAACGCAGCCCGATCGCTGACATGCTATCACGGGCAGCCCGGCCAGAGAGGATGGATCCATGAGACAACGACCAACCGCCGCGCTCGCGGCAGCCGCCTTGCTTGTACTGATTCTCGGCGACGCGTGTCTCGCCCGAGAGGTCATCTCGCTGAGAGAGAACTGGGCTGTGCAATCGTCGGCCGAGGTAGGCGCGACCGGAGAGGCGATCTCCGCCGCGACTTTTGCGTCTCAGGACTGGTACCCGACGCACGTCCCCAGAACGGTACTGGCGGCTCTAGTTGACAATGGCGTCTATCCCGATCCGTACTACGGCGGTAATCTCAGGACAATCGCCGGATATCGCGAGGACCGCTGGCTGGTCATGCCGTCGGACAGCCCGTTCAGGCGCCCGTGGTGGTATCGTACGGAGTTCGAGGCGCCCGCCAGCTTCGCCGGGCGCAATATCGTGCTTCACCTCGACGGTATCAACTACAAGGCCAACGTCTGGCTCAACGGACGCAAGATCGCCGACGCCGATTCCGTGATTGGAATGTTCAGGCGCTTCGAGTTCGACGTCAGCAACTACGTCCGCCCCGGCGAGAGGAATTGCCTGGCGATCGAGATCATCGCGCCCGGGCAAGGGCCGGACATCGAGTATCGCACCAAGCAGATCGAGGCGACGACGGGGTGGGATGACCACAATCCGTATCCGCCGGACATGAACATGGGCCTGTGGCAGGATGTCTACGTCACCGCCACCGGGCCGCTGCGGATGAGGCACCCCTATGTGGCCAGCGACCTCGATTTGCCGCGCCTCGACGTCGCACATCTCGCCGTGAGCGTCGAAGTGACGAACACCACGGATCGGCAGCTCACTGGGGATGTCTCCGGGGCCATCGAGGACATCACGTTCTCGCAGAGCGTCACGCTGTCGCCTCGAGAAACGAAGCTGGTGACATTCTCGCCGGACGACTTCCCGCAGCTGACGGTCTCGAACCCCCGGCTGTGGTGGCCCAATCCCGTCGGCCCTCAGGAGTTGTACGATCTCGACTTGGTGGCCGCTGTGAAGGCGGATCCATCCGACTCGCTGAGCACGCGTTTCGGCATACGCGAGGCGACGACATACGTCAACGACGAGGGTTGGCGAGTCTACATGGTCAACGGCAAGCGGATCCTCATTCGCGGGGCGGCGTGGATGACGAGCGACATGCTCCTGCGGCTCGACCGCAGGCGCTACGACGCCCTGATACGGTACGCGAGAGAGGCCAACCTCAACATGCTCCGCTCGGAAGGATTCTCCATCCGGGAGACGGAGGATTTCTTCGACCTCTGCGATGAATACGGCGTCATGGTCACGCAGCAGCTCTTCGGGCGCAGCATTCCGGACGAGGAGCTGGCGATCGAGTGCGTGAAGGACACGATACTCCGCATTCGCAACCACCCGAGCCTGGTACATTTCCTCGGGCACGACGAGACGTTTCCCACCGAGAACCTCGATCAGGCGTACCGCGACTTGATCGCGAGGTACACCCCGGAGCGCACATATCAGCCGCATTCGGGCGCGTTCGCCATCGCGGATCGCTTCAAGACCGGCGG
>CP070648.1:3675049-3686932 GCA_020354555.1 Armatimonadota bacterium | reverse complement strand
CTGGGACCAGGGCCCGCTGATTCAGGACATCAAGCGGCGCCGCTTCGCCCTCATCATCTCGGTATGGAATCCGGCCGGCGGCGCCAGCGACGAGTGGGGTACCTACGGCAACTACCGCTGGAGTATCGGCATGGGCCGTGCGATCATGGCCAACTACTACCTGCTCGATAAAGCGGGCTACCTCTACTTCATGGCGCCCGCTGACGGCCGCCACCCGACGTGCGCAGAGATGTACCGCCGGCTCCTGCTGCGACGCGACGACAAACGGCCGTAGCCGGGCGCCGCCAGGCGCCCGGGGCGCCGTGGTGTCCGCGAGCCGTCAGTCCGGGCGCGCGCACTTCAGGAAACGGAAAAGGAGATTGCTGCCAATGGCTGCGGGAAGGGAGCGAAAGGCAAGCCCTGTGATTACGGCAGGGGCCGCGCACATCCCGCACGCGGGCGTGGGCATCTATGCCGGTCTCTTCTGCGTGACGCTCTCGACGCTCATGCTCGAGATCCTATTGACGCGGATCTTCAGCGTCATCCTCTGGTATCATTTCGCCTTCGTGGCGGTATCGGTGGCACTCTTCGGAATGACACTGGGCGCCGTCATCGTCCACTTGGCGCCGCGTTATTTCTCGGGACCGCGGATCCCCACGCGACTCGCGGGGGCGGCAGGATTATTCGGTCTGACCACGGCGGCAGCTACTGTCGTAATGTTGAGGGCGAGATTCAGTCCTCCGACGCAGGGCGGCGAACTCGCGGCGCTCGTCCCGCTCTACCTGCTGGTGGCGGTGCCCTTCACGTTCAGCGGGATCGTGGTCAGTGTGGCGCTCACCCGCTTCCCGCAACGCATTAACCGCCTTTACGCGGTTGACCTTATCGGGGCGGCGGTTGGGTGCTCAGGCGTGATATTCACGCTCGACCTGCTGGATGCGCCCAGCGCCCTGATCGCGGTCGGGGCGGCGGCAGCCCTCGGGTCCCTGTTCTTCTCGCTCGGATCTCGCGCGCTGTCGGCGCGCGTGGCCGCCGGCGCCCTGGTGGTGGCGCTGGCCGCAATGGCAGTCTACAGCGGGCACGGCAACGTGCTGCGCGTGCGCTGGGCCAAGGGCGCACGCCAGCCCCAGCTGCTCTACGAGAAGTGGAACGCCTTCTCGCGCGTCATGGTTTGCGAGTACGCGGACCGCCCGAATGCTCCGCCTGGTGAGGGCCCGGGACAACCCTTCGGCGTCTACGGGAGGGGCGAACGGCGGCAGCAGTATCAGGTCGACCAACTGTGGATGGATATAGATGCCAACGCGGCCACGGTCATGACCCGCTTCGACGGTAACCTCAAGGCGGTCGGCTATCTTCCCTACGACGTTTCGGCGGCGGCGCACTGGCTGCGGCCAAACGCGAGCGTCATGGTAATCGGTGTGGGAGGGGGTCGTGACATCCTGACTGCGCTGGCGATGAACCAACGGTCAGTCACCGGCGTTGAACTGAACGAGAGCATCGTGACCGCGCTCAACGACCGTTTCGGCGAGTTCACGGGTCACCTCGACCACAACCCTCGCGTCCGCTTCATCACCGACGAGGCGCGCAGTTGGATTGAACGCAGCCCGGAGGAATTCGACATCATACAGTGCGCCCTCATCGATACGTGGGCGGCGACCGCCGCCGGCGCGTTCGTCCTCTCCGAGAACAACCTCTATACCGAGCAAGCCTGGACCGCGATCCTCAATCACCTGACGGATCGCGGCGTCTTCTCGGTTACGCGCTGGTACTTCTATCGCACGCCCGGCGAGATTCTCCGCTGTCTGAGCCTTGCGCGCGCAACCCTGGAAGGCATGGGTGTACGCGACTGCCGCCGGCACCTTGCGGTGGTCGCCCTGCGCGTGGGGCCGGGGCCATACGGCGGCAACGGCATGGGCACCGTCTTGATTTCACGGTCGCCATTGACGGATGACGACGTGCGTAGGCTCGAAACGTGGGCGCAGGGATCCGGGTTCGAAGTGATGCTGTCGCCGGCGACGTGCAAGGAGCGCCGCTTTGCACGGCTGCTGGCGGCGCCGCGGCTGCGCGATTTCACCGACGGCTTTCCGCTCGACGTCACGCCGCCGACTGATGACCGCCCGTTCTTCCTCCAGATGCTTCGGTTCCGCGATTGGGCGGCGCCGCGGCCGCCAGGGAACCAGGGCACCGTGTCAATGAATCTCCAGGCGGTGTCCGTTCTCGGCAGCTTGCTGACGACCACTACCGTCCTTGCGGTGCTCTTCGTGCTAGTGCCGCTGGGCCTGACATACCGGCGAGATCGCTACTCGCTGCGCTCGCTCGCGCCCGGGCTGCTTTTCTTCGCTGCTATCGGACTTGGCTTCATGCTCGTCGAGATCTCTCAAATGCAGCGCCTCATTATCTTCCTCGGGCATCCGACCTATGGCTTGTCGGTCGTCCTACTGGTGCTGCTGGGCGCTGGCGGGCTGGGCAGCTTGGTCGGCGGCGGCATCTCACTCGATGACTGGCGGGCCATGCGGCGCATCGCGGTGGTCATGGGAACGCTGCTGGTTCTGCTAGCTGTCTTCGGCCTGATCACCCCGGCGCTCACCCGCGCGGCGCAGCCCGCTCCGATGCCTCAGCGAATCCTGCTGGCCGTCGCGTTGCTTGCGCCTATCGCCTTCTTCATGGGTACTCCATTCCCGCTGGGCATGAAGCTTGCCAGCCGCGGCGAACGCGCGCCGACGGCCTGGTACTGGGGCATCAACGGCGCAATGTCGGTTGTCGCGTCGGTGGCAGCGGTCGCTCTAGCTTTGGTCGCTGGCATCACGGTCGCGTTTTTCGCGGGTATCGCGTGCTATGCGTGCGCGGCAGTGGCTTTGGTATGGTTGAGCCGCCGATCCTGACTCGCTCGTGCGTTCGAGGCTGCCCGCGCCTAAGTAGCTCTTCAACTGAGAACCGCTCGTGTCGTCGCGTGTGCATACACGTGAAGAATTCGCCTCCAGGCGCGGATTCTCGAGTCGGCGGATTGGCGCACATATCTAGCCTGAGCCCGCTGAAGAACCCTCGGCTGCGTCGGTGCCGCATCGGGCACACCGCAACTCGATGGGGCTCAACGCCACGGGTGAAAGGGGACGCCCGTGGGCACGCAGAAAAAGGAGGCGGCTGGCGGCGGATCGGCGGCATGCCTGACGCGCCAAGCCAGTCACCGCGGCCAACCGGGCCACTATCACCGGCGGCTTCTCAGATTTCGCGTTCGAGGCGTTTTGAAGCATGACGCAGACACGGCCTCAAGCGAGGGTGCCCCGATGGGGCACGGCAGTCATCGTTATGATCGCAGCAGTCGCGCTGGCCTTCGCGGCCTGCGGCTACTTCGCCTTCCGGCAGCGCCCCGCCCCTGAGCGGTTCGTTCTTATCGTTCTCGATTCCCTGCGCGCCGACCGCCTCGGGTGCTACGGCAATGGCGGGCATCTCACGCCGGCCCTGGACGCGCTCGCGGCGCAAGGCGTGCGTTTCGATGATTGCTGGTCGGTCGCATCGTGGACGATCGAATCGAACTGCGGACTGTTCACCGGTCGCTATCCCTCACAGACGCGGGCCGGCGACGGCATGCACCTACGCAGCGATGCGTTTACGCTCGCCGAGGCGTTTCGCGTCGCCGGGTATGCCACCGCCGCCTTCTCTTCCCACAAGTGGATCTCGCCCGACTACGGCTTCGGCCGTGGGTTCAACACGTTTCGCGTCGCCCACATGGACGATGACCGGATCGCCGACGCCTGCATCAGGTGGATCAAGAAGCACCGGCGAGACAGCTACTTCGTCTTGCTCTACTTCTGGGCCCCTCACTTTCCGTACAAGCCCGAGCCCGCGAATATTCCCGCTGCGCTCCGCGCCAGGCTCGCGCCGCTGCCCGAGTTTACCCGGAACGGCTATATCGTGGTCTCCGGCGAAAACCGGCTCCTGACCATCGTGCCCAAGGCCACGGGCAAGCCTGATGAAGCGTCGCTCGCGGAGATCGCCGCCCTTCGCGACCTCTATGAGCTCTACGTGCGCGATGTCGATGCCCGCGTTGGACGCGTCCTACGCTCCCTCAACGGCGATGACCGCTGTGTCGTCGCGGTCACTGCCGACCATGGCGAGGAATTCCTCGACCACGGCTTCCTCTGGCACCAGATGACTCTGTACCGGGAATTGCTGCACGTGCCCCTTCTGATCCGGGGGCCTGGGCTCGCGCGCGCCGTGGTCGAGACGCCGGTGAGCAATCTCGACATCACGCCGACCTTCCTCTCACTGGCGGGCTTGGCGGCTCCCCGCGATCTCGTCGGCCGGCCGCTGCTCCCCGCCTCGGGCATCGAGCAGCGCTTGGTGTTCAGCGAAATGGACCAGATCCGGGGGTCACATGCCCTCCGTTACGGGGTGCGCTCCGGCGACACCGCCGTCATCTATTCCCTCTCCGGGTGCCCGCCCGAGAAGCCGATTCCGCCGGGAGGACGGTGGGAGGTCTACGACCTCAAGCGCGATCCGACAGAGCAGCATCCTGGCGCCGATCCGCCAGGCGACCTCGGTGCCGCACTCTCCGCACATACCCGTGACGCGTTGGCCGCGCGCGCGGTTGCCACGAAGGATAGGACTGCGACGCCGGAGGCCCGCAACGAGATGATGCGTCAGTTCCGCGCCCTGGGCTACTTGGCACCCAACTAGCCCTGGCTGTGAATCCTCTCGTGCGGGAGACCCGCGCGCATGGGCGGCGGAGAGTCATGGAGTACGGGTCGCGGGGCGCCGGCGGCACTGATGGCGCCACCGCTTCTCCGATCAACCCGTGACCGTCGGCGACGCTGGTCGCGCCAGAGGTACCGTTAGGTTCGGCCGTGAATCATAGACCGGGTTATTCACGACGAGCGTCGATCGCCTGCATGGTGCCGACGGCGACTTCATTAACGAGTTTCGCGTCTCAGTGCGCTGCTGCGCTGAGACTGCGAGACTCTCCCGGGCGAGCTTCGTTGTGGAGAGCCTTTCGCCGGACGGGCCTGGCGTCCAGATCTACGAGCCTCGTTCATCATGTGCGCGCAGTCGCGGCGGCCGATGCAGTGGTCGCCCCGCCGATGCGTAGCGCAGTGTGAATAGTTGAGGGCAAGCACATGCAATACCGGACCGCCATAGCCAGCCCCCGCGCAGTGGCGATCTACCCCGCGGTGTTTCTGACTTCCGCAGGGGTCTTGATGTTGCAGATCTCTCTGACACGTTTGTTCTCGTTCACGCTGTGGTATCACTTCGCATACGTGGTGATCAGCCTCGCGCTGCTGGGATACGGAGCCAGCGGCGCGTTTCTGTCGGCGTTCCCGGGTGCGTTGGGCCGCAATCTCCCGCGGACACTCTTCGTATGCGCGACTGCCGCCTCGCTCATCATTCCGCTGAGCCTGCTCGTGTACGCGCACACGCCCTTCTACCCGCTCCAACTCCTCGAACAGCCCGTTCAGTGGTGGTATCTCGCGGCATACTACGCCGCAGCCGGGATCCCGTTCTTTCTGTGCGGCGTCTGCATCGCGGGCGCGGTCACCGCGGCGTCCGAGCGGGTAACGCGAGTGTACTGCGCGGATCTGGTGGGCGCGGGGCTCGGGTCGGCGGTAGTGGTCGTAGCGATCTGGCGGTTGGAGACGCCCGGGGTAATCATGCTTGCCGCGGGACTGATGGCAGGGGCGGCGGTGTGTTGGGCGTGGTGGTGGCGGCCGCGCGCAACGCTGGCGCCGGCGGTGTTAGTCCTGGTGCTGGCGACGGCAGGGGGACGTTTCTGGCGCGGCGTCGAGTTTCGTCCGAGCATCGAGAAGACAATGGCGCAGTTGCTCACGCCGGCCGCAGACGCGTCGGCCCCGGCCTCCGCCGGGGAACCGGGCGGCGCTCGGCCCACCGGCCCGCAGGCGCGGCGTCTCGCCCGGCACACGCGTTGGGGTGCGGTGTTTCGGGTCGATGTCCTGGAGCCGACAGGTGGGACGACGGCTCGCACGGGCTACCGCACCATCGGAGCCAGCCGCCAGTTCCAGGGCCGCGGGCCACGCTGGGTGAGCATCCCCCATGATGGCGATGCCAATGCCATGATCTACGACGGCACCGACGCGACCGGGCTTGCATTGTTCGACGATCACGCGATCTCGCTGCCCTACCGCCTGCTCAAGCACCGGCCTGACGTGCTGGTGCTCGGCGCTGGTGGGGGCACGGAGATCATCTGCGGACTTCGCCACGGCGCGCACAGCATTACGGCAGTCGATCTCGACCCATTGACGAGGCATCTGTTTACCCGTGATCTGGCTGCATTCGCCGGCCGGCTCCAGACGCGGCCCGGAGTTGCGTATCTGCTCGGGGAAGGTCGTTCGTTCGTGCGACAGAGTAAGCGCACGTATGACCTGATCCAGATGAATCAGACCGACACACTCACCGCAGCGAGCGCGGGCACCAACGTGCTGAACGAGAACTACCTTTACACGATCGAGGCATACGAAGACTACTTCAGGCATTTGCAGCCAAACGGACTGGTCTACGCCGCCCACATGGCTCCGCCGCCGGAAGCCGAAACCGTCAAGTTCCGGGTAGGCATCGTGCGTGTCGCGGGGCCCCTGGAAGCCCTGCGTCGTCGCGGCGTGAGTCACCCTCGGGACCATATCTGCGTCATCTGGGCTCGATATCTGATGGTCTACATGATCCGGCCTCAGCTGTTCACGCCGCACGAGGCGGATCTGCTCCAGCGCTACTGTGACGAGAACGGCTTCATCCCCATCCATCTTCCGTACCGGCGCCTTGACAACGAACTGTCGTGGTTCGTCCGCACGTCGCCTGAAGCTCGCGCTCAGTATGTCCGCAGCAGCGTCATCCGGCGCGACGCACCGACCGATGACTCTCCGTTCGTATGGCCCTATTACAAGTGGCGGTATGTCCTACGCCCCGGACACACGTACGATCGCATGGCGATGACGAGCGGGCAGTTGATCATGGTGCCCCTGCTGGGGATTGCGGTCGCCGGCTCGCTGGTGTTCATCCTGGGGCCGCTGGCGCTCTTCCGGCGACGAGGGGTCTACTCACGAGCCGCGCCCGGACTTGCCGTGTACTTCGCGGCGTTGGGCTTCGGCTTCATGTTCATCGAGATCAGCTTCATCCAGAAGTTCGTCCTATTCCTCGGGTATCCGACCTACTCGCTGACGGTGGTCTTGAGCGCGCTACTAGTGTCGTCGGGGATTGGCAGCCTGGCAAGCCAGCGGTTGATTTGGAGGGCGGAGCGATCGCTGACGTGGGCGCTGGCGGCGCTGCTCGTGCTCGGGGTGGTGTATCTGGCGTTTGCGGAAACCGTGTTCGGGATGCTTCTCGGGTATCCTCTGTGGGTGCGGATTCTGACTGCCATGGGGCTCATCGCGCCGCTCGGATTCGAGATGGGGATGTTCTTCCCGACCGGGATTCGGATTGTCGATGCGGTGGCGCCGCAATTCGTGCCGTGGGCGTGGGGCATCAATGCTTCAACCTCGGTGGTCGCGACCGTGCTCGCGGTGATGCTGGCGATGACGGTGGGCTTTCGCCTGGTCGGGGTATGCGCGCTGTCGATATACGTCGTCGGCGCGCTGGGCCTTTTTGCGGCGCGACGGCGGATAGCCGCGCCTGCGGCCGAGTCGTGACCGTCTGGCGCGCCCAGTGCCGATTACATGCCGCAGTCTGAACTGATTCGCGCCGTCCGCGCACGGTCTGGCGGCGCGGCGCGCAGATGCGGCGGGTCGCTCGCGGGCAGCAGCATAGAAAAGGAGTTGCCGGGGAATGAGTCGTCCTCCAAGAGTCTGGCCGCTGGTTGCCTCCCGTAGCCGTACGGGTGTATGCCGAGGCGGTCCCATCGTGGCCGGCGCCATCGTTGCGCTGCTGGCTGTCGCGCTGGCGTTCGCCACAGGATGTGGGTCTCGGAATCGCCGCCCGCTCAACGTGCTGCTGATAACCCTGGATGCGCAGCGGGCCGACCATCTCGGTTGCTACGGTTACCACCGCGAGACGAGCCCGAACATCGACGCCCTGGCTGCACGCGGCGTCCTGTTCCGTCAGGCGAATGCGAACGCCCCGTGGACCCTGCCCTCCTTCGCCAGCATCCTGACCAGCCAGTTTCCGATGGATCACGGGGCCACGACCCCCCGGCGCGCGCTGCCGGGGTCAAACTGGTTGCTGCCGAAAATCATGCAGCGTCACGGCTACTTCACGGCAGCCGCCATCGCCTCGGGGTTTGTCGCTCCGCACTACAATATCGCCCAAGGTTTCAACCGGTTTGTGGGCGATCGGTTCAAGGATGAAACCACCGCTCATTTCCGGTGCATGGACTCCCCGCCGTGGGTCACGGACTTCGGCCTCAAGTTTCTGAAGGTGCACCGCGATCAACCGTTCTTCCTGTGGTTGCACTACCTCAAGCCTCACGATCCGTACCTGTGGCAGCCGAAACACCGCTTCCTCGACGCGCCGCCGACGGATCTGCCCGAGTACCTGTCGCTTCCGTGGCTGACGTCCCACCAGGACGAACTGACGCCGAAGCAGATGCATGAGATCGTCGCCCTCTACGACGGGCAGACCGCGTACGCAGACAGTTACATCGGGCAGATCCTGGGGCAACTCGACCGCCTGGGGCTGCGAGAGCGCACGGTGGTCGTGTTGAGTTCCGACCACGGCGAGCAGTTCCTACAGCACGGTGCCTTCGGTCACCACCGGCAGATCTACCAGGACGAGCTGCACGTGCCCCTCATTATCGCCGCACCGACGTCCGTCAAGGGCGGGCGGAGCGTGGATGAGCCGGTGCAGTTGGTGGACCTGATGCCGACGCTTCTCGACCTCTGCGGGATCCGCGAGCAGGTGTCGGGCGCGCGCGGGCAGTCGTTGATGCCGCTGCTGACCGGTCGCTCTGGCTACCGCGAGCAGGACATCGTAGCGTCGGTCAGCGAGCCCGACCAATCGGAGGATGTCGAGTTGATGCGCAGTATCCGTCGCGGCGACTGGAAGCTCCTGCTCAAGGTGCGTGAATCGAAGACCGAGCTCTACGACCTGGCCGCCGACCCCGGGGAACAGCACAACCTCGCCGGGCGCGGGCTGGATGTAGAGCGGCAGTTGCGTAACGCGCTCTCCCGCTATAGGCGCGCAAGATCCCGACCAGGCCTCAAGCTCAGTCCGGAGACGGAACGGCGGCTGCGAGGCGTGGGTTATCTCCGATAGAGCGGCGTCGGTGCGGCGAGAGTGCGCTTGACTCAGTGACACCAGTCGACTTCGCCCATCTCCGCCGGTCCATCTTCACAGGTCAGCCGATTGAGCTATGCCCGCGTGCCACGAGATGAGCCAGCTGCGGCCCTGCGGACCGAGCACGGCCATAATGGAGCATATGTTATAACCCTTCGAGGACCCGCACGGGCGGACTGTTGGCGACGAGTCACACGTTAATGCGGTCGCGTCGACTGGCCGCAGAGTTACGCCCGCAGGTGGGCGCGACTCTGCGCGCCGTGTCATCTCGGGTGGCCCCTCAGGGCATAGGGAATGCATCCAATCCGGGGGGCGTCAGCGGGACAAAGGGCGCTGGTGCGGGGCGACAGGTTGTCAATGGGGCCGCTCTCACGCGCTCATAGGTGTATCAATGCAGCGCTTTCCCGGCATTGACGGTCTCCGCGGCCTCGCCATCCTGATGGTGACGCTGTTCCGTCTGTGGGTCGTTGCGCGGTCGCGGCTGCCGGTCGCCGGACTCGACCTGTCACTGTCCCCCCTTTTCGGTCACATGCGCGCAGCGCTCTCTTTCGCCATCTCCGGCTTCTGCCTGTTCTACCCGCTGGCGAAGCCCACTGACCGCGACCGCCCGTGGCCGTCCTGGCGGGCCTTCTGGCTGCGCAGGGCAGTGCGGATCCTGCCCGCGTGATGGCTGGCAGTCGGAATATGGTTTCCATTCTGGCTTCGTGGGGTCTCGCCCGATGTGGCCGTCAGCCGGCCTCGACACTTATTCAGCCACCTCACATTCGCGCACAGACACCGGCATCAGCATCAACGTTGTGCTGTGGAGCCTCGCCACGGAGGTTCATTTCTACATCCTGTTCCTGCTGATTGCGCACCCCATCACCCGTCGCCCGCTGCTTGCGGTCACATTAGCCTTTGTCAGCAGCGTCGTGCTGCGGTATGTGGCTACTCAGATCCCGTCCAATTCGACTGCGGGCATTCTTGGCCGCTCGCTGCCCGCCCGGCTCGGCGAATTCATGTTCGATCTGTATGCTGCCCAACCGGTGACCCGCCACGAGCGTCAGCCGCTCAGCGGATAGACGACGAGGATCTGGGTACTCGGTGCTGTGGGTCTGGTGGCAACGCTATGGATCCGCCATGCCATCCATGATTCGCCAGGGCAATGGGTAAGGCGCTACTGGCGGGACTACATGCTATATGCCTAGTGTTGGGGAGCGCTCATCGTATTAGCGGCCACTGTCGCCCGGTCGCGGTGCGTGCCTTCTCATGGCGCCCGCTGGCGTGCCTAGGCATCATCTCGTACAGCGTGTACCTCTATACCCCGCTCCTGAACGTCTTCG
The DNA here is from genome assembly GCA_020354555.1 of Armatimonadota bacterium. Classification (NCBI taxonomy): domain Bacteria; kingdom Bacillati; phylum Armatimonadota; species Armatimonadota bacterium. Next base: position 3,676,421 of record CP070648.1, on the reverse strand, counting down.
GCAAACGCCTTTGCGGCGACATACCGACCGATTCTCTTATCTGGCGGGTATTCGGCTTCAGCGTGATCGTCGCGGTCGGCGCAGCAGGTTACTGAACTGCCGAAAGACCATTCCACGCCTGGCTGGCGCAGCTGCGCCGAATCGGCAGCGTGGCGGAAAAGGTGCCTGCTCTTGCCGCGACGCCGGAAGTTCAACCATACTCGAGCACGGGCGTGTAGCCGTGATCGAGGACCGCGAGACTGAGTGCACAGTGGGCCCCGGGATGACCAGGCCGCCGGATGCGCCCGTCAACTCGACGCGTCGGCGGTATCCCGGCAGCGGCGATGGACGCAGGCGCTGCTGGTGCTGATCGCGGCGGTGCTTGTCGGCCGCCTGGTCTGACGGATGGCCGACCATTTCTGGATTGCGTCTCGGCGCCCCTACGAGATCGAGTACTGCGAGGGAATCCTGCTGCAAAACGGCGTCAACATAGCGCGCGGAGATGAGATCTACGGTGATTACACCCGCTACCCGTACGTCGCGGCGACATACCCGCCGGCGTACCCGGCAATCCTGTCGCTGGGAATGAAGGCGTTCGGCGTCTCCTTCGCGTTTCGCCGGGCCGCGTCATTAGCGGTGACGCTTGGCATCGGGCCATTTATCTAGCTCCTGCTGCGCCGCACCCGTAGGACGCGGTTGGCATCCGCGCTCGGGGTGGTGCTCTTTTTCGCGGCCCCGATCGTGACGTGGTGGGGGCCCAGCGTCCGGGTGGACATGAGCGCCGTCTTTCTGGGCATCGCCGGTGTATACTGCGTAGCGGACGCCGATGGCTGATCCTGGCGGTGGCTCTCATGGGCGCCCCCTTCTGCACCGGCCACTCCGAGGTGGCGCCCATAGCTGCAGCCGCAGCTTACGTGTGCTGGATCCGCGACCGCAGAAAGGCGCTCATGGTCGGCGGCGCATGGGCCGCGCTGGTGGCACTTGCTTTCGTTGCGCTGCAGGTTGCGTCGCACGGCTGGTGTTATCGCCATGTCGTGGTCCTAACCAGAACCGGTGGGAGATCGAAACGCTGAGCTTCTGGTGGCTGAGGAACTGTTTTCCGGGCTGGCCGTTTCCGTTTGCACTGGGGCTCGTCGGCGCGGCGCTCGTTCTGGGCGGGCTGGTGCGCGAGGACGGCTTTTCGCTGAACGACAGCCGGTCACCGCTCCGCCTGTTCGCGCTCTACTGGGTTTTCGCCATGCTGGTATCCCTCACTGCGGGCAAGATCGGCTCGGGTGTCAACTACATGCAGGAGCCGATCGTCGCCGCCTGCCTGGCCACTGGCATCGCCTATCCCTGGCTGGCGTCGCGTGTCGGTACGTGGGCGGGCAAGGTGGCATGGGTCGCGGTCTGG
>CP070648.1:3667337-3674949 GCA_020354555.1 Armatimonadota bacterium | reverse complement strand
GGACATCAACGACTTCTACCGCGCGCACGTCACGCACACGCTCATCAACGACGATCGCGAGATCGGCTCGGATCGCCTCATGGGGCGTGTAAGCTCGTTCAACTACGGCAACTTTTCCAACGAAGCGATCATGCAGATCATGGAGCTTGACCGGCGCGGGCTGCACGACGAGGCGCGCCGTCATCTCGACACGTACCTTCATTATCAGGGCACGGTCGGCTTGCCCGGCAACTTCCAGAGCCGGGACGGCGTGTTCTACGGCTCGGGGGGCTACGAGCACGGCGGGTACAACCAGCACCACGGCTGGGTGCTGTGGGGCCTGGCGGAGCATTATCGCTTCACCGGCGATCGGGAATGGCTGCTGCGAATCGCGGACCGGCTCATTGCGGGCGGCGAGTGGGTGATCCGCGAGCGCCAGGCGACCAAACGCGCCGATGCTGACGGCAAGCGCGTACTGGAGTACGGCTTCCTTCCCGCCGGATCGTTGGAGGACGTGACGGATTACTACTATTGGCTATCGACCAACGCGCTGACTTCGCGCGGCCTGACCGCGGCCGCCCAGGTTCTCGCCGACGTCGGGCATCCGGACGGCGAGCGGCTGGTGCGTGAGGCCGCGTCGTATCGGGAAGACTTGCTCGCCGGGTTCCGCGAGTCGATGATTCGCGCTCCCGTCGTGAGGCTGCGCGACGGCACCTATGTGCCGCACAACCCGTCGCGGCTGTATTGGCGCGGGCGCGATTTCGGCTGGATACGCGAGGTGCTCGAGGGCTCCATCAACCTCACCACCACCGTCCTCGACCCGCGGAGCCGGGAGGCGACGTGGATCCTGGAGGATTACGAGGACAACCGCTACCTCGACGCGCCGTACAACTATCCCCTGGACAACTTCGACGGGCAGTGGTTCAGCCGCGGCGGGTTCAGCATGCAGCCGAACCTGCTCTACTTCACGCCGCCGTACCTGTATCGCGACCAAATCGAGCACTTCCTGCGCGCGTTCTTCAACGGCTTCGCGGCATGCTGGCGGGCGGACATCCGCGCCATGGCGGAGCACCCGCTGCCGACTCTCGCTGATTGGGGCGGCGACCACTTCAAGACGTCCGACGAGTCCATGGCCGCGATGTGGCTGCGCATGATGTTCGTGCAGGAGGACGGCGACACGCTCTATCTCGGCCGCGGGATTCCGCGCGCGTGGCTAGCCAGCGAGGACGGAGTCGCCATACGCAACGCGGCAACGTATTTCGGCGCCGTGAGCCTGGAGATGACGCCGCTCGACGGCGGACAGCGCATCGTCGCGCGCATCACGCCGCCGACTCGCAAGCCGCCCGCGCGCGTGGTGCTGCGCTTCCGCCATCCCGAGAAAGCGCGGCTCGCCGCGGTGACGGTCAACGGGCAGCCGGCGAGCGGCGTTGATCCGGACCAGGAATGGGTCGTTCTCACCGGCCTGCGCGATCCGATCACCGTCGAGGCGCGGTTCGCGCGGCCGCAATAGGACAGCCGCGTATCGAACGGCGCCGCCGCCTTCGTTGACGCGAGGCACGCGTTCGATTACAGACCAATGACGTGACACCGAAACAGCGAATGCTCGCCGCAATGGAGGGCCGCGCGACCGACTGCGTCCCCGTCGCGCCGTACTTCTGGGGCGAGGAGTACGTCTGGAAACTCGTCGGCCGCCCGGTGTGGCACCTCAGCCTTGGCCCCCCCGAGACCTCGCAGGATATCATCCGCGCCGTGCAACAGCGACACGACGCCGACTGGGTGATCTCCCTCGGCGGCGGCAGCGGCTTCCTGCAGGGCAAGCAGGTCGAGGAGCGCGACGGGCGCGTCCTCATCGCCGACCCCGCTTCAGGGCAGCGCTGGGAGTACCTCATGGATGGGCGGCGCCTGGTGGAGCTGGACTCCGATGGCCGCCCGATGTCGGAGCACGCGAAGACGACGGGGGAAGTGCACCAGCCACTGACCACCAAGCAGGAAGCCGACCGCTGGTTCGAGGAACACGGCTACGGGCAGCCACCCGCCGAGGACGCCGCCGCCCCTGCCGGCGCCGAGCCCGACTGGCTCGTCGAGAACTTCGGCGAGCGATATCTCGTGGCGGGCGTCTGCGGCGGCGGGTTTCACCAGCTATGTTATTCGCTCGGGCTGGAGACCGCGCTCATCATGATGATGGAGACGCCGCGTGTCGCCGCGTACATGCTGGAGAGATTCATGGCCGACGTGCCGCGGCGCGCGCGGTGGCTGGCGGCGACGGGATATGACGCGGGCTTTGTCGTGGACTCGTACGCCTCGGCCGACATCGTGTCGCCGAAGATGTACGAGGATTGGATCGCGCCCATTCACCGCGCCCACGCCGACGCAATCAAGCGCGCGGGCCTCAAGGCGATCTTCTACAACACCGGCGACATTATGCCGCTACTGCCCGCCATCAAAACGCTGGGCTTCGACGCGCTGTCGTTCGAGGAGCGCTGCAAAGGCGTCGAGATGGACATCGGGGCGATCCGAAAGGAGGTTGGGCCGGAGCAGTGCTTGTTCGGGAACTTCGATTCCTACCTGCTGCTGCGCGGCGACCGCGCGGCGATTGCGGCGGAGGTCGCGCGCCAGATCAACTCCGCCGGCCGCACCGGTAGCTTCATCATGTCCACCGGCAGCCCGATCTGCGATGGCACCGACCCCGACATCGTTGGCTTCTTCATCGCGTGTGTGCGTGCCGAGCGCCCACAGCCGGCGCACTTGTAGGGGCCCGGATCCGGAGGTTGGTGCATAATTCGCTGGTTCGCCCTTGATCGACCCCGAAGCTGTCATTCAGAGCGTCGCGCCGAGTGGCTAGGCGGCTCTGCCGCCGCCACGGCGGTCGCGCAGCGACCTAGCCGCGTGAGCGAGGCGCAAAGCGAAGAATCTCGGTACTGCCGCAGCAATTACGCAACGGCCTCTCCGCCCCGGCCCGGCTGCTTCCCGATCACGCGCCGCCGGCAGACGCGAATTTAGACTCAGAACGCAATACGCTCTTGACACAATGCGCGGGGGGGGGCTAGCATTCGATTGCGTTGAGTCAGCGGGCAGCCCTGGGGCTTGCCCAAGTGAGGTGCGTCGGCAGACGCCCGACGCGCTGGCCTTGGATCATGCCGCCTCGCGCGGCCAGGTAACGTTGACGTGTGACCACGGGGAGGTCACCGTGGCGACTGTGCTGAGTCGCAGAGAACTGACGATCAACCGCAATCCGCTAGAAATGTGCGGCCCGCATGCTAATTCCGGCATCGGGCCGCTTCTGTTTCCTCAGCGCTCCGGGCGGTCATATGACACAGCCGCCGTCGGCGATGTCACACCAGGCGCGCTACGCGGGCAGCATAGGCGATAACCCCACGTCGCCATGGCGCGGGAGGTAATGACGTGAAGGGCCGCAGATGGTACCGGATGGCGCTTGCAGCGGCAGCGGTGAGCGCGCAGGGTGTCAGCAGCGTGGCCGCCGCGCCAAGCCCCCAGGAGGAGTACCTGGAGGAACTCGCGTCGAGCACCGCCAGAATGGCGCAGGTGAGCCTCGAGCGGGCGAGTGTCGCGGGATCCGGGGACCTGACGCTGGAGCTTGCTCCCGCCCAGGAGACGTGGCCCCTGTTCGCCCCGGTCACCGTGTTCGTCCGTCTTACCAATGCTGGGACACAGCCGGCGGAGGGGTACTATCAGCTTAACGAGGACTCCGCGCGACTCTTCCTGTATATCGCCAGGGCAGGCGGGCAATTCGTCCCTCTTCTCTCTCTGGCCGCTCTGCGCGCGCAAATGAACGACATGATGTTTCCGCGCGGGCTTCTCCCGCCCGGAAACGCGATTACGGCGCGTGTCACGCTGCTGTACGACTACGTCACACGCGACTACGCGTTCCCCCTCGCGGGAACCTATCGCGTGAAGGCTGTGTTCGCCTATGATCTGGGCTACGAGAATGTCGTGTCGTCGAATGTGGCTGATATCAAGATTGTCAGTGCTGACTGGCAGGATACACAGGTCGTGCCGCTCGTCGAAGGCCAGGAACAGGCTAATGTCCTGCAACGCGAATCGGCCGATGCCGATGCGGTCGCGAAGTTGCGCACTGTGGTCGAAATGTGCCCGGACAGCGAGTACGCGCTGTATGCCCGGACCCCTCTCTCGTGGCCGCCGGGCGCTTCTTACGCGCGGGAGGCGCCGGCCGCGGATAGGACCCTCGGCCCGCGGCATCGGGCGGTGTTGGAAGAGGCCGTCGCCACCCTGCGCGACGCGAGCCAAACCACATACATGCGAATGGGAGCCGCTCTGCGACTCGGCGAGCAACTCGGGCACAAGGATGCCATGCCGGCGCTGGTTTCGGCGATTAACGATTCTGCGGCGCCTCGCGAGGTGCGGTTCGCGGCGGTGATCGCGCTCAGCCAGATCCCGGACCCGTCCGCTGTGGAAGCGCTGCTTGACGTGGTCACTGCGCATCCTGAGCCGGCCTTGCGCGAGCGCGCGCGCAAGCAGCTCGTGCATATGGGGGTGCCGGTGGGTCCCGTGCATCCGCCCGCGGGGTGGGAACTGCGAAAGGAAACAGGCACATGGGTGCCGCGCGCGGCGGGCAACGCGGATGTCATCGTGACTGACGTGAAGAGTGCCCAATGACGGACAAGCGACTCAGTGCGTTGGCCCTTCTCCTGTGGTGCGCGGCGTTGCCGGCGACGGCGCCGGATTCGCCTGCCGCGGCGGGTGACCAATCCGACTGGAGCGCATCGCTCACGGTGTTTTCCCAGCGCGTACTGCCCGCCGAGCCGGTGCTGGTGACGCTAAGGCTGACGTATAGGGGTGACGAGCCTTTCACGGGCTACGCGAGCTTCGGGCGCTTCGAAGTGCAATACTGGTCGCCGGCGGGCGGCAAGCGCATCCATTCCTTCAGCTCGCCGCCGTTCCAGGCATCCACCGACGAGCTTCCACCTGTCCGCGCACGCACCTACGCGGCCGGTTATGTGGGAGAGGTCAGCGTCCTCGTTCTCTACGACCCCGACCGCGGTGCCTGTTTCTTTCAGGAGCCCGGCGTCGGCTGCTTCATGGCCAACGGAGAAGTGTGGGAAGGCGCAGTGCTGGAGGAATACCGGCCCGTGCGTGTGGACTCGGCGCCGGTCGCGGTCGAGGTCCTACCCATGCCCACGGAGGAGATCGACGCCTTTGCCCTCTGGCGGGGGGAGGACAAGGCTCTGATGTTTCTCGCGGGCATCGGCGACGAAGGCACCAGAGCCGATCTCCAGGCCCTCGCAGATCGTTATCCACAGAGCGCTTACGCGAAGTACGCGCTGCTGGCTCTGGCACAGGGGAAGCACAGGCAATGGAAGCGACTGCACGGGAGCGGGCCAGACTTCGCGCGGCTGGTGTCAGACGAGCTTGACCTGCTGCACCAGGTCGCTGAGCGCCACCCGAGTTTTCACCTGATGCCCACGGTGGCGGACAGGATCCTCGATGCGGCGCTCTGGATGCCCGGTTGGCCGCACACAGAGAAGTACGCGAAGATGCTGTTGGAGATGCCCAACGCGCCGCAGGAGTACCGCACCCACGCCCGGCAGGCGCTGGAGGGCCTCAAAGCGCAGCAGTGACCTCTGGGCGATAGCGGTTTGACAATCCCTGACGCGGCGCGGTACAATCCGATCAGAGCGATATTGCCACAGGCGTTGACGAGGAAGAGTACCTGCGGCGGCGGGGCTACAGAGAACCGGGAAAGCTGAGAGCCGGGCCGCAAGCCGCGCGGGGAACATCACCTCCGAGCCGGATCTGCGAAAGCGCGTGCGAGTAGTGGATCCCGGGTGCTCCCGTTAGCGAGCCGGAGTATGGCGGAGCAACCGCGTCGACTGCGGCGGCGGTCCGCTCCAAGTACTCGTTGAGGCCGGCGCCGCGAGGTGCCGGCGAACCGGGGTGGTAACACGAAGGCATGCGCCTCTCGTCCCTATTCGGGCGAGGGGCGTTTTTGTTTTCGTCCGGCGTCGTGCAGGGACGGCATTGTGGAGGCCGCCCAGTCTCCCGCCGCGCCTGCCGTACGCTGATAAAGGCATCCGGAGGACAACGCAGTGTTCAGAGAGATAACCGGGACACCGGACTACCCGGAGCTGGAACGCGAGGTGCTCCGCTTTTGGGACGAGCGGCGCATCTTCGACAAACTGCGTGAGAAGAACCGTGGCGGGCCGCACTGGTCGTTCATTGATGGCCCCATCACGGCCAATAATCCCATGGGCGTGCATCACGCCTGGGGGCGCACGTATAAGGACATCTTCCAGCGCTTCATGGCCATGCGCGGCTTCGACCAGCGCTACCAGAACGGCTTCGATTGCCAGGGGCTGTGGGTCGAGGTGGAGGTCGAGAAGGATCTCGGCCTCAACTCCAAGCGCGACATCGTCTCCTACGGCCTCGACCGCTTTGCCGACGCCTGCCGCGCGCGCGTCGAGAAGTATTCCCAGGTGCAGACCGAGCAGTCGCGGCGCCTCGGCCAATGGATGGACTGGGATCATTCCTACTTCACGATGACCGATACGAACATCGAGTACATCTGGCACTTCCTCAAGGAGTGCCATCGCCGCGGCTGGCTCTACAAGGGGCAGCGCGCGATGCCGTGGTGCGCCCGCTGCGGCACGTCGCTCTCCCAGCACGAGCTGATTGACTCTTACCGTGACATGACCCACCGCTCGCTTACCGTCAAGCTGCCCCTGCTCGATCGTCCCGGCGAGTTCATCCTGGTGTGGACCACGACGCCGTGGACGCTCACCGCCAACGCCGCGCTCGCCGTGCATCCCGACCTCGACTATGCGCGCGTGCGCCGAGGCGACGACACGCTGTACCTCTCGGCGGGGACAATCGGCCGTCTCGGGCCGGGCCACGAGGCGACAGGAACGATCAAGGGGCGCGAGTTGGTCGGCCTGCGCTACCGCGGCCCGTTCTTCGATCTGCCCGCGCAGCAGGGACTCGAAACGCGCGTCGTCGCGTGGAGCGACGTCGGCGAAGAGGAAGGTACCGGTGTCGTGCACATCGCGCCCGGCTGCGGCGAGGAGGACTACGAACTCAGCAAAGTGGAGAATCTCCCCGCCCTGGTGCCGATTGACGAGAACGGCATCTACGGGCCCGACTACGGCTGGCTCGCGGGCAAAGGCGTCGGCGAGGTCGCGCCGCTCATTTTCGATGACCTCGAACGCAAGGGCATGCTCTATAACACCGAGGACTACGCGCACCGCTACCCCGTGTGCTGGCGCTGCCAGGAGGAACTCGTCTTCCGTTTGGTGGACGAGTGGTTCATCGCGTGCGATGAACTGCGGCAACCCATGATCGATGCCGCGCGCACCGTGCGCTGGATCCCGGAGTACGCCGGGAAGCGCATGGAGGACTGGCTCAACAACATGGGCGACTGGTGTATCTCCCGCAAGCGGTTCTGGGGCCTCCCGCTGCCGTTCTACGAGTGCGCGTGCGGTGAGCTGACCGTAGTCGGCTCGCGCTGCGAACTCGAGGTGCTGGCGACGTCGGGCCTCGACCAGCTTCGCGAACTGCACCGGCCGTGGATTGACGCCGTCACCGTGACCTGCGCGCAGTGCGGGCGCGCGGTTCAGCGCATCCCCGAGGTCGGCGACTGCTGGCTCGACGCAGGCATCGT
>CP070648.1:3663105-3667237 GCA_020354555.1 Armatimonadota bacterium | reverse complement strand
GGCATGCGAATCAGGGGGTTCGGGGTGGTGGCCAGGGGCAGAATCGAACTGCCGACACGCGGATTTTCAGCCCCCGGCCGAAGGTACTAACGCTATATTTATCAATGGGTTACCGGGGCGCCCGTTGCGTAAAGTGCCCCACAATGCAGGACGGTGCAGGACTGATTCCCGCAAATGTCCCGCAGGGTGATTCGGGCAGCTGAATCGATCTTGTTGGCTTCGCGAATCAGTCCACCACCGGGTAGCACGCATCGCCCCACAGCGTGTCCGGGTGGTCCAGCATCATCTCGATCACGAGCGGCACGAGCTTGCCCATGAGGCTGACACAGTCGCGGATCTGATCGCGGTTCACGGAGCTGCCCCAGGTCGCCCCGCCGTGCATCAGCTGGTTACGCAGCGTGTAGATGCGGCTGAGCGCGATGCCGAGGACGGTCACGGTGTCGCGCGCGCCGAGCGCCCGGTGCGCCGCGGCCTTCGCACTCGCGAAGCGCTGTCTCCACTCCTCCTCGGAGATCGACCCGTTGTGGAAGCTCCAGAAATCCTGGAACACGTACTGGTTGTCGAGCAGCACCCGAATGCTGCCCGGGAACTCCGTCCACACGAGCTCGTCGATCCGCCCCTGCGCATCGAGGTCGACGAGTTTCTGCAGAAACGCCTGGAACGTCTTCTGCTCGGAGAGCCAGAACCGCTCGTCGATCTCTGTGGCGTAGGCGGCATTGAAGGCGATCCAGAGGAAGATGAAACGTCCGTCCGGATCGTCCTGCGCCTGCTCGGCACGGTTGAGCCAGCTGAGGGCGCGGTGCACGCGCAGCGCGAGGTTGGGGTGGTGGCCCTCGCGCTCGGCGCGGTGGCGGGCCTTTAGGGACTCGTAGTTCATCACACCGGAACCGCCGCATCGAGGCTGTAGCTCACCTTCTCGCCGTCGACCGTGACGACGCCGCGCTTCTGCAGCTCCCCCAGAATCTGGTGCGCCTCGCCCTCCGCGAGTCCGTTCTGAAAGAGCCCGTTGATCGCTTTCTCGAGCCTCTTCACCTTGCGCGGCCGGGCAGATCCCCGGCGCGCGAGATTGCCGATGATGGCCTCCACCTTCTCCGGCAGCGACTTCGAGTTGACGAGCTTGACCAGCGGCATGTCGGCGACCGACGGTGACCGCTGGACGTGGAGCTTCCTGCTCCTCAGGTGCTTGATCAGGGGATCGAATCCCGTGTCCTTCGACACGATGTGGAAGTAAGCGTCTGGGTACTCCGCCGCGAGCCCGCCCAGGTAGAAGGCGATGTGGAAGTCGAGAGCGTTCCTGCCGTTGCCTTCGATCGTGATGTACTCGACCGCGTCCGCGCCGAGCGCCTGCAGGGACCGGGCAAGCCCGACACTCACCTTGGTCTGGTGGGACCCGAGGAACACCTTGACCTTGAACTGTCCGCCGTTCGCCTGGGGCAGGCTCTCGGGCTGGACGTTCTCGTGGTCGATCAGGAGGAAGTTGGTTCGCACAGCGAGTCCCTCTGCCAATGCGCCAAGCTAGCACCCGGCCGGCCGGGAGCAATGCCCAACAACCGATTTTCGTGACGCCGCTCTCCGTCACCGGAAGGGCTGGCGAGCGTTGCTAACCGACGCCGCGAGAGGCCTGATTCCGCTGCAATTCAGCTTGAGGCCCCCCTCGCCAGGCAAACCTGCGCCGGTCGTCGTCTTTGGCACCGCAGCAAACCCAGACAAGTGCCAGCAGGAGCGCAACTGCCTGTCGTCTCTCCACACAGAGGGTATCCTCGGGGTGTGCTCATCGAGCACGACACGCGCAAACAAGAGAGAGGGGGATTTCATGATGGCTACACAACGAGCCGCGGCCAGGTGGCCGCTGGCCACAGGCTTCCTGCTGGCAACCCTGCTCGGCGCTACGCCTGCCGCGAGTCGGGCAGACGGCGTCACCACGACGAAGCTCGAGATCGTTCCGGGGCCGCCCGAGACGCGATCGACGCCGTTCCTCGCCTGGTACCAGGACCTCTCGCAGGTCGGGTACGTCGAGGAAGAGTACCTGGTGAGCGGTACCGCCAACATCTACGAGTACGTGGACAACGCGGCCCAGCGCCCGGAGGTGCAGGTGCTGACACCGGACGTGCCGTACGTGACGCGCATTCTCGTGCGCAAGCCGCTGCAGCCGGCCCAGTTCAAGGGCACGGTGTTCGTCGACGTCCTGAATGCGACCGCCGGCTGGGACGGGGATGCCATCTGGTACGGCACCTACGAGTACCTGATCCGCTCCGGTGCGGCGTGGGTGGGCGTCTCGACCAAGCCCGTGACCGTCAATTTCCTGCGTGACCGCTGGGGACGGCCGCCCTGGCCCACGCGGAATGCGAGCCGCTACGCAACGCTGTCCATGCCGGCGTTCGGGCAGGTCTGGGACATGATGACCCAGGTCGGTGAGCTGCTGAAGTCGGAAGGCAACGCCGACAACCCGATGGCCGGCTACGACGTACAGCGCCTGATCATGGTGGGCTATTCGCAGTCCGCGGCCTATGAGGTCACCTACGCGAACTCGTTCCACGACATGGCCCGGATGCCGGACGGCACGCCGGTGTACGACGGCTACTACATCTCGGCCGGCGGCGCCCGCGCCAAGGACGTCACCGGCGCAACGCCTGCGACCGAGAACCTGCCGCTCGGAGACCTGCGCAACGTCGTCCACGTCGATGCCCCGGTCATCAAGTTCCAGACCCAGACCGAGGTCGTCAACTTCCCGTCCTGGCCGACGCGGCAGAGCGAGGCACAGACGCCGTGGATCAGGACCTACGAGGTCGTCGGCGCCTCGCACGACGACGCGTTCCGCGACGTGGAGGGCGGCAAGGCCCTTGTGCGTGACCTCGGGCTGCCGCCGAGCTTCTGCCCGGCTCCCGCCAACCCCAAGAACCCGCTGCGGACCGGGCACTACGAGTCGGCCGCCATGGACAACCTGGTTCGCTGGATCGGCGACGGGACCCCGCCGCCGCCGAGCCGGTTCATGGAGCTCGATACCAGCACGCCCGGCGTGGTCGCGCTGGCCCGCGATGCGGACGGCAATGTCCTCGGAGGCGTGCGTCCGCCCGAGATCCGCACGCCGATCGGCGTCTACTTCGAATCCAACAGCGGGCCCGGCTTCTGCGGCCTGTACGGCGGCTTCAGCCCGTTCGCGGATGAGCGACTGCACGAGCTCTACCCGGGATGGGGTGCCTACGTCTCCCGGTTCGTCCGCGACGTCAACGACGCAGTGCGCGAACGGTACCTGCTGTCGAAGGACGCCGTGCAGCTGAGACAGGAGCGGCTCGGCGAGAAGCTGGACTAGACGTTACGGAGTGATTCGACCGAGGGCGGGCGGCGCCCCGCGGTGCCGCCCGCTTTCCGTCGGGCGCAGAGATACACGCGGGCCGAAGTGCGGCGGCAGGCATGCTATGAACCCCGGGCGCCCAGCGATAGACAAGGCAGATTCGCTGGGATGTGGACACGAGTATTCGGGCCTGCCGGTCTCACCGCCGGGTTGATTGCGACCGTCTGAGTGGCGGCCGAACCCCAGGTACGGACTACGGATTTCCCGAGCGCGGTGCACTCCGATCCCCGGTTCCTCGGCTGGATGGAAGGCTTCCCGCCGCCGCCCGACAAGCTGATCACGCAGCCGGGCTCGGAGGCCGTCATGACGTGGAAGTAGTCCCTTTCCGCGAACTACACCGACGGCATGCTGATCCTTCACCACGGCAAGGGCGCTCGGCTGGATCCTCTCGCGCGCGACCGGCAAGGCGCTGACGGAGTTGCTGTCGGAACGCATCTGGCGCCGGATCGGTGCCGAGCAGGACGGCCACATGACCGTCGAGGGGGTCGGCACGCCGTTCGCCGGCGGCGGCCTGAGCGCGGGGCTGCGCGACCTGGGCAGGATCGGGCAGCTCGTGCTGAACGGCGGCCACCTCAACGGCCAGCGGCTGTTCCCTTCCGAGGTCACCGCGAACATCGCCCGCGGCGGCGACAAGCGGGCTTTCGCCGCGGGCTACAGCGAGCTGAAAGGCGGCAGCTACCGCAGCATGTGGTGGGTCTTTCACAACCGCCACGGCGCGTTCGCGGCCCGTGGCGTGCGCGGCCAGACGATCTACGTGGACCCCACGGCGCAGATGGTGAT
>CP070648.1:3655059-3663005 GCA_020354555.1 Armatimonadota bacterium | reverse complement strand
TGGGTGGATCTCCGCTGAGGAATGACGAGGTCGGACAGATCCGTCGCCCGCGCCGCGGCGACGGCGGCACGGCCTTACATCCTGCCCGCTATCGAAACTCCGCCTTCGCTATTGTCGCCCGGAAGAACTCGGAGTACCGCTTCGTGCCGTACCACCACCCCGCGCGGATCTCCGACGGAATCGCGTATCCCCCGAAGCGCCGTTCCTCGAGGCACTCCATGCCAAAGGGGATGTAGTCGTAGCTGCCGTCTTCGGTCTGGTTCCCCCAGCGCGGCAACGACATATCGCGCAGCTTGCCGTCGGGCTCGACGGAGATCGTCAGGGTCACGAGTTCCCCGTCAATCTCCATAACCACCTTCGCCGACTTCTCATCAACGGCTTCCCATTTCGCGCCCCGCTGGGGCAGGAGTGCCGAGGGAACGAGCAGCGCCTCCGCGGCGCAGCGACCGGCGGCCGACTTCGCGGTATCTGCACCTTCCGCGCTGATCAGGGGAATCAAGCCCCACAGGCGAAAGCCCTGGCGCCCCTCGCCGTTCGCATAGTAGTCGGCGCCGCTCAGGCTCATCGCTCCGCCCTTCACAGATGCCTTCCACACGAAGCCCTTCGGGGGCGCGACGATTTGCTCCGCCTCCAGCGGCATCCACGCCGCCTTCGGGCCGGGCTTGATTGCCCCCGTCATCTCAAGCCGCACCGATGCCGCGAGCGGCGTCCCCGGCCTGATGGCATGGAGAAAATACCGCCGCCCGGGTTCGGGAAGTCCCGCCACCATGTCCGCGCTGAACGTTTCGCCGGCGCCTTCGACCTCCAGCGATCGCCAGATGACGGCAAGCCGCCGGTCATCCGCCAGCCGGGTCGCCGCGAACAGCACTGCGGCTACCGCGAGCAGGCCACCCACGATGAGAGCTGTTGTCAGCAGCATCTTCTTCACGCCCGTCACTCAGTGCGGGGACTCGCCGGTTCGCTCGCCAGGCGTCTCACGTAGAACTCGAAAAAGGGTTCGAGGTTCGGTTCCAGATAGACGAACGCATTGGGCTCGCCCTCGGCGGGCACCGTCATTCCCTCATCCGTCACCTCGATGCGCATCTCCCGGCCTTTGGCAAGACTCGCCTCAATCATCAGCGCCGCCGTCAGCGGGTCGAACAGACATGGGCGCCGCTGCGCGTCGTCGCCCCGCCAGTAGGGGAGGAGTTCCGCCATTGCGCGGGCGAGCGGACGGTCGGATGCGGCGATCGCGTCGAGGTGCTCGGCCCGCAGATGCGCCAGCGACGAGATGTCCAGCGGGGCGACGTAGAGATTCCGCGCCTTCGCCAGCACCGTACGCGCGGCCGCCGGATCGCAGCGGATGTTCCATTCCACGGCAGGCGTATCGCTGCCATTGTAGCCCCGGTACACCGACCCGCCCATGATGAAGATGCGCTTGATCGCACCGGCAATGCGCGCGTCAGCGTCGAGCACGGCCGCGACGTTCGTCAGCGCCCCGACGGCGAGCAGGCTGATTTCCCCGGGGTTCTGCAGGATCTTGTGAACGACGAAAGCGACGCCGTCCCCGCTCGGTGTCTTCTCGCCCTCCGCCCAGGGGTGCTGATTGGGCACGGCCTCGGGGTCGCCCCGGCCCGCCTTGCCCGGCACGACCGGGATGTCGTCGCGCCCCGCCACGCGCAGCAGCTTGCGCGCGATCTGCGCCCGCCGCTGCACCGGCCCGTACACCGTCACCACCCCCTCCAGCTCCAACTCCGGGCAGCTCAGGATCAGCGACAGGCAATACGCGTCATCTATATCATCGCCGATGTCGGTGTCCAGGATGATGCGTTCGGGCATCTGTGCCTTCTCCTCCGCGGCTGCGGTCGCGCCGGCTAGCACCGTCACCAGCAGCACGCCGATTATGGGCAAAACGAGTCGGGATCGCTGCACCATGCTGTCGCCTGTTCGAGGTCTATGGTTCTGCCGAACAGCGCCTTCAACCTGCGCTGCTGTCGTGTGGGGTGCAACAAGATTGTCCGTCGGCCGCCGAAACCCGGAGCGAAGACCCCTGTAGATGCCCGCGACGCTCAGGCCTCTACCCCCACAACTTCCGGTCGAGGGTGCGGTACTGAATCGCCTCCGCGATGTGCGCGGCTCGGAGGTCAGCCGCGCCTTCGAGGTCCGCTATCGTCCGCGCGACCTTGAGGATCCGACTATGCGCCCGCGCGGACAGCTTCATCTGGTCGAACGCCGACCGCAGCAAAGCATCGGCATCCGGCGACAGGGCGCAGAATTGCCTTAGATGCCGCGTCGTCATCTGCCCATTGCAGAAAATCCGGCTCCCGCGAAATCGCTCGTGCTGAACCGCCCGCGCTCGCTCCACCCGCTCGCGCACCGCCCCCGACGGCTCCGCCTCGCTCGGCTCCATAATCTCCCGCGCCGGCAAACGGGGCACCTCGATGTGGATGTCAATCCGGTCCAGCAGCGGCCCGGAGATCCGCTTGTGATACCGCCTGATCTGCGAGAAGCTGCACGCGCACTCCCGCTCCGGGTCGCCGAAATACCCGCACGGGCACGGGTTCATCGCCGCGACCAGGACGAGCTGCGCGGGGTACCGCAGAGACCCCATCGCGCGGCTGATCACGACATGCCCGTCCTCCACCGGCTGGCGCAGCGCCTCCAGCGCGTCGCGATGGAACTCGGGCAGCTCGTCGAGGAACAGCACCCCGAGGTGCGACAGCGTCACCTCGCCGGGCCGCGGAATCGTCCCGCCGCCGACCAGCCCGGCGCTCGATATCGTGTGATGCGGCGCGCGAAACGGCCGCGTCGTCATCAGCGACGAGTCACTCGGCAGCAGGCCGACGATCGAATAGATCCGGCTCACCTCCAGCGCCTCGTTGGTCGTCAGGCCGGGGAGAATCGTCGCCAGCCTCCGCGCGAGCATCGTCTTCCCCGCGCCGGGCGGCCCGACCATGAGCATATTATGCCCGCCCGCCGCGACGATCTCCAGCGCGCGCTTGACGTGCGCCTGCCCCTTGACCTCCGAGAAATCCACGTCATAGCTCGCATCGAAAAGCGCCGCCTCCAGCGGTTGGTAGGCAAGCGGCAGGCGGCCGCCGGGGTTCTCCAATAACGCCGTGGCTTCGTACAGGCTCTCGACCGCATGCACCGCGACGCCTTCGACGATCGCCGCCTCGCGCCCGTTGGCCGCGGGGACGATGACCGCTTTCTTCCCGATGCGCTTCGCCGCCACCACCGTCGGCAAGACCCCTGCCACCGGGCGCACGCCGCCGTCGAGCGATAGCTCGCCGGTGACCAGGAAATCATCAATCCCCTGCGGCTTGATCTGCTCCGTCGCGGCGAGGACGCCGATGGCGATGGGGAGGTCGAACGCCGGGCCTTCCTTCTTGAGGTCGGCGGGGGCGAGGTTGACGACGATGCTGCCGCTGCGCCCGAACTTAAAGTTGGAGTTCCTGATCGCGGACTCGACGCGGCGCGCGGATTCCTTCACCGCGGCATCGGGCAGGCCGACGACAACGAACGACGCGAGCCCGCTGGTGAAGTCAACCTGCACCTGCACCGGGCGGGCTTCGATGCCAACGATGGCTGCGCTGTCGAGCTGAGCGAGCATGGGTGACGTGGCTCAGGCAGCCAGTTTCCAGGTGCGAAGCTTGTTATCCTCTCAGCGGGGCGCTGCTCTGCGACCTGTCGAGAGGCGCGCGGGGCTGCTCTGACACTCGCTTCAGTCCAGAGACGATTCCTCGTCGTCGAAGGTGAACACCTCGTCGATGCGGCTGTGCAGCACTTGGGAGATCCGGAATGCCAGTCGCAGGGACGGGTTGTAGCGCCCCCGCTCCAGATGCACGATTGTCTCCCTGCTCACGCCCACTCGCCGTGCCAGGTCCTCTTGCGTCAGGTCATAGCGCGCACGTAGTTCACGGAGCCGTGTCTTCATTCCGACTACGCGCCCCTGGCATCGAAGTAGACATAGCTGATGACGAAGCTCAAGATGTGCACGGCATAGACGGCCGCAAACGTCAGCGCAAGCACGGCCACCTTGTCGCCTGCGCTCTGGTTGCCGACGAGAGCGACGGCGACCACCAGGCCAATCATGAAGGAAATCAGCGTCGCGACATAGGCGAACGAGGCGGCGCGTCCGAAGTTTGCCTCCGACCGCTCGTCGGGGCGCGGGAAGAACATCGCAAACCCGGAGAACCCGAATAGAACGTACAGCAAGTGTTGGCGCAGGGGAATGCCGAGCAGCCCCAGGAACGCCAAAAGAGCGAGCCAGCGCAGCCACCGAGGATTCATTGAGGGCACCTCCTTGTGATGTATACACCACTTATTGTGCGAAATATACCACTTTTGCTGTTGATTGTCAACCCCTTGTTGGAAGATATGTGGGCGGTGACACCCCGCGCCGCCTCCGTCGGCAGGAGCCCTCACGGCGCCGCCGAAGAATGCTCGCGAGCGGGCCGTGCGGGCGACCTGCCCACCAGATCGACCCAAGCGCGATTCCCTTCGCGCGAGGAGGGAGCGATGCGAACCACACTCGCCGTGTTGTTGTGCTGTTTCCTGATTATCACTGCCGCCGCGTCCGCGTCGGCGCAAGACGAGGACAACGCCGTCAACGTCGTGCGCGAGTTCGCCCGCGCGCTGACGACCGGAGACCTCCAGCGCGCCGCCGCGCTGATCACCCAGGACAGCGTCTGGTTCATGTCGAGCGCCACCTCGATCGCCCCACCTCCGAGCATGAAGGACAAGCCTGAGCCGATGTTCTTCGACCAACAGCTCTCGGACGCCGAAGCACAGGCGATTCGTGGTTTGCTCGACTCCATCATCTTGGCCGCGGCCGTGAAGATCGAGCCCGGCCAGCCGGTGCGCACCGAGCAGGGCATTAGGGTTCCGGTCACCGTCGAGTTGAAGCGCGACATCTTGGTGACGAAGGAGAACGAGAGGCTGCTCGTTGACCTCGCCGCGCAGTACCCGGCAGCGCTTGAGGCCATCCAGGGCATGACCGAGGAGGGCGAGGAGACCACGGAAGAGGAATGGGTCTTGCCCGACGAGACGACGGGAGAGATGCCGGAGTACCCGGGCGAAGCCCCTGTCGTGCCTGGCGAAACGCCCGGGCCCGGCGCCTCTGCCCCGGCACCGGGCGGTACAGTAGTCGGGGAGACAGCGACGCAACCCGGCGCGACTGGAGCGCCGGCGAGCGAAGAGGAAGAGGCCCGCCGTCAGCGGACGTGCCTGGCCAACCTCAAGCAGCTCGCTCTGGGCTTCTTGATGTGTGCCCAGGATTACGACGAGCGCCTGCCCAACGCCGCGAACTGGATGGATATGATCACGCCGTACATAAAGGACGCCCGCTTGTTCCACTGCCCGTCCGACAAGAACCAGTACAGCTACGCCATGAACTCCGCGCTCAGCGGCGTCAGCATCGGCGACATAGATGACCCCGTCAACGCGGTGATGCTGTTCGAATCGAGGAGCGGGAGCAAGAACGCCGCAGATCCCCTCCAGAGCCTATGCATGCCCCCGCGCCACGGCGCCGGCAACAACTTCGCCTTCGTTGACGGCCACGCCGAATTCATCGCGATGGAGTAAACGCAGGCGCTCGGCCCATAATGCCTCGGTGTCCCGGGCGCGGTCGCCTCGAGGCCTCAGCCTACCTGTGATAGGCATGGATAACGGCATGGTTTGAAGGAGGGTGGGATGCGAACCAAGCTGTTACTGCTGTCGTGCTGTCTGCTGACTGTGGGCATCTTCTCGGGCTGCACCGGCCCCGCGAAAGACATGTCGCAGGTCTATCAACGGGCGCGCGAGACCTCCGACAAGGCGGACTGTCTGTCCAACCTCAAGCAACTTTCTCTCGCGATAATCATGTTCGCGCAAGATCACAACGAGACGCTCCCCGACGCGAAGACGTGGACCGACGACATCCGGCCGTACTTCAAGGACGAGGAGATTCTGCGCTGCCCGTCCGACAGGGGGCATGAGTACAGTTATGGGATGAACTCCGAAGTCAGCGGGAAGAAGATCGCGGACATGGCCGATCCAATGACCACGGTCGTGCTGTTCGAGTCCAACGCAGGCAAGAAGAACGCTGCGGATCCGCTGAAGAGCCTGTGCAGCCCGCCGCGCCACGCCGGCGCCAACAACTTCGCCTACGTGGACGGCCACGTCAAGTCCGTCTCGAAATAGCAGCGCGAGCGTTCCCGCGCAGCGTGCCGAAGCGTCCGTCTTGCAAGACCGTGCGGGCGCCCGATCGTCGCCAACGCGGAGGGCGCCGATTCATGGGTCGTTGCATCATCGGCTCGTTTGCGCTTTCGCGGCCCGGAGACTGTCATTCAGAGCGCAGCGCCGAGCGTGGGCAAGGCGCAAAGCGAAGAATCTCCGTACCGTCGAAGCCATCACGCAGCGGCCTCTTCATCCCCGCTTTCACATCGAACAGAGGCGCATGGATGCAGGACCATCCCTGCTGCCCGCCCGCCGCTTGGTGTCCAATGGGCGTCGTCTTCGGATGCGGCGATCAGCCCCCACGGACCGACCCCCTCCCCGACTCCCCAAGGAGTACGGCTCCCGCCCGCCGAATGATTTGTCAAAGCCGAATACGCGCTGCCCACCTCGCGCCAGGAGATCGCCATGAAAACTGCCGCCGAGTACCTCGAATCCCTCGCCCAGATGAAGCACAACGTCTTCATGGGCGGGCAAAAGATCGAGCGCCCATATGAGGATCCGCAGATCCGCACCGGCGCCTCCGTCATCGCCCTCACCTACGACCTGCCCGGCCAGTCCGGCAACGAGGACCTGATGACTGCGACGTCGCACCTCTCCGGCAAGCAGATCAACCGCTTCTGCCACATCCACCAGAGCCCCGACGACCTGCGCCAGAAGATCGCGATGACTCGCGAGTATTGCCACCACACCCTGTGCATCCAGCGCTGCATGGGCATTGACGCGCTCAACGCCCTGTCCATCATCACCCACCAGGTGGATCAGATCGCGAGCACGTCATATCACAAGCGCTTCAACGAGTACCTGGAGTACTTCCAGGACAACGACCTCACCGGCAACGCCGCGATGACCGACGTCAAGGGCGACCGCTCTCTGCGCCCCCACCAGCAGGCCGACCCGGACATGTACCTCCACGTCGTTGACCGCAACGATAAGGGCATCACGGTCCGCGGCGCCAAGGCTCACAATACAAACGCCCCGTACGCCCACGAGTTGATCGTCCTGCCGACCCGCGAGATGACCGAGGCGGACAAGGACTACGCCGTCGCCTTCGCCGTGCCCGCGGACACCAAGGGCATCACGATGATCTGCCGCTGCGCCGGCCCGCGCCAGCCCCGCCGCGGTTCGCGCCCGATGAGCAGCAAGTACAGCACCGTCGAATCGGTCACCGTGTTCGACGACGTGTTCGTCCCCTGGGAGCGCGTGTTCCTCTGCGGGGAATACCAGGCCGCCGGTTTCCTCGCCGAGCTGTTCGCTACGTATCACCGCCACAGCTACTGCGGCTGCAAGCCGGCGATCACCGACGTGCTGCTCGGCTGCGCCGCGCTGGCCGCCGACTACAACGGCGTCGAGAAGGCTTCGCACATCCGCTCGAAGCTCACCGAGTTGATAGCCGCGGCGGAGATCGTCCACGCCTGCGGCATCGCCTCCTCGGTCAACGGTCGTCAGATGCCGTGCGGCACGTATCTGCCCGACGTCGTGTACTCCAACGTCGGCAAGTACTACAGCGGCACGACGCTGCACCACGAGTACGAATTAGTGCACGACATCGCCGGCGGGCTCGTCGCCACCATGCCGCCGGACGAGGACTTCGAGCAAGCGCCCACCGCCGAATACCTGGACAAATACCTCCGCGGCCGCGCGGAGGTGAGCACCGAAGACCGCAACCGCTGATTCCGGCTCATCGAGGAAATCACGGCCTCCGCGATGGCCGGGCTCCTGCTCGTCGCGGGCGTCCACGGCGGCGGCTC